>NZ_JAGINX010000001.1:1010468-1347291 GCF_017876395.1 Nesterenkonia lacusekhoensis | reverse complement strand
CACAGGGAAGCGCAGAGCGGCCGCCGCGGAGGCTGGATCCAAACGCAGCTTGGCGTAGGTGAGGTCCTTCTCATTGGGGAGGATCAGACGCGGCCGGCCGTCTTCGGGCACGGTGGTGACCTCGACCGGCTCGCCGGCGGCGTCGGCAGGGATCTGCACCGCCGTGGAGCTCTCCAGAGCCAGGTGGCCGTTCTGGGTGAGCGCGTAGATCCCCAGATCGATCACATGGGGACGGTGGATCGGGGAGCCGGTCATCGGGTCGATGCCCGACTCGCGCACGCTGACGACAGTTCCGGAGACCTCGGAACTGAGCTCGGGAAGCCCTGCGGTCTGCAGCCAGCTCTGTGCCCAGGCCTGCATATCTTTGCCGGTGGCCTCTTCGAGAGCATCCAGGAAGTCGCGCAGCGAGGCGTTGCCGAACGCGTGGCGGCGGAAGTACTGCCGGGACGCTTCGCGGAAGGCCTCCCGGCCGGCGTAGGCGGCCAGCTGCTTGAGCACGCTTGCGCCCTTGGCGTAGGTGATGCCGTCGAAGTTCTGGTCAGCCGCCTCCAGGTCCTCGATGTCGGCGACGATCGGGTGAGTGGTGGGCAGCTGGTCCTGGACATAGGCCCAGGCTTTGCGTCCGTTGGCGAAGGAGACCCACGACGTCGACCAGGCGGTCGCCTCGTCCACGGCCAAGGTGCCCATGTAGTCGGCGAAGGACTCTTTGAGCCACAGGTCGTCCCACCAGTGCATGGTGACCAGATCGCCGAACCACATATGGGCCATCTCGTGCATGATCGTGGTGGCGCGGCCTTCGTGCTGAGCGTCGGTGGCGGCAGTGTCGAAGACATACTTCTCGGTGAAGGTGACCAGCCCCGGGTTCTCCATGGCGCCGAGGTTGTACTCGGGCACGAAGACCTGGTCGTATTTGGCGCGCCCATCGGTGCCGCGACCCCAGGGGTATCCGTAGGAGAACTCCTCGTGGAAGAACTCCAAGCCCTGGGCCGTCACGGTCAGGATCTCCTCAGCGTCGAGATGCTGTGCCAGGGATGTGCGGCAGAGCACTCCCAGGTCGATGTCGCGCCAGGTGTCCTGGACCAGATGGTAGGGCCCGGCCAGCAGCGTGGTGATGTAGGAGCTCATCGGCTCGGTCTCGGCGAAGGAGACGGTCACCAGCCCCTCGCCGGCCGATTCCCTCGCGATCTCCGGGCTGTTGGAGCGCAGCTGCCAGGACTCCGGGCCGGTGATCGAGAACCTGAAGCGTGCTTTGAGGTCGGGCTGCTCGAAGACCGGGAAGACCCGGCGTGAATCGGCCGGCTCATACTGCGTATAGAGGTAGACCTGACCGTCGGAGGGATCCACGAACCGGTGCATGCCCTCCCCGGAGCGGGAGTAGCGCGAGGTGGAGCGGATCTCCGCGGTGTTCGTCTCCTGCAGGTTCCGCAGGCGGATGCGTGCAGTCCCGACGTCCTGGGCAGGATCGAGGGTCTCGCCGTTGAGCAGCACCTGCTCGACCGAGTCCCCGAGGTAATCCAAGAACGTGGACTGCCCTGCCTCGGCGCGGAACCTGACCCTCGTGGTCACGGGGTAGGCGGCTGCTCCGTTCTCCGCCGCCCCGGAGAGGTCCACGTGGACCTCATAGCGCTCCACCTCCAGGTGTGCGGAGCGCTGGAAGGCTTCCTCACGGGTGAGATTCTCACGGTGGGCGCCGGGGAAAGGGGAGTCCGCACGGGACGATGCATCTGAGCCGATCACTGCCATCCCACCATTCAACTCCCACGGAGCTGGAAACGCCAAGATGCGGGCGCAGCGGTCCCGCGGGTCACCTGCTGCGGTCTCTGGCGATGAGCGTGCGCTCATCCACCGGTGCCGACGACGAGGCCCGCAGCCGACGGTAGTGCTCGATGGCCTCCTCCTGGCGCTTCGCCTCAGCCCCCGAGGCCACCTCCATGCGGATGTGGTCATCGGTGTAGCCGAAGGCGTCCACGATGTCCTGGGCGTGGGGGCGGACTCGGGCGACCAGTCGGTTGATGTAGGGGCTCAGCGTCTTTGCCCGCTGGGCGGAGACACGGCCGTTGATCAGGTACCAGTCCAGGGTCTCCTCGATCCGGCTCAGTGCGTAGATGTCGCGCAGCCAGGTCATGACCTTCTTGGTGCCCGGGTCCTCGATCTCCTCCAGCGCCTCGGTGAAGGCCTCCCAGAGCAGCAGGTCGGAATGGGCCTTGGCCGCGCTGATGATCTCGTACTGGTGCTCATTGAAGGTGGCCGCCTGTTCGGCTGCAGGCTTCTTGGCCACGCTGCGCAGTTCGCCGGCGGCGTCGATCACCATCTGGCGCACCCGGTCGGTGAGCAGATCGCGCTGGACGTCGGGCTGCTTGAACCAGTTGGCGCTGCGGCGCTCATCGCCGGTGTCCTGGACCGACTGGAAGGCCCGGCGCAGTCCGAATCGGTGCAACACCGTGGACTGCGCCTGAGTGGCCACATAGCGGGAGAGAGCCCCGGCGTCGGCGTTCTTGAACTCTGCGGCGTAGTCGCTGAGCAGGCGCTTGGCCACCAGCTGCAGCAGCACGTTGTTGTCACCTTCGAAGGTCACATAGACATCCAGATCCGCTCGCAGCGAGGTGAAACGGTTCTCTGCCATGAACCCGGCGCCGCCACAGGCCTCACGGGCCTCCTGCAGCGTGTCCAGGGCGTGCCAGGTGGCCACAGGCTTGATCGCAGCGGCCAGGGTCTCCAGCTCCTGACGGTTCTGGTCGGAGTCGTCGGCTCCGGAGAAGACGTCGTCGAGCTTGGTCAGCAGCTTCTCGTGGGCGAAGCTTGCCGCCAGCGTGGTGGCCAACCGGGGGATGAGGCGGCGCTGATGGAGCTGATAGTCCATCAGGACCTCTTCCTCCGTGGTGGAGGAGGCGTTGAACTGCCGGCGCTGGTTGCCGTAGGTGATCGCCCCGATCAGCCCCAGCTTGGAAGCGGCGACGGCGGCGCCGGTCAGCGAGACCCGGCCCTGGACCAGTGTGCCGATCATGGTGAAGAAGCGGCGGCCGGGGGATTCGATGGAGGAGGTGTAGGTGCCGTCCGGGGCCACATCGCCGTAGCGGTTGAGCAGGTAGGTCCGCGGGATGCGGATCTCCTCGAAGGTGAACTGGCCGTTGTCCACCCCGTTGAGTCCGCCCTTCTGGCCGTCATCGCCGATGGTGATCCCAGGCAGCGGGTTCCCCTGGTCATCGCGGATGTGGCAGTAGAAGGCGTGCACGCCGCGGTTGATGGGGGCTTGGCCCTCCTCCTCGCCCGGGGTGATCAGCTGGGCGAAGACCACGGCGTCCTTGGCGTCCACGGCGGCATTGCCGAGGTATCGCTTGGTGGCGGCCGGGAATGGCGTGTTGAGCACAAACTCCTCGGTGGCCGGATCATAGGTGGCGGTGGTGCCCAGGGACGCCACATCGGAGCCGTGGCCGATCTCCGTCATGGCGAAGGCGCCGGGTACGCTGAGATCCATGATCCCGGGCAGGAATCGCTCATGGTGCTCGCGGGAGCCCAGGTGCAGCACCGCCGCGCCGAAGAGACCCCACTGGACTCCGGATTTGATCTGCAGGGAAGGGTCAGCGGTGACCAGCTCCTCGAAGGCCGCGATGTTCGCGCCATGGGCATCCTGACCTCCGTACTCCTCGGGGAAGGCACGCTGGATGGCGCCGGCGTCCACCAGGCCGTGGAGCTGTTTGAGGACGCGCTCGCGGTGATCTTCTTTGGTGATGCCCTCGACCTTGTGGAACTTCGGGTCGGCGGCCACGGCGCGGGAGGTGCGCCGCGTCTCGGCCCAGCGGCCCAGCAGCAGCTTCTCGAGCAACTCTTTGTCCACAGCGGCATCGGTGGTGGTCTCTTCGGTGAGGCTCTCAGTCATGGCAGCTCCTTTTAGAGTGACGGGACACACATGTAGTCTAGATACTGGTGAGTAATAAAAGCCAAATGCCACCCAGATCTCTTGAGGAGCGTGACCAGTGAGCACCCCGACCACCACTCGCGACGCCGTCATCATCGGCGGAAATCGCATCCCTTTCGTCCGGGCCCATGGTGCCTATGCGAAGGCTTCCAACCAGGACATGCTGACCTCTGCGCTCAACGGGCTGATCGCGCGCTTCGGCCTCCAGGGCGAACAGCTGGGCACAGTCGCCGGCGGCGCGGTGATGAAGCACTCCAAGAACTTCAACCTGGTGCGGGAGTCGGTGCTGGGCACCCCGCTGGATCCCAAGACGCCGGCCTATGACGTCCAGATGGCCTGTGCCACCGGTATGGAGGCCATCGGCTCGCTCGCCAATAAGATCAAGCTGGGCCAGATCGACTCCGCCGTCGGCGGCGGCGTGGACTCCATCTCGGATGCACCCATCGTGGTCACCGATGAGCTGCGCGGCATCCTCATGGAGGCCAACCGCGCCAAGACCGCCGGGCAGCGGCTGAAGGCTCTGGCCAAGATCCGTCCGGGCCACCTGGTGCCGCAGGCCCCCGGTGTGGCCGAGCCGCGCACCGGTCTGTCCATGGGCGATCACATGGCCGTGACAGCCCACGCCTGGGGCATCACCCGTCAGGAGCAGGATGAGCTCGCCCTGGCCAGCCATAAGAACCTGGCCGCAGCCTACGACGCCGGATTCTTCGACGATCTGATCACCCCCTTCCAGGGCGTGGCCAAGGACAACAACCTGCGCCCGGACTCCAGCATGGAGAAGCTGGCCAAGCTCAAGCCCAGCTTCGGCCGGGACCTCGGGGAGGAGGCCACGATGACCGCGGCCAACTCCACTCCGCTGACCGACGGCGCGGCAGCGGTCCTGCTGGGCTCGGAGGAGTGGGCCGATGCGCACGATCTGCCCAAGCTGGCCAACTTCGTGGACTACGAGGAGGGCGCTGTGGACTTCGTCGACGGCGCCGAAGGCCTGCTCATGGCTCCGGCCTATGCCGCCGCGCGGATGCTGCGCCGCAACAACCTCACCTTCGAGGACTTCGAGTTCATCGAGATCCACGAGGCCTTCGCCTCCACGGTGCTGGCCCAGATCAAGGCCTGGGAGGATGAGGACTTCTGCCGCAATAAGCTCGGACTCGACGGCGCCATGGGTCCGATCGACCGGTCCAAGCTCAACGTCAACGGCTCCTCGCTGGCAGCCGGCCACCCCTTCGCCGCCACCGGTGGGAGGATCGTGGGCACGCTGGCCAAGATGCTGCACGGCAAGCCCGGAAAGCTCGGCTTCATCTCTGTCTGCGCCGCCGGTGGACAGGGCATCACTGCGATCGTGGAAGGACGGTGACGATGAGGGACACCTACACCGAATTCGCCAACACCGGCCTGGGGCGGAAGCTCACCACGTCGCTCGGCCTGCCCCAGCCGGCCAAGCTGCGTCGCTATCGCCCCGACGCCCCACTGGTCGAAGGGCCCGTCGTCGTGGTGGGCGAGAGCGCGACCTCAGACCGCATCGCCGAGGTCATGCTTGGGTGGGGCCTGGACGTGCGCCGGCATCTGGGGCCCCGTGAGAAGGCCGCGGCCGTTGTGGCCGCCTTCGATACGATCAGCTCCCCGGCTCAGCTCAGCGCCGATGTGCTCGCCGTGGGTGGACTGCTCAAGCAGCTGAGGTCCTCGGCCCGAGTCATCACCGTCTTCCGAGACCCTCAGCAGGCTGAGGATCCTGGTGTGCGTGCCGCGCGCAAGGGGGTCGAAGGGATGACCCGGTCGTTGGCTCATGAGATGCGGGCCGGCGGGACCGCCAACGGCATCGTGCTGCAGAATGACCTCGACGCCGCCGCGCCCGGGTTCGCCGGGGCCCTGCGCTTCCTGCTCTCGGGCCGCTCGGCCTTCGTCTCCGGACAGTTCATCTCGGTGGGCAGCGTCAACGGCGCCCTGCCTGAGGACTGGTCCACACCGCTGCAGGGTCAGGTGGCGGTGGTGACCGGAGCCGCCCGAGGCATCGGCGCGGCCATCGCCAAGACGCTGCGCCGCGACGGGGCCGAGGTGATCGCAGTGGACATCCCGGCGGCCGGTGAGCACCTGGCCGCTGTGGCCAACGAGATCTCCGGAACGGCTCTGCAGCTGGACATCACAGCGGAGGACGCCGGGGAGCGGATCCTCACCCATGCTGAGCAGCACTACGGGCGCCTGGACATCGTGGTGCACAACGCCGGCATCACTCGGGACAAGCTGCTGGCCAATATGGACGCCTCCCGCTGGGACTCGGTGATCGCAGTGAACATCGAATCCCAGCTGCGGATGAACCGGGCCTTCCTCGCCTCCGAGCTGTTCAACCGCGCCGAGGCCACTGTGGGGCCGCGGATCGTGTCTCTGGCCTCGACCTCCGGCATCGCCGGCAATCGCGGACAGACGAACTACGCGGCGTCGAAGTCCGGCGTCATCGGAATGGTCTCAGCGACCTCGGCTCAGCTGCAGGCCCGGCACGGGACCATCAACGCGGTGGCTCCGGGCTTCATCGAGACCGAGATGACTGCGAAGATCCCGCTGGTCACCCGAGAGGTCGCCCGCCGGCTGAACTCGCTGAACCAGGGCGGACTGCCGGAGGATGTCGCGGAGACCATCGCCTTCCTCGCCTCACCGGCAGCCGGAGGGACCTCTGGGCTGACGCTGCGGGTCTGCGGCCAGAACCTCGTGGGGGCGTGATCATGGCCAGCATTCTGAGCTCATACCGCAAGGCCGCCCTCGGCGCACTGACCTCCAAGCTCAGCTCCAACGGGGATCTGCGCGTGCTGTCCTCGTCTCCGGAGGAGGTCAGCCATCCGGGAGCCTCGGCGGAACAGCTGGAGGCCTACCGCAGGCTCTTCGGAGGCGAAGCCTTCGACGGAGTCCACCGCAGCTCGCTGCCCTCCGTGTTGGTGCACATCCTGGGCTTCCCGCTGCAGCTGCAGCTGATGACCCGTGAGGACTTCCCTCTGCAGCTGATGGGGCTGGTCCACCTGTCCAACCAGGTGGAGCATCGTCGGCCGATCGCCCCGGGGCAGCCCCTGCGGCTGCGGGCGCATGCGGAGAACCTGCGCCCGCATCGCAAGGGGACCCAGGTCGATATCGTCACCGAGGCCTTCAGCGCAGCTGCGGCGGAGGAAGCTCCGCTGTGGCGCGGAGCATCCACCTACCTCAGCCGCGGGGTGTTTCTGGCGGGGAAGCCGGACCGCAGCGAGGAGTCCCGCTCCGGCGGAGCAGGCTTCGTCCCGCCGCCCATGACGGCACAGTGGTCTCTCGGCTCCGATGAGGGCCGACGCTATGCGGCGGTCTCCGGCGACTACAACCCCATCCACCTGTCGGGACTGAGTGCCAAAGCGCTGGGCATGCCGAAGGCCATCGTCCACGGCATGTACACCGCGGCTCGGATTCTGGAAGGCAGAGAGCCCGACGCCGCAGGTCACAGCTGGAGCATCAGCTTCGACGCCCCGGTCACCCTGCCGGGCAAGGTGGCGGTCAGCGTGGAGAAGCCGGATGAGAAGACGCAGCTCTTCACCGGGTGGAACCCGAGGAAGGGGCGCCGCCACTTCTCCGGAGAGCTTCACCTGCCCTGACGGTCGAGGCGAGGATCTGCTCATGTCTGTGACCAGCGATAGGATCGACCCGTGGCAGCACAGCGAGGCAGAGGATCAGGACGCGGCGGTTCGGCGCGCGGGGGCAGGGCCTCCGGCGGTCGGGGCGCCCAACAGTCTGCGGGAGTGGACTTCCGCGCAGTGGAGGCCTCTCCGCTGGTCCTGCTCAAAGGCCCCGAGGACTACGTGGCCACCCGTGCCACAGACCGGATCAAAGCTCAGCTGCGTGCCGAGCAGCCGGACCTCGAGTACACGCGGCTCGACGTCGCCAATGCCGCCGTCGGGGAGCTGGCCACACTGGCCTCGCCCTCGCTGTTCGGCGAGGCCCGCCTGATCCTCGCCGAGGATCTGGCGCAGATGAATGACACCTTCCTGGCCGAGGCTCTGGCCTTCCTGGAGGAGGGCGGTGACGACGTGACCATCATCTTCCGCCACTCCGGGGGCAACCGCGGCAAGAAGCTGCTCGACGTGCTGGCCAAGAAGGCCGTGGTGGTGGACTGCTCCGCCGCCAAGAGCGACACCGATAAGCTCGACTTCGTCCGCCGCGAGTTCCGCGCCGCGGACCGTTCCATCCAGCCCGACGCCGCCCGTGCCCTGGTCCAGGCCGCCGGCACCTCGCTCTCCGACCTCGGCGGAGCCTGCCAGCAGCTGCTGCGTGACATCCCCGGCGAGGTCACGGAGGATGATGTCGACCGCTATCACGGCGGCCGAGTCGAGGCCACAGCCTTCAAAGTGGCCGACGCCGCCTTCGAAGGCAGGGGAGAGGCCGCCACACGTCTGTACCGCCACGCTGTGGCCACTGGGGTCTCACCCATCGCCGTCACCGCAGCCTTGGCCGGCAAGGGGCGTCATATCGCAGCTCTGGTGGACCACCGCGGCAGCGCGGACCGGCTGGCTTCGGCCCTCGGCGCGCCGCCCTGGCAGCTGCGCCAGGCCCAGGAGACGGCCCGCCGATGGCAGTCGCACCGGGCCGCGGAGGCCATCGAAGCCGTCGCCCAGGCCGACGCTGAGGCCAAAGGCGCCTCGCGCACCCCAGAGTACGCGGTGGAGAAGGCGATCGGCATCGTGGCCGCCGCCGCGGGACGCTGAGGATCTGACGGGTTTCTCTGCTAAGATTTACTCTCAGTGTCTACGGCTCTGCGGGCTGTCCGCGGAGTCGGCACTGACTACGACGGCGATCAAGCGCTCCGACCGATGGGTCCCTCTGCCCGACAGAGGTCGGGGTGAATCGCCACGGCGCCCCACGCCGCTGAAATCTTCCGCCGTCGTCGTCAGTGCTCGTCCGAAAACACCTGATCCGTAAGGAATCGAGCACACGTGGCAAACATCAAGTCTCAGAAGAAGCGCATCCTCACCAACGAGAAGGCTCGCCAGCGCAACCAGGCCGTGAAGTCCGAGCTGCGCACCTCCATCAAGAAGGTCCGCAAGGCGATCACCGCCGGTGACAAGGACGCCGCGCAGGCCGCTCAGCGTGAGGCGGCCCGCAAGCTGGACAAGGCAGCCTCCAAGGGCGTCATCCACAAGAACAACGCCGCCAACCGGAAGTCCGGTCTGGCAGCCAAGGTCAACGCTCTCTGATCGTCACCCAGACCAGCAGCACGACCTGAGGGCGGCAGTAGACTGAGGTCTGCTGCCGCCCTCTTTGCTACCGAGAGAGAAGGACGTCCTACACGTGTCACCGAAGGCCCGCACTCCACGGGTGCCCGCCGCGACGGATCCCAGCGTCATCCGCAACTTCTGCATCATTGCGCACATCGACCACGGGAAATCCACCCTCGCGGATCGGATGCTCCAGCTCACCGGTGTGGTCCAGCCCCGGGACATGAAGGCCCAGTACCTGGACCGCATGGACATCGAACGCGACCGCGGCATCACCATCAAGTCCCAGGCCGTGCGCATGCCCTGGGAGTACCAGGACGAGACCTACGCCTTCCACATGATCGACACCCCCGGTCACGTGGACTTCTCCTATGAGGTCTCACGCTCCCTGGCCGCCTGTGAGGGCGCCGTCCTCCTGGTGGACGCGGCCCAAGGGATCGAGGCCCAGACCCTGGCCAACCTGTACCTGGCCATGGAGCACGAGCTGGCCATCATCCCGGTGCTCAACAAGATCGATCTGCCCGCGGCCATGCCGGACAAATACTCCGAGGAGCTGGCCCACCTGATCGGATGCGAACCCGAAGATGTCCTGCGCGTCTCCGGCAAGACCGGTGAGGGTGTGGAGGATCTGCTGGACAAGCTCGTCGAGGATGTCCCGGCACCGGTGGGCGACGCCGAGGCTCCGGCCCGCGCGATGATCTTCGACTCCGTCTACGACACCTACCGCGGTGTGGTCACCTTCGTCCGGGTGGTCGACGGCCAGCTCTCCCACCGCGAGAAGATTAAGATGATGTCCACCGGCGCCACGCACGAGCTGCTGGAGATCGGGGTCTCCCAGCCTGAGCCGGAGCCCTCCGAGGGGCTCGGCGTGGGCGAGGTCGGCTACCTGATCACCGGGGTGAAGGACGTCCGGCAGTCCAAGGTCGGTGACACCGTCACCTCAGCCAACCAGCCGGCGGATGACATCATCACCGGCTATCAGGAACCGCTGCCCATGGTGTATTCCGGGCTCTTCCCGATCGACGGCTCCGACTTCCCCGTACTGCGCGAGGCGCTGGAGAAGCTTCAGCTCAACGACGCCGCCCTGAACTTCGAGCCCGAAGTCTCGGCCGCGCTGGGCTTCGGCTTCCGTGTGGGCTTCCTGGGTCTGCTGCACCTGGAGATCACCCGGCAGCGCCTCGAGGCCGAATACAACCTGGACCTGATCTCCACGGCGCCTAACGTCATCTACGACGTGGTGGACGAAGGCGGGGAGCTGCACCGGGTCACCAACCCGTCTGAGTTCCCCGACGGCAAGGTCAACGAGATCCGCGAGCCGGTGGTGGATTCCACCATCATCGTTCCGGCGGAGTTCATCGGGGCGGTCATGGAGCTGTGTCAGTCCCGCCGCGGCTCGATGTCCGGGATGGACTACCTGTCCGAGGAGCGCGTGGAGATCCGGTACAAGATGCCGCTGGCCGAGATCGTCTTCGACTTCTTCGATCTGCTGAAGTCCCGCACCAAGGGATACGCCTCCTTCAACTGGCAGAGCGCCGGCGACCAGGTCGCGGACCTGGTCAAGGTGGACATCTTGCTGCAGGGCGACAAGGTCGACGCCTTCTCGGCGATCACCCACCGCGACCACGCCTATTCCTACGGCGTGAAGATGGCCTCGCGGCTCAAGGAGCTCATTCCTCGTCAGCAGTATGAGGTCCCTATCCAGGCCGCCATCGGATCCCGCATCATCGCTCGTGAGAACATCCGCGCCATCCGTAAGGACGTCCTCTCGAAGTGCTACGGCGGCGACATCAGCCGTAAGCGCAAGCTGCTGGAGAAGCAGAAGGAGGGCAAGAAGCGCATGAAGATGGTCGGCACTGTGGAGATCCCACAGGAGGCCTTCATCGCCGCACTCTCCTCTGACGAGGAGTCCGGCAAGGAGAAGGCGGCGAAGAAGTAGCGTGAGCCCTTCAGCTCTTCCGCTGGGGGATCCGCTGCCAGCCGACGGGTCCTTCCCGCAGGAGGTCCTGGGCGCTCTGCCGGGCCGAGCCCAGAATCCCTTCGGACTCTACGTCCACATTCCGTTCTGCTCGGTGCGCTGCGGCTACTGCGACTTCAACACCTACACCTCTGAAGACCTGGGGCCGGGCGCCTCCCGGCAGTCCTATCCGGATACGCTCATCAGCGAGCTGGATTTCGCTCGTGGGGTCCTGGACCGCTCGGGCGCGCCGGAGCGGCCGCTGTCGACTGTGTTCTTCGGAGGCGGGACGCCCACGCTGCTGCCCGCCGAGGATCTCTCCCGCATCCTGGGCCGGGCACGGGAGCTCTTCGGCTTCGTCGAGGGCGCTGAGATCACCACCGAGGCCAATCCCGACACCGTGACCCCAGAGTCCGCCCGGGTGTTGGCTCAGGCCGGCTTCACCCGGATCAGTCTGGGTATGCAGTCAGCGGTGCCGGAGGTGCTCGCCACCTTGGACCGCACCCACGACCCGCGCAACGTTCCCCGTGCGGTGGAGGCGGCCCGAGCTGTCGGCCTTGAGGTCAGTCTGGATCTGATCCACGGGACACCGGGGGAGAGCCTTCAGGACTGGCGGCGCAGCCTGGAGGAAGTCGTGGCGATGGGCCCGGACCACGTCTCGGCCTACTCGCTGATCGTGGAGGAGGGCACGGCCATGGCCGCCCAGATCCGCCGCGGCACGCTGCCGGACATCGATCCTGACGATCAGGCCGATAAGTACCTGCTCACCGATGAGGTGCTCACAGCGGCCGGCTACCGGTGGTATGAGGTCTCGAACTACTCCACCTCGGAGCAGACCCGCTCCGATCACAACCTGAACTACTGGAGGGATGCAGACTGGTGGGGCGCCGGTCCTGGTGCTCATTCACATATGGCCGGGATGCGCTGGTGGAACGCCAAACACCCCGCCGCCTATGCCCAACGTCTGCACGCAGGGACCACGCCGGGCCACGGCCGGGAGATCCTCGACGCCGAGGCCAAGGTCCTGGAACATCTGATGCTGCGTCTGCGCATCCGGGAGGGCCTGGACATCGCCGACTACAACGCGTTGGAGGAGTTGGCAGAGATCGACGGCGAGAGGATCAGCGCAGCGGAGCTGGGCCGGCTGGTCAGCGACGGCCTGATCGAGGAGGAAGCGGCCGTCCCCACTGAGGCTCACCCGGAGGGGCGCGCCGTGCTGACGCTGAAAGGCCGCCTGCTCGCCGACGCGGTCACTCGTCGGCTCGCGCCCTGAGCTGAGCCGTCCCGATCAGTGGATCAGGCGCAGGTTCATCCAATAGCGGTACGGGCGCCCCTTATTGCACTCGATGCCGGCGACCAGCCCGGAGAGCGTCATGACCACCCAGAGGAAGACCGCTGCGATGCCGAAGATCCACCCGATGGCCGGCAGCAGAGCCAGCAGGTAGCAGGCCAGCATGACCACCGTCAGCGGCAGGGTGTAGTTCAGCGCCTCTTTCGACTCCTGGGCGGTGAAGGGACCACGGTCCCGGAAGACCAGGTAGATGGCCAGGGAAGGGATGCAGCCCATGACTCCGCCGAAGTGAGCCAGAGTGGCCCAGCGGCGGTCTTCGCTCGGCGTCAACGGCTGGGCTGCTGCCGGTGATCCTTCCAGGTGTGCCATGGCAGAGATTTTATCCGTTGAGGTGCGGACCCGGCCAGAGACACGCGAACTACTGGGTCACGAAGTCGATGAGCTCCTCGACCCGTCCCAGCAGCGAGGGCTCCAAGTCCGTATAGCTGGTGACGGTGGAGAGGATCCGCTTCCACCCCTGGGCGATGTCGCGCTGGCCGGCATGGGGCCATCCCAGAGCCTTGAGGGTGCCTACCTTGATGTCCACGGAGCGGGGGATGTCAGGCCAGCGCTGCAGGCCCAGCAGCTGAGGCTTCACCGCCTGCCAGACATCGACATAGGGGTGGCCGAGCACCAGCACATTGCCGGAGGCGCCCGGCATCGCCATGGCCTCTGCGGCGATCCTCGACTCTTTGGATCCCTTGACCAGATGGTCCAGCAGAACGCCGACTCGCCGCTCCGGGCCGGGCCGGAACTCCCGGATCGCCCCGACGAGGTCGTCTGCGCCGTGCAGCGGCTCCACCACGATCCCCTCCAGGCGCAGGTCCTCGCCCCAGACCTTCTCGACCAGCTCGGCGTCGTGGGTGCCCTCCACCCAGATCCGGGAGGCGCGGGCCACGCGGGCTGGCGCGTTCTCCACGGCCACGGAGCCTGAGGCGGTGCGCGCAGGCTTCTTCGGCTGAGCCGTCGTAGAGGCCGGCGCGGTCAGCTCCACCGGTGAGCCTTCGTGCAGGAATCCGTGGCCCAGGGGGAAGGCGCGGGTGGCGCCGCGCCGGTCCTCCAGGACCACCACATGGACGCCGCCTGCAGCCTCGACGCCGACGATCGCGCCGACCCATCCGCTGGCGGTCTCTTCGACGACGGTGCCGCGGTCGGCGGGCAGAGTGGGCACTTCGCGGTGCTGGGCCCGGCGTCGTGCGCCCATGTCTGCGGGGCCCCAGGATGACCAATCGGTGGGGAAGCTCATAGCTGTGGGAGCCTACCACCGGCGGTGCCGCATGCCGCGGATCGGAGGCGACAGCTGTAGAATTAGCACTTGATCATTCAGAGTGCTAACCGACCTGCCCCCGGGGAGGCGTGAAGAAGATGTCGGAGACCCGTCGCCTGCAGGTCCTGCGGGCCATCGTGGAGGACTACGTGCACACCCGCGAACCTGTGGGTTCCAAGGCGCTGGTGGACCGCCACAACCTGGAGGTCTCGCCGGCCACGATCCGCAACGATATGGCGTTCCTGGAGGATGAGGGGCTGATCGTCGCCCCGCACACCTCCGCCGGGCGGATCCCCACCGACCGCGGATACCGCACCTTCGTGGACAAGATCACCGCAGTCAGGCCGCTCTCCAGCGCAGAGCGCCGTGCCATGGACACGCTGCTCGAGGCGGCCGACGACCACGACGCCATGCTGGATCAGACGGTCCGGCTGCTGGCCATGCTGACCAACCAGGTGGCTGTGCTGCAGCACCCGCAGCACAGCCAGGCCAAGATCCGTCATATCGAAGTGGTCTCCATGACCCCTCAGAAGGCGCTGGCGGTGGTCATCCTCTCCTCCGGCAAGGTGGAGCAGCGGATGGTGACCCTCTCCGACGGACTGGATGAGGAGAGCCTCCATCGGATCGGACAGCGTCTGGCCGAGGAGCTCTACAACCGTTCGGCCTCGGCCACCCCGCTGCCCCTGGACCACCTGATCGCCCAGGTGGAGCCGAGTCTGCAGCCAGCCATGGCAGTGATCGCGAACTCTGTGGAGGCCGTGTTGGAGGCCGGTCGCGTGGATCGCATCATCATGGCCGGCACTGCTAACCTCGCGAAGTCGGACCGTGACTTCGGGCCCTCCATCGGACCCATCCTCGAAGCCCTGGAAGAGCAGGTCGTCCTGCTGCGTCTGCTGACCGAGATGCAGGAGGACCCGCGCGGACTCTCTGTGCGGATCGGCCGGGAGACCAGCCACGACTCGCTGGCCGAGGCCGCCGTCGTCGCCGCCGAGTATGGACCTGAGGCCGGAGACGGGGCCAAGCTCGGCGTGGTCGGACCCACGCGGATGGACTACGGGTCCACGATGTCCGCGGTCCGAGCGATGGCGCGATACCTCTCCAGGATCCTCTCCGACGGATGACAGCACCTGACGCAACCGCACCTACTGACCTAGCAGATCGAAGGGCAAGCATTGACTGACTACTACGAGGCACTCGGCGTCAGCCGTGACGCGTCGACCGAGGACATCAAGAAGGCGTACCGGAAGAAGGCGCGCAAGCTCCACCCGGACGTCAACCCCTCCGACGACGCCGCTGAGCAGTTCAAGACGCTCGGCCGCGCCTACGAGGTCCTGTCCGATCCGGAGAAGCGCCGCAACTATGACGCCACCGGCGACGAGAACGGCCGCGCAGCAGGCGGCTTCCCCGGCGGAGGGGGAGGCTTCGGCGGCTTCAGCGACATCTTCGAGACATTCTTCGGCGGCGGAGCCTCCGGGCCCGCCTCCCGCACCCGCCGCGGTCAGGACTCGCTGCTGCGGGTCAAGATCGACCTGGAGGACGCCGTCTTCGGCACCACCAAGGAGGTCGAGTTCGAGACTGCGGTCACCTGCACCGTCTGCGACGGCAGCTGCACCCGCGAGGGCACGACGCCGAGCACCTGCCCGGACTGCCACGGCCAGGGACAGGTGCAGCGGCCCATGCGCTCCATCCTCGGCACGGTCATCCAGACCGAGACCTGCGCCCGCTGCAGCGGTTTCGGCAACATCATCGAGGACCCCTGCCAGGAGTGCGACGGTCAGGGCCGGGTGCGCGAGCGGCGCAGCCTGAAGATCAAGATCCCGGCGGGCGTGGACAAGGGCAACCGCATCCACCTCAGCGGCGAAGGGGAGGCCGGCATGGCCGGCGGGCCCTCCGGCGACCTGTTCATCGAGGTGGACATCCGTCCGCACGAGGTCTTCACCCGACGCGGCAACGACCTCCACGCGACCGTGTCGGTCCCGATGACCGCAGCGGCGCTGGGCACCACGGTCACTCTGGAGACCTTCGACGGGCCCGAAGAGCTCGAGGTCAGGCCGGGCACCCAGTCCGGTGAGGTGCTGACCCTGCGCGATCGCGGGATCGGACACCTGCGCGGCTCCGGTCGGGGTGCCATCAAGGTGCATCTGAAGGTGGAGACCCCGTCCAAGCTCAGCGACCGGCAGAAGGAGCTGCTGCGCGAGTTCGCCGAGGACCGCGGTGAGGAGCTCGGAGAGTCCACCACTGAGCACCGCGGCGTCTTCGCCAAGCTGCGCGAACGCTGGGACGCACTCTAGATCCCAGACCCCACCCGATGAGGAGACCCCTGCTGTGACTGCTCCGCTGTTCCATCTGAGCCCCGGACGTCTGGACGGGCTGACGCCCGGCTCCCAGATCACTGTGGACGGGACCGAGGGCCACCATGCCGCCACGGTGATGCGGCTGGGGGCGGGGGAGCAGGTGCTGCTCTCCGACACGCATCGCCTGAAGGTCTCGGGTGTGATCCTCGACGCCGGCGCCGGCGAGATGGTCGTCGAGGTCCAGGAGGTCTCCGAAGAGCCTCAGGACCATCCGGCCCTGGTGCTCGTCCAAGGCCTGGCCAAGGACAAGCGCGACCTCCAAGCCGTGGAATCGGCCACGGAGCTCGGCGTCGACGCGGTGATCCCGTGGCAGGCGGAACGGTCGGTGGCCCGGTGGAAGGCCGGTCGTGAGGCCAAGAAGCATGCTGAGTGGGTCAGCACGGTGACCACTGCCGCCAAGCAGACTCGCCGCACCTCGGTGCCGCAGGTGCGTGAGCTGCACACCACGGCCCAGTACCTCCGCAGCCTCGCCGAGCAGCAGGGGGTCGGCGTCGTGGTCCTCCACGAGGCCGAGGAGATCTCACTGGCCTCTGTGCTGGACCAGCTTCAGGCCCCTGAGCTGCGGGAGCTGCACCTGGTGGTGGGCCCGGAGGGCGGAATCTCCGAGGCTGAGATCGCCCAGCTCACCCAGGCCGGGGCGCGGACCGCTCGTCTGGGACGCAGCGTGCTGCGGTCATCGACCGCGGGCCCCGCGGGAATCGCCGGAGCACAGATTCTGCTCGGGCGCTGGGATTGGTGAGCGACCGCGCTAGAATGGGGCTCACATGACTGAGACTTCACACTCCTCCGGGCTCGCCGCCGGCGCGGCGGCCGCACCCGTGGGCAACATCGAACGCACTGTGCACTTCGCCGACGCGGAGACCATGTTCCGCACCCTCGGCCAGCAGGACCTCGCGGTGCGCATCCTCCAAGGCATCTACCCTGCGGTATCTCTGGGCGTGAGGGACCAGCTGCTGACCGCAGTCGGCCCGGCCGACGAGGTGAACCAGCTGCTGGAGATCGTGGACCAGCTGAAGTCGCTGGCCGCCTCCGGCACCACCGCCACCTCAGAGATGATCGAGCGGGTCACCACGATGGTCCGGGCCCAGCAGGCTCAGACCTCCGCCAAGATGGTGACCACCAACATCCTTTCGCACCGCGGCCGCACCATCCGCCCCAAGACGGCGAACCAGCAGGACTACGTCGAACACATCGACGAGTCCACCGTGGTCTTCGGCATCGGCCCGGCCGGCACGGGCAAGACCTATCTGGCCATGGCCAAGGCGGTGCAGGCTCTGCAGGCCAAAGAGATCAACCGGATCATCCTGACCCGCCCTGCCGTGGAGGCGGGGGAGCGGCTGGGGTTCCTGCCCGGCTCGCTCAACGAGAAGATCGATCCCTATCTGCGGCCGCTCTACGACGCTCTCTACGACATGATCGATCCGGAGTCCATCCCGCGGCTCATGGAGTCGGGCATCATCGAGGTCGCGCCGCTGGCCTATATGCGCGGCCGGACGCTGAACGACTCGTTCATCATCCTGGATGAGGCGCAGAACACCACCGCCGAGCAGATGAAGATGTTCCTGACGCGCCTGGGCTTCAACTCCAAGATCGTGGTCACCGGCGACATCACGCAGGTGGATCTGCCCCGCGGCACCGACTCCGGCCTGCGCACCGTCCTGGAGATCCTCGAGGGCGTCGACGACATCGCCATCTCCCGGCTCGGTTCCGAAGATGTGGTGCGCCACCAGCTGGTGGGGCGCATCGTGGACGCCTACGAGCGCCACCAGAACAGCCGGGAAGGTCAGAACAGGGCGGCACGGAGGTGAGCGCCCCCGTCCCGACGTCGCCCTCGGTCCCGACGCCGCCGGGCGTCGCCGTGGAGGACACCTCAGGCAGCGCCTGGGTCACCGCGGAGCATCTGGGCATGCTCGGTCGGCTCACCGCTCACCTGTACCGGCGTCTGCACCTGGCGGGCGAGGTGGAGCTCTCCGTGACGCTGATCGATGATGCGCAGATGGAACAGCTGCATCGCGATTGGATGGATCTGCCGGACACCACTGATGTGATGAGCTTCCCGATGGACGAACTCGTCCCCGGAACGGCCGAAGAGCCCGTGGACGAGGGAGTGCTGGGTGACATCGTGCTCTCACCGGAGGTGGCGCGCCGACAGGCCGAGGCGGCCGGGCACGCGCCGGAGGACGAACTGGCGCTGCTCTGCGTCCATGGAGTCCTTCACCTGCTGGGACACGATCACGCTGATGCTGATCAGCGGCGCGTGATGTTCTCCCTGCAGAAGGCGCTGCTGGAAGAGTTCCTGGGCCGTCCGAGTCCCGCCCCTACGGAGGCCTGAGCAGGATGGTCCCCGCTCTGCTGATCACGGCTGCCCTGATCTGCGCAGTGCTGGCCTTTCTGCTCTCCACCGCAGAGGCCGCCTTCATCCGGCTGACCCGCCGCGAGGCTGAGGAGATCGCCTCCAGAGGGGGAGGCCGCGGACGATCGGTCGCTGTGCAGATGATCCTCGACCATCCGGTCTCGCACACTGCCGCGCTGCAGATGTGGCGCTGGCTCCTCGGCACTGCCGCCGTCGTGCTGGTCACCCTCACCGCAGTGCTCACCGTGGGGGAGCTCGCCTGGGCCGGGCTGCTGGCTGCGGCCGCGCTGGTCCTGGCCGGAACGGGCCTCTCTGTGCTCTCACCCCGGAGAGTGGGCCGAGCGCACCACGTGCTGGTGGCCTCAGCCACCGCCAACCTGGTCCGCGGGCTGCGACTGGCGCTGGGCCCCGTGCCGCAGGCGATCACCGGCCTGGGGGCTCGCCTGGTGCCCGGCAGCGGGGAGGGTGATCAAGGGTTCTTCGACGACGAGGAGTTCCGCGAGTTCGTGGCTCGTGCCTCGGAGACCGATGTGCTGGAGGACGCTGAGGCCGAGCTGATCCAGTCGGTCTTCGAGCTCTCCGACACCAGAGTGCGGGCGGTCATGGTGCCGCGCACGGATATGGTCACCATGAACCTCGGCCTCTCCCTGGCCGAGGCCATGACGCTGTTCCTGCGTTCGGGCTACTCCCGTGTGCCGGTGACCCGCGGTTCGGCCGATGACATCACCGGCATGGTCTACCTCAAGGACGTCGCCTTTCTGGAGCACCACCTGCGCACCGGTGAGGTCCCCGGCGCCTATGCCGGCCGCGACTCCCGGAGCATCACTGTGCAGGAGCTTCAGCGCGACGTCCGGTATGTCCCGGAGTCCAAGCCGGTCTCCGAACTCCTCTCCGAGCTGCAGCGGGAATCGACCCATGTCGCCGTCGTGGTGGACGAGTACGGCGGGACCGCCGGTCTGGTCACACTGGAGGACCTGCTTGAGGAGATCGTGGGTGAGATCATCGATGAGTACGACACCGCCGCTGTGGAGGTCGAGGCCTTGGAGGACGGACGGCATCGGATCTCGGCTCGGATGGCCGTGGACGACTTCGCTGAGCTCTTCGCCCTGAACCTGGACCACGAGGACGAGGTGGACACTGTCGGAGGCCTGCTGGCCAAGACGTTGGGCCGGGTGCCCATCGCAGGCTCAGAGGTGCAGATCGCCGGGCGCGGCGACTCGCGTGTAGTGCTGCGCGCCGACCGGCTCGAAGGACGGCGCAATCGCGTGAGCCACATCCTGGCCTGGGAGGCCCACGACCACCGCGGAGTCCAGGCCCTCCACGCCGCAGACGGTGCACAGGGAACAGACGAGGGACACAACGCCATGGCTGTGGCTGAACAGGAGACAGTACGATGACCGCAGGACCGACCGTGTTCCCTGAGTTCGACGAGAGCTTCCGGGCGGGATTCGCCAGCTTCGTGGGTCGTCCCAATGCCGGCAAATCGACGCTGACCAACGCGTTGGTGGGCGAGAAGGTGGCGATCACCTCCTCCAAGCCCCAGACCACGCGGCACACCATCCGCGGCATCGTGAACCGTCCGGCCGACGAGCAGCGCAGCGGCGCTCAGCTGGTCCTGGTGGACACGCCGGGGCTGCACCGACCCCGCACGCTGCTGGGCCAGCGTCTCAACGATCTGGTGATCGACACGCTCTCCGAGGTCGACGTCGTAGGGTTCTGTCTCCCTGCCGACGAGAAGATCGGCCCGGGGGACCGTTTCATCGCCTCTCAGCTGACCAAAGTCCCGCATAAGCGCGTGGTCGCCCTGGTCACCAAGACCGACAAGGTCTCGCGCAGCCAGCTGGCCGAGCAGCTGATCGCTGTCGATCAGCTCGGGCGTGAGCACCTGGCCGGAGAGCGGAAGCAGGCCGAGGGCTTCGAAGCGATCATCCCCGTCTCGGCGACGGCGGGTGAGCAGGTGGACACGGTGGCCGATGAGCTCGCCGGCATGATGCCGCTCTCTCCGCCGCTCTACCCGGAGGGGGAGCTCACCGATGAGCCGGAGGCGGTCATGGTCTCTGAGCTGATCCGGGAGGCGGCGCTGGAGGACGTCCGGGACGAGCTCCCGCACTCCATCGCGGTGACGGTCGAGGAGCTCCTGCCGCGCGAAGGTCGGGACGAGGACCGTCCGCTGATCGACGTGCATGCCACCATCCACGTGGAGCGGGACTCACAGAAGGCGATCATCATCGGCCGCGGCGGCACCCGGCTCAAGCAGATCGGCAGCCAGGCCCGTGAGGGCATCAGGCGCCTGTTGGGCACCCCGGTCTACCTGGACCTGCACGTGAAGGTCACCAAGGAATGGCAGCGCGACGCCAAGAAGCTGGGGCGCCTGGGCTTCTGACCAGGCACACGCTTCTGACCAGGCCACAGAGTCCAGAGTCTGGACGTTGCGGCCGTGACCTGCGGCTGCGGCATCGTCATGCTACGGTCGGAAATGTGCAGATCATCACGCGTCCCGGGCTACTACTAGAGCTTCTCCGCCGCAGCGGGGAAGAGCCTGCGCACGCCTAGCGGCGTCATCTCGCGCACGGCTTCCTGGTCGAGTCCCCGCTGCGGAGTCACCGGCACCTGAGGCCGGCTCCCCTTTCGGCCGCACCCGATCAAGCTCCCACCCTTGAAAAGGACGCATGATGCAGAAGCTGCAGAAGCCCTCCGGAATGCCGTTCCACCGCTATGTCCCCTTCCAGGACCAGATCACGGTCTCCCTGCCTGACCGCACGTGGCCGGAGAAGACCATCACTGAGGCTCCGCGCTGGTGCGCTGTGGACCTGCGCGACGGCAACCAGGCTCTGATCGACCCGATGACCCCGGACCGCAAGCACCGGATGTTCGACCTGCTGGTCCGGATGGGCTACAAAGAGATCGAGGTGGGCTTCCCCTCGGCCTCGCAGACCGACTTCGACTTCGTCCGGCAGCTCATCGAGCAGGACAAGATCCCTGAGGACGTCTACATCCAGGTGCTGACCCAGGCCCGCGAGCATCTGATCGAGCGGACCTTCGAAGCCCTGGAAGGTGCTCCGCGCGCCATCGTCCACCTCTACAACTCCACCTCGGTGCTCCAGCGTGAGGTCGTCTTCAAGCAGGACAAGCCCGGGATCGTCGACATCGCGACCCAGGGGGCCCGGCTCTGCCGCAAATACGAGGAGCAGCTGCTGGCGACCTCCGGCACGCAGACCGACATCCGGTACCAGTACTCTCCGGAGTCCTTCACCGGCACCGAGCTGGACTTCGCCGCGCACATCTCTGACGAAGTCGTCGAGATCTTCGAGGCCACTGCTGAACGGCCCGTGATCGTTAACCTTCCCGCCACGGTGGAGATGTCCACTCCGGATGTCTACGCCGATTCCATCGAGTGGATGCACCGGAACCTGCGCAACCGGGATTCCATCATCCTCTCCCTGCACCCGCACAACGACCGGGGCACCGGCGTGGCCGCCGCCGAGCTGGGGTACAAAGCAGGGGCCGACCGCATCGAAGGCTGCCTGTTCGGCAACGGGGAGCGCACCGGCAACGTGGATCTGGTGACCCTGGGCATGAACCTCTTCAGCCAGGGCATCGACCCGGAGATCGACTTCTCCTCGATGGACGAGATCAAGCGCACCGCCGAGTACTGCAACCAGATGCCGGTGGCTGAGCGCTCTCCCTGGGCCGGCGACCTGGTCTTCACCGCCTTCTCCGGGTCCCACCAGGACGCGATCAACAAGGGTTTCGACCACATCAACGCCCGGGCCGAGCGGGAAGGCCGGTCCGTGGATCAGATCACCTGGGCCGTGCCCTACCTGCCCATCGACCCGAAGGACATCGGACGCAGCTATGAGGCTGTCATCCGCGTGAACTCCCAGTCCGGCAAGGGCGGGGTCGCCTATCTGCTCAAGACTGAGCACGGCCTGGATCTGCCCCGCCGGGCTCAGGTCGAGTTCTCCGGTGTCATCCAGCGCCGCGCCGACGACGCCGGCGGTGAGGTCTCCGGCGAGGAGATCTGGAGGGTCTTCAGCGACGAGTACCTCCCCTCCGAGGGCGAAGGTGAGCAGTGGGGCCGATACCGCCTGGGCAAGGTGGAGACGACCACCGACGACGACGGTGAGTTCTCCATGGACATCCAGCTGCAGATCGGCGGTCGTTGGACACAGCAGACCGCCGATGCCAACGGACCCATCGCCTCGCTTCTGGAGATCCTCCGACGCGACGGCGTCGATGTCCGCCTGCTGGACTACACCGAACACGCCATGAGTCAGGGCGGCGACGCCCAGGCCGCCTCGTTCGTGGAACTGGCCATCGGCGAGCGGGTGCTCTGGGGAGTGGGCCTGGACCACAACACCACCACTGCCTCTCTGCATGCTGTGGTCTCAGCGGTGAACCGCGCCCTGCGCGACGCTGAGTGACCGCAGGCGACGCCGGCGCAGTACCCTGGAGCCATGGCCGGGTCCACCTTCGCTTCGCGCAGCTACCGTGACGCCGCGATCGTCCTGCGCACCCAGAACCTGGGGGAGGCCGACCGCATCCTCACCACGCTGACGGCCTCCCACGGGTTGGTCCGAGCCGTGGCCAAGGGGGTGCGCCGTACCTCCTCCAAGTTCGGTGCCACGCTGGAACCGTTCATGGTCGCCGATGTTCAGTTCGTCCACGGGCGCAGCCTGGACATCGCCACGCAGGCCACCTCCAAAGGGACCTACGGACCGGACATCGCCGCAGACTACGAGAAGTACATGGCGGCCCACACGATGGCCGAGGCGGCGGAGCGGGTGACCGAATCCGACGACGGCTCAGCCTCCGGACAGTTCACCCTCCTGCATGGGGCCCTGTCGGCGCTGGCCCGCGGAGTCCATGCCCCTGATCTGATCCTGAACTCCTATCTGCTGCGCGCGCTCAGCGCTGCGGGGTGGGCGATCACCTGGAACGCCTGTGTCTCCTGCGGACGGCCAGGCCTCCAAGACGGATTCCATCCCGCCGCCGGAGGTCCCGTCTGTCCGGACTGCCGGCCGCCCGGAACCCGCAGCCTCACACGGGGAGCCGCTGATCTCCTCCAGGCTCTGCAGCAGGGCCGGTGGGAGCAGACTCGCAGGGCCGCCGCTGAGGACCGTCACGAGGCGACCTCTGTGGTCGGCGGCTACGTCCAACATCATCTGGAGCGACCCCTGCGATCGATGGCCGGCGGAGCGTATGGATGAACCTGACCTGCGCTATGCCCGATAATGGTCACCATGCCTTCTGAGTATGCGGAGCCCTGGCCCCATGAGGCCGGTGCCCAGCCGCCGTCGATCCCGGCACAGTTCGTGCCCGAGCACGTGGCCATCGTCATGGACGGCAACGGCCGCTGGGCCAACCAGCGCGGCCTGCCCCGCACCGAAGGGCACCGAGCCGGCGAGGCGGCGCTGATGGATGTGATGGCCGGTGCGGTGCAGATGGGCATCAAGCATGTGAGCGTCTACGCGTTCTCCACGGAGAACTGGAAGCGTTCCCCGGACGAGGTGCGCTTCCTGATGGGCTTCTCCCGGGATGTGCTGCGCCGCCGCCGGCAGGTCCTGGACTCCTGGGGCGTGCGCATCCGGTGGAACGGCCGACGGCCCAGGCTCTGGCGCTCAGTGATCAAGGAGTTGGAACTCTCTGAGGAGCAGACGGCCGCCAACGATCGCTGCACGCTGACCATGTGTGTGAACTACGGCGGCCGCGCGGAGATCACCGACGCCGTCCGGCAGATCGCGGAGAAGGCCGCGGCCGGTACGCTCGACCCCCGACGCATCCGTGAGTCCACAGTGGCCGCGCACCTGGACGAGCCGGAGGTGCCCGACGTCGACCTCTTCCTGCGCACCTCAGGAGAGCAGCGGTTCTCCAACTTCCTGCTGTGGCAGTCCGCCTACGCGGAGATGGTGTTCCTGGACACCCTCTGGCCCGATGTGGACCGGACCACCCTGTGGGAGGCCGTCGAGATCTACGCCCAGCGGGATCGCCGATACGGCGGAGCGGTGGACCAGGTCGGCAACGGCTCTCAGACCGGTGCGTAGGCCCGCATCCAGCGTGAGACCTCATCGAACGCTTCCTGGCGCACTGCAGCCTCGGAGGCGAAGACGTCATGCAGTGCTCGTCGCAGCCGCACCACGGTGACGTGACGGCCCAGCTTCATCGCACGGCGGGCCAACAGGTCCACGTCGAGGACCGAATCGTGTTCGAGCAGCTCCTCGGACCAGTGACGTCGATACTTCGTGGCGGCCGAGAGCAGGACCAGCACCGGCATCTGCAGATGAAGCCCCTCATAGACCGCTCGGTGACCGGCGAGGACCGCCTTCAGCCATCCTGAGGTCATCGGAAAGGAGTCGCGCGGACGCCATCGCGGATGCAGGGACCATTCTCCGTGGGCCTGGTCCGAGAGCGACTTCCAGTAGTTGTCCATCACCGGGAGCTTCATCGCTCGCTTCGGGCTCAGGTGGCTCAGCGGCGTCAGCAGCCCCTCCAGGGCGGTGCGGGCGGCGGCGTCTCCGGGGACCTCCAGCCACGGGCTGTTGAGCACCAGTGCCCCGAGGCGGCCGGGATGACGTTCGGCCCACAGCGCGGCGATCAGACCGCCGGTGGAGTGACCCTGCACCAGGGGCAGGGGCGCCTGAGGATGCTCGGCGGCGATGACCTCCAGTGCGGCCTCCAGATCGGCGTCATAGTGCGCAAGGTCTTCGATGTAGCCGGGAGTCTGTCCCTCCCGGAGGCTGCGGCCGTAGCGGCGCAGGTCCAGGGCGTAGAACGGATGTCCCTGCTCGGCCCAGAGACGCGCCAGGGGCAGGTTGTAGAAGTAGTCGGACCAGCCGTGCAGATGCAGCACCGGCGCCTTCGGCTCCTGCGGCGCAGACCTCGTCCCGGCGTTCTCCGCTTCGGAGGTCCTGGGGCTTGGGCGCTCGTCGAAGCGCACGAGTGTGGCGCAGAATGGTCCCTCCTCATCGTCGCCCAGGGGAAGAGTTCGGCGGGAGCAGCCGGGCAGGGGGTCCGGAACCCACTGGTCGGCGGGGGAGTCCTCCAACAGTGCCGCGGAGTCGTGGGGCCGCTGAGTCATCCTCCGAGTCTAGGAGATCGCTCCGCGCAGTCGGCGCCGTGCCGATTAGGATGGAGCTCATGCCGAGTTCCTTCTCTTCTCCGGTGCTCTACCGGGCCGTCTTCAGCACTGTCTTCAAGCGTATGGACCCGGAAGCCGCACATCATGCAGTGGTCGCCGGCCTGCAGATCGCCGCCGCCGTCGGCGCCGATCGGCTGCTCGAGCGACTGACACGGCCGCAGGAGTCTCTGCGCACCGAGGCGCTGGGGCGCAGCTGGCCCTCGCCCTTCGGCCTGGCGGCCGGGTTCGACAAGGGGGGCGTCGCAGTCCTTCCGCTGGCCGCGCTGGGCTTCGGCCATATCGAGGTGGGCACGGTGACCGCCCACGCCCAGCCCGGAAACGCCGCGCCGCGCCTGTTCCGTCTGGTGGAGGACCAGGCGCTGATCAACCGTATGGGCTTCAACAACGACGGCGCCTCCGCCGTGCGGTCTCGGCTGGAGCGCACCAGGCGCCGCATCGACAGGCTGCGCGCCTCTGGGCGGCACGCGCCCGTCGTCGGGGTCAACATCGGCAAGACCAAGGTGACCCCTCTGGATGAGGCCACGGAGGACTACCTGATCTCCACCCGCGCGCTGGCGCCGGTGGCGGATTATCTGGTGGTCAACGTGTCCTCGCCGAACACCCCGGGGCTGCGGCAGCTCCAGGACATCGAGGCGCTGCGGCCGCTGCTGGAAGCGGTGCGCCGCCAGGCTGACGAGTCCACCTCAGAACATGTCCCGCTGCTGGTGAAGATCGCCCCGGACCTGGCCGACGACGACGTCGATGCGGTGGCGGACCTGGTCACCGAACTCGGTCTGGACGGCATCATCGCCACCAATACGACCATCTCCCGGAAGGGGCTGCTCACCTCGGCGGAGGAAGTGGAGTCCAAGGGGGCCGGCGGTCTCAGCGGTCCTGTGCTGGCCGGCCGCTCCAAGGAGATCCTGGTGAGGCTGCGCGAGCGGCTTCCGCAGAGCGCGGCCATCATCTCTGTCGGGGGAGTGGTCAGCGCCGAAGACGTGGCCGAGCGGCTGGACCTGGGAGCAGATCTGGTGCAGGGCTACTCGGCGTTCATCTATCAGGGGCCGTTCTGGGTCCGGCGGATCAACGCAGGCCTGGTTCGTATCAGGAAGGGAACGCGCCTCAGGAGGGGAACTCGCCGCGGCTGACCATCGGCTTGGGCAGGCGCAGGCGCCGGATCTGCAGCGACCGCATCGCGGCGTAGAAGCGGACGCCCTTCTCCACCTCGCCGAACTTCGCCTCCAGCTGCTTGCGGACGCGTCGGGCGACCCACCAGCACTCGACGATCACGGCCAGGACGAAGAGCCAGAGCACCTGGCTCATCACCAGGCGAGCCTCGTCGGTCAGGACGAAGGAGATGAACAGGAAGGCGAGCACCAGCAGCAGCATCCACTCGCCGACGCCGAACCGGGCGTCCACCCAGTCACGGACGAAGCGTCGCTGAGGGCCCCGGTCGCGCGGAGGCAGGTACTTCTCGTCACCGGTCTCCATGGCCACGCGCTGCTTCTGGCGAAGTTCGCGCAGGTGTTCGCGCTGTGCCAGACGTGCTGCCTTACGGTCATCGGGCACCAGAGGACGCTTGCGGGCAGCCTCGCGCTCACGCCGTGTCGGCGTCGGGGTGCCCTTGGGCTGCGGGCTCCGCTTGGTCTGATCCTCGGCGGCCGCGTCCTGGGTCTCGGGCTCGGTGGTCTCGTCGGCAGTCTTCTTATTACGTCCAAACACCGGACCAGTGTAACCGCCGTCGCAGCGCGCAGGCTCCCTCCGCTCCTCCGCTGCAGGCCCTCGGGCCTGTGGGGGAGGCGGAGATGTGGGAGAGGCGGATGTGGGGAATGTTCGGGCGCACCACTGGTGTTGGTACCTTTGAACAGGAAGACCATCCATATGTGGAGAGGGGATTGCGATGTCTGCACCCGCACAGGAAACAGCCGAGCAGGCGGCACAGGCCGCCGAGATCGCGGGCAATGAGGTCGAAGGCTTCAAAGCTCATCAGGTGGAGCTCAGCGATGAGGCGGCACAGAAGGTCGCTTCTCTGCTGGAGCAGGAGGGCCGGACCGACCTGCGGCTGCGCGTCGCCGTCCAGCCCGGCGGCTGCTCCGGTCTGATCTACCAGCTCTACTTCGATGAGCGGATCCTCGACGGCGACGCCCTGCGTGAGTTCAGCGGCGTCGAAGTCGTGGTGGACAAGATGAGCGTCCCGTACCTCGAAAGCGCCAAGATCGACTTCGAGGACTCCATCTCGAAGCAGGGCTTCACCATCGACAACCCCAACGCCGGGGGATCCTGCGCCTGCGGCGACTCGTTCCACTGAGCCGCTGACGCCGCGCACCCGCTTCGTGTCACGAATATGACATCGAGCAGGTGCTGCGGGCGCTGGCCCGCACTGAGCGAAAACCCCGCCTCTTCACGAGTTCTACACCGTGTAGAAGCGGGGTTTTCGCGTATCTGTGCAGGTCATAGCGGTCCCTGCGGCGATCGGAATCGGTGTCATCGCGGAGTGTCCGGGCTCCCGGGCTTCTACTTCACGTAGTAGTCTTGTCTCCGAACGTCCAAGGCCGCCCACAGGTCCGATCCGCCGGCGGCCCCACAACGTGCTGATCGCATCGCACACCAAGGAAAGAGGAAGGGCCGTCTGTGAGTTCGCAGAATCGAACCGGCAGCCGCCGTCACCGCGCGGTCAAAGCGACCGCGCTGGCCGGCGCGGCCTCGCTGGTGCTCACCGCCTGCGTCGCGGAGATCCCGGATCCAGTCCGTCGCGGCTGGCTTCCCGGAAGTCGGGGCACCACCAGCAACACAGCAGAGCTGACTGATCTCTGGGTCAACTCCTGGATCGCCGCGCTGATCGTCGGCGTGATCACCTGGGCGCTCATGCTCTGGTGCATGGTGGCCTACCGCCGTCGCAAGGGGGAGACCGGCTACCCCCGCCAGCTGGCCTACAACGTGCCCCTGGAGATCATGTACACCCTGGTCCCGCTGGTGATGGTCGGTGTGCTCTTCTACTACACCGATGAGGTCCAGCGCTCCATCGACGAGCCCCATGAGGACCCGGAGCTCGTGGTCAACGTGGTCGGCAAGCAGTGGGCCTGGGACTTCAACTACACCTACAACGGTGAGGAGCGGCACTACGCCGGCACTCAGGCTCACCTCTCCGGCGAAGAGGGCGACCAGCAGCGTCTGCCCACTCTGTACCTGCCGGTCGATGAGGAGGTCACCTTCGAGCTGACCTCCCGCGATGTCATCCACTCCTTCTGGATCCCGCAGTTCCTGCAGAAGCGCGATATGGTTCCCGGCCGCACCACCGAGATCCACCTGGTCCCCGAAGAAGAGGGAACCTTCGACGGCAAGTGCGCCGAGCTCTGCGGCGAGTACCACTCGGAGATGCTGTTCAACGTGGAGGTCGTCTCCCCGCAGGAGTTCGAGCAGTACCTCGAGACTCTGGACGAGGGTCACTTGGATGAGACCTACGACCGGAACCCGAACCTCAACGACGTGAGTGCGACCGAAGGGGACGACTGACCGTGGCCACGACACTCGGATACACCGCTGACGAAGGGGCCGTAGAGGCTCGCTCCGTCCCGCGCTCCAAAGGCGCGATCGTCGTCAGCTGGCTGACGACCACCGATCACAAGGTCATCGGGTACATGTACCTGATCGCCTCGTTCCTGTTCTTCTGCATCGGCGGCGTGATGGCGCTGATCATCCGTGCTGAGCTCTTCGAACCCGGCATGCAGTTCCTGCAGACCAAGGAGCAGTACAACCAGCTGTTCACCATGCACGGCACGGTGATGCTGCTGATGTTCGCGACCCCGCTGTTCACCGGATTCGCCAATGTGATGATGCCCCTGCAGATCGGCTCGCCGGATGTGGCCTTCCCGCGTTTGAACGCGCTGGCCTTCTGGTTCTTCCTGTTCGGCTCCCTGGTGGCCCTCGCCGGTTTCCTGACCCCGCAGGGTGCAGCCTCCTTCGGCTGGTTCGCCTACGCGCCGCTCTCAGATACGACCTACTCACCAGGTGTGGGTGGTGACCTCTGGGTCTTCGGCCTGGCGCTGACCGGCTTCGGCACCATCATGGGTGGCGTCAACTTCATCACCACCATCATCTGCATGCGTGCTCCGGGGATGACCATGTGGCGTATGCCCATCTTCACCTGGAACACGCTGATCACCTCGATCCTGGTGCTGATGGCCTTCCCGCCGCTGGCAGCCGCACTCTTCGGCCTCGGCCTGGACCGTCGCTTCGGCGGCCACGTCTTCGACCCGGAGGCGGGCGGTGCCATCCTGTGGCAGCACCTCTTCTGGTTCTTCGGGCACCCTGAGGTCTACATCATCGCCCTGCCGTTCTTCGGCATCGTCTCCGAGATCCTGCCGGTGTTCAGCCGCAAGCCGATCTTCGGCTACAAGGGCCTGGTCTACGCGACCATCGCGATTGCCGCGCTGTCGGTGACCGTCTGGGCGCACCACATGTACGTGACCGGCGCAGTGATGCTGCCGTTCTTCGCGCTGATGACCATGCTCATCGCTATTCCGACCGGTGTGAAGTTCTTCAACTGGATCGGCACGATGTGGCGAGGGTCGATCACCTTCGAGACGCCGATGCTCTGGAGCCTCGGCTTCCTGGTGACCTTCCTCTTCGGCGGTCTGACCGGCGTCATCCTGGCCTCACCGCCGCTGGACTTCCACCTGTCCGACAGCTACTTCGTGGTGGCGCACTTCCACTACGTGGTCTTCGGCACCGTGGTCTTCGCGATGTTCGCCGGCTTCTACTTCTGGTGGCCGAAGTGGACCGGCAAGATGCTCAACGAGCGTCTGGGCAAGATCAACTTCTGGATGCTCTTCATCGGCTTCCACGGCACCTTCATGATCCAGCACTGGCTGGGCGTGATGGGCATGCCGCGTCGTTACGCCGACTACCTGGTCGAGGACGGGTTCACCACGATGAATCAGTTCTCCACGGTGTTCTCGATGCTGCTGGGCGCCTCGCTGATTCCGTTCTTCTGGAACGTATGGATCACTCACCGCAAGGGCAAGAGGGTCCTCGTGGACGACCCGTGGGGCTTCGGAGGCTCACTCGAGTGGGCTACGTCCTGCCCGCCGCCGCGTCACAACTTCTACTCGCTGCCGCGGATCCGCTCCGAGCGTCCGGCGCTGGACCTGCATCACCCCGAGCTGGGAGAGCGGCACACGCTGAGCACTCCGGCCGGCAAGATCTTCGGACCTGCTGATCAGAAGGACAAGGGTGGTATCTGATGAAGACGAATATCGGACTCTTCCTCGCGCTTGGCCTGTTCTTACTGGTGGTGGCCGTTGTCTACGCCTTCCTCACCGTGAACTGGACCGTGGCGGGATCCGGCGAGCAGACGGGCCTGGAATGGGTCGGCTTCGTCTGTCTGCTGCTGACCGCTGGCCTGGGCCTCATGCTCTGGTTCTACCTGCGCCTGACCGCCAAGAACTCGGAGGCCATGGACAGTGACAACCCCGAGGGCGAGATCGAGGAGATGAAGGGCAACTACGGCGACTTCGCCCCGTGGAGCTGGTGGCCGCTGGGCCTGGGCTTCTCGGCAGCCTTCGCCTTCTTCGGGATCGCCATCGACTGGTGGGTGTTCTTCATCGCCTGCATCCCCACGCTGTTCTTCATCACCGGCTGGGTGATGGAGTTCAACCGAAAGCGCTACGCTCACTGAGCTGACGCCGCACCGTTCGAAGAATCCGCCTCGGGCTCAGCCTGGGGCGGATTCTTCGTCTCTGATTAGAATCGAGGACCATGACCATCCGGCCCATCACCGTCCACGGCGAGCCTGTGCTGCACCGCCGTGCCGTCGAAGTAGAGACCATCGACGACGAGATCCGCACACTCATCGCTGATATGGACGAGACCCTGGACGCCTCCCACGGCGTCGGGCTCGCCGCTCCACAGGTGGGCGTGGGTCTGCGGATCTTCAACTGGAAGTACGACGGCGACACCTCAGGGGCGCCCAGCCGCGGGGTGATCATCAATCCACGGCTTCGGCTGATCGGCAAGGTCTCCAAAGAGGATCCGGATCCGGAGGAGGAGACGGAGGGGTGCCTCTCTGCTCCCGGCTATGGGTTCCCGCTCAAGCGCTCTGATCATGTCGAGATCCAGGGACTGGACGCGCAAGGGTCTGCTGTGCGCTTCGAAGCCACAGGATGGTTCGCCCGGATCATGCAGCATGAGTACGACCATCTGGACGGCTACCTCTATGTGAACCGCTTGAACCCGAGATGGGCCAAGCGGTGGAAGAAGGTTCTGAAGAAGGAGGGGTGGACAGAACCTGGCCACTCATGGATGCCGGGCGAGGACCCGGATCCGTTCGGCCACGACGAGGAGGACGAGCCCCAGTCCTGAGCTCAGGAGGCTGCTGAGAACTTCGTCCAGCGTTGCAGGACCTCGGCCGCCGCGCCGGAGTCCAACGACTGGGCCGCGCGCTCGATGTTGCGCTCCAGACGGGAGAGCAGGGGGCCTGCGGCGTCCTCATCCAGGGCGGTCAGGCCCGCGGCCGCATTGAGCAGCACGGCGTGCCGCACAGGCCCGTGCTCGCCCCGCAGGAGCCGACGTACGATCTCGGCGTTCTCCTCTCCGGTGCCGCCCTGCAGGTCTTCCACAGCACAGCGTGGGAGCCCCACGTCTTCGGGAGCGAGCTCCAGGTGCTCCACAGCGCCGTCCCGGACCTCCCAGAGGTCGCTGGCCGCCGACGCGGTGATCTTGTCCCGGCCGTCCTGACCGCGGAACACCAGGCCGCGGGTGCCCCGGGCTGCGAGCACATCCGCCATCTTCGGCGCCAGCTCCAGGCTGGCACAGCCCAGGGCCTGCGCACTCACTCGGGCCGGATTGGCCAACGGGCCCAGAAAGTTGAAGATGGTGCGCACGCCCAGGCGTTTGCGGGCGGGGCCGACGAAGCGCATGGAGGGATGGAAGGTCTGGGCGAAGAGGAACGTGATGCCCACCTGCTCGGCTGCCCGGATCACCCGGTCGGTCGGCAGGGAGAGGTCGACGCCGAGCGCTTCGATGACATCGGCGGCACCAGCTGTGCTGGAGGCGCCTCGGTTGCCATGCTTGACCACTGTGGCACCGGCGCCCGCGGCCACCAGAGAAGACATGGTGGAGATGTTGACCGTGCCCAAGCGATCTCCGCCCGTGCCGACGATGTCCAGGGTGGGCCCGGAGATCTGGGCCGGCAGGGCCCTGTCCATCATGGCGCTGCTGAGGCCCACGAGTTCCTGTGCGGTCTCTCCTTTGGCGCGCAGTGCGATCAGGAATCCGGCGATCTGTGCGTCGCTGAGCTCTCCGCTCATGAGCTGGCCCATCGCCCAGGCGGCGGTCTCTGCCGTGAGGTCCTCGGCGGCGAGCAGCGTCTCGAGCAGGACGGGCCAGGTCAGTTCGGAGGTCTCAGCCTGTGTATCCATAGCGACGACAATACCGGGCTCCGGAGGGGGTCGACACGCTCAGATTTCTACAGGCTGTCGAAATATTCTGTTTTTTTCCGAGCGCTCTGACCTTGGTACTCCCTGAGAATGACGCGGAAGCCGCGGCCTGACAAGGATCTGAAGACGCGCCACGCACCCGAGAGCGTTAGCGAACTGGGGTCTTTTCAGGCAATAATGTGTCCGTGACGTCTGCAACCCAAGCCCCAAACGTTCCGGCGCGCACGCTGCCGAACCGCCCGAACATGGTGTCCGTGGGCACCATGGTGTGGCTGACCAGCGAGCTGATGTTCTTCGCCGGCCTGTTCGCGATCTACTTCACCCTGCGCTCGGCGCAGCCCGAGATGTTTGCCGAGGGTGCCAGCCAGCTGGACATCACGTTGGCGACGACCATCACGGTCATCCTCGTGGCCAGCTCGGTGACTGCTCAGTTCGGCGTCTTCGCCGCTGAACGGCACCAGCCGCGGCGCACCGGGGGACTGCTCCAGGTGAAGAACTGGGGCATGATCGAGTGGTACATCCTCTCCTTCGTGATGGGCGCGGTCTTCATCGCCGGCCAGACCTATGAGTTCGCTGTGCTGGTGTCCCACGGCGTCGCCGTGCAGACCAACGCCTTCGGCTCGGCGTTCTACATCACAACCGGCTTCCACGGTCTGCACGTGATCGGCGGTCTGGTGGCGTTCTGCTACGTCGTCGCCCGGGCGTACTTCAGCGTGAAGTTCACCCACCGGGAAGCCAGCGCAGCCGTGGTGGTCTCCTACTACTGGCACTTCGTGGACGTCGTCTGGATCGCCCTGTTCGGCATCGTCTACGTCCTTCCGCTGCTCGTCTGATCCGGACGACGGCGCACCCATGAACCTGACAACGCACCGACAAGTGAGGAACCGGCACGTGAAGGCACTCTCACAGAAGCGCCGCCATCCCTTCGCAGGAGTGGCCCTGCTCCTCCTGGGTCTGCTGATCACCGGTGGCCTGTACAGCGCGGCCACCACGATCAACGAGGCTCAGGCGTCCGAGAACGCGGATGCATACTCCGATCCGGAGAACATCGAAGAGGGCGAGCGGCTCTTCGTCGCCAACTGCGCCACCTGCCACGGCATGAATGCCGAGGGCACCGACGCCGGCCCGTCGCTGATCGGCGTGGGCGCGGCCTCTGTTGACTTCCAGGTCGGCACCGGTCGTATGCCGATGCAGATGCAGGGTCCTCAGGCGCAGGAGAAGCCGGCTCAGTTCAACGATGAGCAGACCATGCAGCTGGCCTCCTACGTGGCGTCTCTGGGTGCGGGTCCGGCAGTTCCGGACGAGGAGTACCTCGACGTCGATGAGGGCGACCCCGCCCGCGGCGGTGAGCTCTTCCGCATCAACTGCGCCATGTGCCACAACGCCGCGGCCGCGGGCGGTGCGCTGACCGAAGGAAAGTTCGCACCCTCTCTGCATGGCGTCGAGAGTCAGCATGTCTACGAGGCCATGACCACCGGCCCGCAGAACATGCCGGTCTTCTCCGATGCCAACCTGGTTCCGGAGGACAAGCGGGACATCGTCGCCTTCCTGGAGACCTACCAGAGCCAGGGCACTCCCGGCGGCTTCTCCCTGGGCTTCCTCGGCCCGGTGTCTGAGGGCCTGTTCATCTGGACCGGTGGGCTCGCACTGCTCATCGCTTCCATGGTCTGGCTGACCTCGCGGTCCTCGTAGCCGAGGCAGTCGGCCCGATATCTTCGGCGGTGTCCGCAGCACCGCACCCACGCACTCCAAGCAATCACTCAAGCAAAGGACGAAAACCATATGGGCGAGCACGGTAACGGCGACCCGAAGGACTCGGGTGCCGTCATCAAAGCCGGTGAAGGGGAGTCGGGCGCCTACGCCATCGACAACCCGGGCCTGCCCCCGCACCGCCCGCGGCTGGCAGACGAGAGCGAGAAGGTCGCCAAAGGTGCTGAGCGCATCGTGTCGATTCTCTTCCTGCTCTCCATCATCGGCACCGTGGTCTTCTTTGTCGGCTACTTCGCCATCGGCCAGACGGAAGGGGATCTGCAGCTTCTGCGTGTGCAGAACACCCTGCTCGGAGTCGGTGTCGCCTTCGCGATGCTCGGCATCGGTCTGGGCATCGTGCACTGGGCCAAGGTGCTGATGCCCGACCACGAGATGGTCGAGGACCGCAAGCCCCTGCGCAAGGAGGCAGAGCGCGAAGAAGCCGAGAAGATCATCGGCGACGTCCTCGATGAGTCGCAGATCAAACGTCGCCCGCTGCTGCGCAACACGATGATCGGCGCAGCGCTGCTCGCTCCGCTTCCCTTCATCGTGACTCTGCGCGATCTGGACCGCTCCGAAGACTTCGGCGTCGAGCGCATGAGGCACTCGATGTGGGACGAGGGCGTCCACCTGGTCCGTGACCCCTCGGGAACCCGCATCAAGGCGTCGGACCTCACCGTCGGCACCGCGATGCACGTGATCCCGGAGAACCTGCGCACCATCTCCAGCCATGGGCAGCGGCTCTCGGAGAAGGCGAAGGCCGTGACACTGGTCATGCGCATGAACCCCGAGGACATCGAGACGGTCAGCGAGGGTCGTGAGGACTGGAGCTACGACGGGATCATCGCCTGCTCCAAGGTCTGCACCCATGTCGGCTGCCCCGTCGCGCTGTACGAGCGGCACACGCATCACCTGCTGTGCCCCTGCCACCAGTCCACCTTCGATGCCGCCAACGAGTTCAAGGTCGTCTTCGGGCCTGCTGGCCGTCCGCTGCCCCAGCTGCCCATCACCGTGGACGACGAGGGCTATCTCGTCGCCCGGAGCGATTTCACCGAACCCGTCGGCCCGACCTACTGGGAGCGCGGCAACACCGACCCGGAGGGTGATTACGCATCATGAGCGCCACCAAAGAGAAATACACCGAGGAGCAGTACCTCGAGGTCGACCAGTACCAGCCGAAGACGAGCACGGGTCGGATCGCCAACTACGTGGACACCCGCGTGGGGGGCACAGGGATCGTTCGTGAGTTCGGTCGGAAGGTCTTCCCGGACCACTGGACGTTCATGTTCGGTGAGGTTGCGCTCTACAGCTTCGTCATCCTGATCCTCTCCGGAACGTTCCTGACCTTCTGGTTCGACCCCTCGATGGCCACCACGCGGTATTCCGGCTCCTACGCTCCGCTGCAGGGGCTGGAGATGTCTACGGCGTATTCGACGGCGCTTGAGCTGTCCTTCGACGTCCGTGGCGGCCTGTTCATGCGTCAGCTGCATCACTGGGCGGCACTGCTGTTCATCGCAGCGATGTCCATCCACATGCTGCGTGTGTTCTTCACCGGCGCGTTCCGCAAGCCGCGCGAGCTCAACTGGGTGGTCGGTTGTGCGCTGCTGATCCTCGGCCTGGGCGCCGGCTTCACCGGTTATTCCCTGCCTGATGAGGTGCTCTCCGGCAACGGCCTGCGCATCATCGACGGCATGCTGAAAGCATTTCCTGTGGTCGGCACCTACATCTCGTTCTTCCTGTTCGGTGGAGAGTTCCCCGGACACGAGGTCATTCCGCGCCTCTACGTGATGCACATCATGGTCATCCCCGCGATGATCCTGCTGCTGATCGCCATCCACCTGTTCATGGTGGTTCTGCACAAGCACACCCAGTACCCCGGCCCCGGGCGCACCGAGCGCAACGTGGTCGGCTACCCGGTGGGCCCGGTCTACGCGGCCAAGGCCGGTGGATTCTTCTTCATCGTCTTCGGCATCCTCGCTCTGATCTCCGGCACGTTCCAGATCAACGCACTGTGGAACTACGGTCCCTACGACCCGTCGCCGGTGCAGGCAGGCGCGCAGCCGGACTGGTACATCGGCCCGTTCGAGGGTGTCCTGCGACTCATGCCAGGCCATCTGGGGGACTTCTCACTCGAATGGGTCCTGCCGACGCCGTGGGGTGGGAACTCTCTGGCGCTGCCGGTGCTGATCCCGCTGATCCCGGTCGGGCTGATGTTCCTCGGCCTGTTCGTGTGGCCGTGGATCGAATCGTGGATCACCAAGGATCGCAAGGAGCACCACCTCCTGGACCGTCCGCGCAATGCGCCGACCCGCACTGCCTTCGGCGCCGCGGTCATGACCTTCTACATGATCATGTGGGGCATGGGCTCCAACGACCTGATCGCTACGCACTTCGGTCTGTCGCTGAACGACATCACCTATTGGTCGCGTGTGCTGATCTTCGTGGGTCCGGTGATCGCCTACATCCTCACCAAGCGCATCTGCCTGTCCCTGCAGCGCAAGGATCGGGAGATCGTGCTCCACGGCGATGAGGCGGGTGTGATCCAGGTGGCGGCCGACGGCGGGTTCAGCGAGAAGCACCGCCGCTTGGACGACTACGAGCTGTGGACCCTGGTCTCCTACGATGCGCCGGAGCCGAGCCCGGCCGAGCCGAACGCCAAGGGCAAGATCACACTGCTCGAGAAGGTCCGCGCGCGTCTGAACCGTGCCTTCTACGAGGACCGTGTGGCTCCGGTGAGCCGTGAGGAGTACTTGGAGGCTCTGGAGCACGACCATCACGACGCTCATGAGCTTCCCTCCAGCGGCGTGGGCGCCATCGAGTCGAAGGATCACTGATCCCGATCCTCTGAGGCCACGTCCTCTGAGAGTCTGAGCGGCTCCATGACGCCGGCGGGCCCGTTTTCCACAGATGTGGGAGGCGGGCCCGCCGTCGTATGTGCTGGCGGATAGGCTGGGCGCATCGTTGATCCTGGTCGGGCCGTTGTGGTCTGGCCGAGGAGAGGAGTCTGGGTGGAGTTCCTGATCATCATCGGGCTGGTGCTGGCTGTGCTCTGCGGAGTGCCGCTGCTGATCGGATTCGCCATCGGCCAGGCGGTGGAGCGGCGGCGCTGGATCCGCTCGGGAGCCTCAGCCCCGCATATCCCGGCCCAGCAGCCATACCCGACGCCCTACGGTCAGGCTACCCAGCAGCCGCCTCAGCAGGATCATGGGGCCCGGGCAGAGACCCGAGAGTCTGTGCCCTACGCTGAGCCTGCGCTGTACGATCCGAGTTCTGGCTACCACGCATGGCAGGAGCGGGCCGACACTCATCGACCGGTGCAGCCGGCGGAACTCACAGGGCCGCTCGGATCCGAAGGGTCTGTGGAGGAACCTCTCATCCATCCTGAACCTGGCCGGGAACCCGCGCCGCATGTCCCGTGGCAGGAACAGGCACCGGCGCAGAATGCGGTGGCGCAGAGAACTGCGGAGCAGCTGGCCGCGGAGAAGAAGCGCCGGGAGCGTCGCAACATCAACGTCGCGCTCTACATCGGCGGGCTGCTGCTGGTGGCTGCGGCCCTGTCCTTCGTCGCCGTCGTCGGGGATCCTGCGCTGACGGCGGGCAGCTTGGGCGTGGTGTGTCTGGCGTTCACCGGTGGCGGCTTCCTGGTCGCACGGTTCTCTGCGGTGCTGCGACCGGCCGGCATCTCGCTCTATGGCACCGGACTGGCGCTGCTTCCCGTGCTGGCCCTGCCGCTGAACGACGCCATCATCCGCGATGGGCTGCTGACCTGGCTGATCATCTCTGCTGCGGGCACTGCTGTGTACCTCCACGGCGCCCTGGCCTTGGACAGCCGAATCCTCGGGTATCTGGTCATTCCCTTCCTGTATTCCACCGTCTTCGCTGCGACAGCGGCTGTGCGCCCGGCGCTGTTCTGGGCGCTGCTGGTGATCATCGTGATCTCCTCTGTGCTGCAGGCGGCCATGGCGTTCGTGGGCGAGCGCGTGCCACAGGTTCTGTCGAAACCCTTCGGTCAGCTCAATGGCGTCGTGGTGCCTGGTGTCCTGCTGGCTTCGCTGGTGATGCTGGGCGAGCTGAGCCGATACGAGTACGCCGCTGTCTTCGGAGTCGCGGGTGTCCATTACTTGGCGAGCTCCTGGCAATGTGTCACGCAGGCCGGTCGGATGGCGCAGCGGGCGGCTGCGCGGGCCCTCTGGTTATCGGCTGCGATGCTGGTCCTCGGGGACCAGGGGTTGGAGCCGCTGCCGCTGCTCGTCCTGCTGGTCAGCATCCTGGCGACACTCTACCTCGCGGCAGCCCATGTTCCAGGCTTCACCGTGACGCTGTGGGCGCGTGCTGACCGCCGCGTCTCGCTGCTGCTGGTGCTGGGCGCCTCGGCCCTGGCCCAGCTGTCTGTGCTGCCCTACCGTGAGCTGGACGGTTCCGAACATGTCTGGATGATCATTCTGGTGGTGATCACAGCAGCCGTGGCGGCTCACTCGCTGCTGATCACTCGGGATACGGCACCGACCTCGGCGCAGTGGGGCTGGCAGCTTGTCCTCAGGGGAGTGCTGCTGCTGTCCATGCTGGCTGCTCTGCCCCAGAACATCTGGTGGACCGTGGTCTGGGCCGCGGTCTGGCTGGTGGGAGAGCCTGCGCTGTCGCTGCGGCCCTGGCGTGCCGCCTGGCAGCGTGCGGCCGGGGCGGTGACCGTCGGCGCGTTCGGGCTGGCCCTCGGGTCGCTCCTGAACGACGCTCTGCTGGGCAACCAGGTCGCTCTCGTCGGGGTGACCCTCTTCGCTGTGTTCTGTGCCGGGATGCTCGGCGTGGCCGCTGGCAGGGCGGGTGCGCGCGGAGAGATGCCCCGCCGGCAGCTGGGGGAGTCCTGGGGATGGGCAGCAGTTTTCATCCCGGCGGCAGCACTGGGCATGGAGGTCTACCCGCTGGGGGAGTTGACTACGGTGCTGTACCTCTCGGGTGTGGTGGCGGTGGTCTACAGCATCGTGATCATGACAGCCGCTCCTGGTGCGGTGGCAGGTGCTCACAGTGATGTGCCCTGGCTCAGCGTCGTTCGTACGGCGGCCTTCATCGGCTGCGCACTGGTGGCCGTCAGGGCTGTTGACCTGGTCGGCGCCGGGGCGCAGGATCAGGCGGCCATGCTGTTGGCTGGGGCGATGATCCTGTGGGGCGGGGAGGCGCTCAGTGCCGTCTGGCTGCGCCTGCGTGGTCCTGCCGGTGGTGTCGCTGTTCGGACCTGGGTGCCGCTGCATCTCTCGTCGAATCTGCTGTGGCTGGCCACAGTCAACGCTGTGTTGGCGGCCACCGGCATCGACGGGGCCCTGTACTGGGCCACGGCGCTGCCTTGGGCGCTGTCCGCGCTGGTCCTGCTGTGGCGAGCGGAGCGCTGGACGCTGGGGCGGCTGCGGATCGCTCCGGCGCTCTACGCCTGCGGTGCGGCCGTCATGATGGTGGCCGGGCTGTTCTCCGCGGAGCGGCCCTGGTGGGCTGCCCTGGTGCTGGGCGTTGCCGGCGCGCTGCTGGTGATCCTGTGTCTTCGCCATGTGGTTCTGCCTCCGGCGGCGATGGTCCTTGCGCCCGCCGCCGCGCTGAGCGGATCTCTGCTGATGCTGGGACCGCTGGAGGCCGCTGAGGCTCCCGCAGGACTGACCCTGTACGTGGTTCCGACCGCAGCCTTCCTGCTGTGTCTGCTGGTCGGCGTCGGGACTGCGGCACTGCGTCCGGTCCAGCAGACGCGCTCTGTGCTGGTGGTCTCCACAGGCGTGGTGGCGCTTCTCGCTTCCTTGGTCCCTGTGGTGGTAGCCCCGTCGGCCGATCCGTCCGGCCTGGGGTGGACGGTGCCCGCAATGCACGTGGTGCTGCTGCTGGCCGTGCTCCGGGGTGGACCGCAGAATGCGCGGCCGACCGCGGCTCTGCTCGGCAGCCTGGCCGTGCCCGCCTCGCTGCTCTTCGCCTGGGGCCAGCATGAGCCGATCACCGGGACCACGACGGCTGCTGCGGTGCTCCTGATGCTCGCGGGACTGCTCCTCAGCGAACCGATGGTGAGTCGTACGCTCGGTGAGTCCCATCTCTTCCTGGGCACCGGTGCTGCAGTGCTGGCGGTTCTGGTGGTCACCTCGCATCAGCCGCTGCCGGCGGAGACCTCTCCCATGGTGGTGCAGGCGACGCCCTTCGTCGGCGCCGCGGCGCTGCTGACCCATGGCCTGGCGCGTCGGCACCGTGGGGCACTCTGGGCTGGCGCCCTTCTGCCCGTGGCGGCGCCAGTGCCGGAGGAGACGATGCACCTGTTCTGGCTGGTGCCGGTGCTGCACGCGTTGGTGTTCCTGGCGGAGCTGGACTGGTCTGGCGTCACACAGCGTGCCTCCTGTTGCCTTGTCGGGGCGATCGGACTGCCAGCCTCAGTCCTCTATGCCTGGGCGCGGACAGTGGAGCTCTCGCAGGTCAGTGTCTCCGTGACGCTGGTGGTGATGGTCGTGGCTCTGATGGTCAGCGAGTTCGTGCTGGCCGCTCGTGAGGAGCTGCCCAGCCAGGTGCCGAGGGCGGATCGGACCGCAGCCCGAAGGGACGGTCTGTTCTTCGGCGCTGGGGGAGCGGCAGCCACGGCTGCGGCGTTGGTCTCCTTCCTGGGGGACTCGCTCCTCGCCGAGGTGGCGCCGCTGGCCGCTTCGGCCGCTGTGCTGGTGTGTGCGCTGCTGCGCTCGAGCCGCATGGGCCTGTGGTGGGCCGCTGCGCTGATCGTGCTCAGCGTGCTCTGGTGGCTGCGCAGCTTCACCGTGCTGCTGCTGGTCACCCTGGCGGTGCTGATCATCGGCGCAGCAGTCTGGCGGCTGATCGCCATCAACCGCCGGGACGTCAGCTCCGGCGCGTGATCCCGCGCAGCTTCTCCAACCGCTCGGCCACCGCCCGCTCGGCGCCGTTGGTGGTGGGCCGGTAGTAGTCCACGCCGACCAGATCGTCCGGCGGGTACTGCTGGGCGGCCACATGGTGGGGCTCATCATGGGCGTATACGTAGCCTCTGCCGTGGCCCAGCCGGTGGGCTCCGGAGTAGTGAGCATCGCGCAGATGGGCCGGAACGGGGGCGCCCTTGCCCGCACGCACATCGGCGATGGCGGCGTCGAGGGCCCGATAGGAAGCGTTGGACTTCGGAGCGGTGGCGATGTGCACAGTGGCCTGGGCCAGCAGGATCCTGCCCTCAGGCATGCCGATGAGCTGGACGGCGTCGGCGGCGGCCACCGCAGTGGTGAGCGCACTGGGATCGGCCATTCCGACCTCCTCCCCGGCGGCGATCACCAGGCGGCGAGCCAGGAACCGCGGATCCTCACCCGCCTCGATCATCCGCGCCAGATAGTGCAGTGCGGCATCCGGGTCGGAGCCGCGCAGCGACTTGATGAAGGCCGAGATGATGTCATAGTGCTGATCGCCGTCCTTGTCATACCTCTGGACCGCATGATCCATGGCATGCTCTGCGTCCTGTGCGGTGATCTGCGCCTGCTGATCCTCGGCGGACCGGGCGGAGGCCACCGCTGCCGAGGCTTCCAGGGCGGTGAGCACCCGGCGGGCGTCCCCGCCGGACATCCGCAGGATGTGTGAGCGAGCCTCGTTCTCCAGGAGGAACTCACCGTTGAGCCCCCGGGGCTCGGCCACGGCGCGGTCGATCAGCTCGCCCAGGTCGTCGGTGGTCAGAGGCTGAAGGGTAAGGAGCAATGACCGGGAGAGCAGTGGTGCGATGACGGAGAACGAGGGGTTCTCCGTCGTGGCCGCCACCAGGATGACCCAGCCGTTCTCCACACCAGGCAGCAGAGCGTCCTGCTGCGCTTTGTTGAAGCGGTGGATCTCATCCAGGAACAGGACAGTGGTCTTGCCGCGGAGGTCACGATCCTCCAGGGCTTGATCCATGACGCGGCGAACGTCTTTGACTCCGGCTCGGATAGCCGAGAGCTCCACGAACTTTCGGGAGGCGCCCCGGGCGATCACATGGGCCAGGGTGGTCTTGCCGGTGCCGGGAGGTCCCCAGAGGATCACGGAGGAGGGGCCGGCGGGGCCCCGTGACCCTTCGGAGAGCACGCGCAGTGGTGAGCCTTCGTCCAGGAGGTGCTTCTGTCCCACCACTTCGTCCAGAGTGCGAGGACGCATACGCACGGCCAGAGGCGTGTGGCGGCCTCGTGAGGCGGTGGTCTCCGAGGAGCCGCTGTCCTCGTCTTCCGGGCCGAAGTCACCGGCGGAGAAGAGATCGGTCACAGTGCACCTCCGGTGATATTCGGAGAAAGATTCGAACGGGCGGAGTCCACTCTACCGCGGCTGCGGCTGCGGGGCATCGTCCTGCGGCGTCCCGGCACCGACCAGGCTGGGAAGTCCTGCCCGGCTGCCCATAGCAGCGACGGCGATCAGGCGGCCGAGCACCAGGACAGCAGCGGCGAACATGTTGAGCACACCGGGCAGCAGGTCCACCAGCTGATACGCGCCGATGCCGCCGGCGTAGCGCAGCAGGCGGTGAGGCAGGGCTGCCGGGCCCGGCGTCGTGGCGGAGGTGAAACGGATGCGCACAGCGAAGTCGCCCACAGTGCGTCCCGAGACCAGGGTGAGCAGTCCCAGGGCCAGCAGTGGGACCCAGACGGCGATCCGTTGGGTCAGCTCGGCGTCGATCTGTTCTCCGGTTCTGCCCAGGTGCATCTGCCAGGCATTGCTGAGCACCGCCACAGCCACGGCCAGAAGCAGCACGGCCAGGACATCGCAGACCATGCCGGTCACGCGACGCCCGAGGCTGATCCGTTCTGAGACTCCTGAGATGTCCGAGGGCGCCGCGATGGGCGCCGGCAGCAGTCTGCTGCGCAGCTGCAGCAGCAGGCTGACCAGCACGGCACCGAGAAGGGCTCCGGAGGTGTTGGCCAGCAGATCGTCTACGTCGAATACCCGGTAGGGGCAGGGGTAGATGCCCCAGACGCCGGTGATCTGAGTGGTCTCGATCATCGCGGAGACTGCCAGGCCTGTCGCCGTCGACACGACGACGCCGCGGCCCCACAACATCCGCAGGAAGCAGCCCAGCGGCATGAACAGCAGGACGTTCAGCGGCCACCTGCATGAAGGCAGGATTATGGGGCAGGGACACGCCTGTGGCCGCCGCGGTGGTGCCGATGTCGTCGAGGAGCTGCAGCGGTCTCAGCTGAGCGGAGGTGCACTGGATGTCGTTCGGAGCAGGCTGAGGCGGCCGCGTCGCCGATAGTTCAGGAAGACGAACGGGACGAACAGCACCACAGCCACCACAGCCCCTGTGAGCAGGGCGACGACGGCGGACATGATCTGGTCGCTCATCCGGTGCGCTCCATCCACGCGGGAATGATCTGGGTGCTCAGCAGAGGCGCGATGTCGGTGCCGGTGACGATCTGCTCAGCCGACATCCAGCGCAGTTCGTCGATCTCGGCGGCCGCCTGGAGATCCTCGGGGCGCTGAGGCTCAGGCAGCAGATAGGCTTCGGCCTGGACCAGCTGGCCGGGCTCATTGGCCGCATCGGCGCTGAACTGTCCCAGGTGCTCCAATGTGTGGGCGTCCAAGTCAAGGCCGATCTCTTCGTAGGCCTCGCGGGCGGCTGCCTGATGAGGGTCCTCTCCGGCCTCCGGCTTGCCGCCGGGCAGCATGAACCGGTGGGTCCCCCGTTTGCGGACGGTGAGGATCCGTCGCTGGGAATCACAGATCACGACGGCGGCGACGCGGATGATGCTGGGGTTCTGCAGGCCGGAGTCCATCCCCTCAGTCTTTCATAGGAGGGTCCCCAGAGAACGTGTCACGCAGTCATGTCAGACCCCCCCTCCGTAGGGTCAGATCATGGCAGAGAATCGGGCTCGGGCTCGGGCTCGGGCTTGGGCTCAGGACCAGGCGCAGGATCAGCGCGGGAGCGGTCGGCGGGTGCACGATCCGGAGGAGCTGCTGGTCTCTGCCTCAACGCTGCAGAGACAGGCCCGCCGGACTGAGGGCGCGCAGATCAGCAGGATGCTGGACTATCAGGATGCGCGAGAGCGCGAGATCGGGGGACTTCAGCTTCCTGCGCCACTCCGTGCTGATGTTCGCAAGGCCACTGTCCGGGATCTGGCGCTCACCTTGGGGAGCAGCGAGCGGTCGGTGACTGAGCTGCTCGGAGCCATGCGCTTCGCTCGACGGGAACTGCCCCGGGTCTGGCGACGCTTCAGTGACGGCGGCACGGACGCGGCGCGGGTCCGCAAGATTGCGCGTGCGGCGCTGAGTATGGAGGACCCGAAGAATGTGGAGTCTCTGGATCAGGCGGCGGCGGAGGTTGTGGAACACCGGGCGCCGAGCAGTCTGCAGGCCTGGCTGAACCGATACCTCGCATGTCTGGACGTGCGGGAGCATGCCGCCCGATGCCACCGGGCCGAGGAGGAACGAGCCGTCCACGTCGTCCACGGTGAGGACGGCATGAGCCTGGTCCAGGCGCTGATCCCCACAGTGGCCGCCGCTTCCATCTAGAGGCGATTGGTTGCGGCTGCCCGCGGCCGACGATCGGACCAGCGGCCAGAGGATGACCGGACTCTGGCTCAGCTCGAGGCAGATCTCTTCGCCTCGTGGTTGTTGGATGGTCGGGTGGACGGCTCCCCGGTGCAGACGAAGATCGCGATCATGATTCCAGAGGCTTCGTTGACCGAGGACTCCGAGGAGCCGGCCGTGAGCGCTGACCGGCGTTGGGCTGTTCCGGCGGAGCAGGCGCGCAGGTTGGCTGCAGCTCCCGGAGCGGCTCACGAGTGGTATGAGGCGTTCTGCGGACCTGATGTCGGCCCGGGCGAGGTGCCGGACATCCTTGCGGTGCGCTACCGCGGCCGATTCGCCCCGATGCGGCTGAGAGACGCGCTCACGTTCCGGGACGGAACCTGCCGGGCTCCGGGCTGTATGGTCCCCGCCGAGAGGTCAGATCTGGACCATCAGGTCCCTTGGCCCGCGGGCCCCACTGAGGCGGCCAACCTCTGGGCGCTGTGCCGCCGCCACCACCGCATGACGACCCACGGTTTCCTGGACCCTCCGCTGAGTGTGGAAGAGGAAGAGATGGCCTCGGAGCAGGACGAGTCGACGTCAGTGTCCCCACGTCCGGGGACAGAGTCTTGGTGTTCTCGTGCTCAGGCGGCGTGAGGGTCACTCCGATTCTCGGGTGAGTGCCTCCACGATCCGCTCTGTCGATGTGACGCGCGCGAATCCTCCGCTGTGCAGGTCAGCGGCGGTGGCCTGCGCGCTGAAGGTGGTCACAGTGCTCATGGGCCGCACCGGGAGCAGACACACCAAGGCCCGGCAGGAGAGAGGACTTCCTGCCGGGCCTCGTGTGTAGAGCTGTGGGGCTGGGGATCAGCTCGCCGCGCCGTACTTGCTCTCGCTGCTGCCTTCGCGCTTGGGCTCCGGCGTGGAGTCCACACCGGCCTCCTTGCGCTGCTGGGCGGTGATGGGTGTCGGGGCAGCGGTCAGCGGGTCGTAGCCGCCACCGGTCTTCGGGAAGGCGATGACCTCGCGGATGGACTCCTCGCCGGCCAGCAGGGCCACCACGCGGTCCCAGCCGAAAGCGATGCCGCCGTGCGGGGGCGCGCCGAACTTCATGGCGTCCAGCAGGAAGCCGAACTTCTCCTGGGCCTCCTCCTCGGAGATGCCCATGACCTTGAACACGCGCTCCTGCATGTCCTGGCGGTGGATACGGATGGAGCCGCCGCCGATCTCGTTGCCGTTGCAGACCAGGTCGTAGGCATAGGCCAGCGCCTCGCCCGGTTCCTGGTCGAAGGTCTCAGCGAACTCCGGCTTCGGGGCGGTGAAGGCGTGGTGCACGGCAGTCCAGGCACCGGAGCCGACCGCTACGTCGCCGGCGGCAGTTGCGTCGGCGGCCGGTTCGAACATAGGAGCGTCCACCACCCACACGAAGGACCAGGAGCCCTCTTCGATCAGGCCCAGACGGGCAGCGATCTCGTTGCGGGCCGCGCCGAGCAGGCTGCGGGAGGGGGAGACCTCACCGGCGGCGAAGAAGACGCAGTCGCCCGGCTCGGCGCCGACCGCCTCGGCCAGGCCGGCCTTCTCCGTCTCGGAGAGGTTCTTGGCCACCGGGCCGCCGAGCTCTCCGTCCTCCTGGATCAACACGTAGGCCAGGCCCTTGGCGCCGCGCTGCTTGGCCCATTCCTGCCACGCGTCCAGGGTGCGCCGGGGCTGGTCCGCCCCGCCGGGCATGACCACAGCGCCCACGTAGGGGGCCTGGAAGACGCGGAACGGGGTGTCCTTGAAGTACTCAGTGAGCTCGGTGAGCTCCAGGCCGAAGCGCAGATCCGGCTTATCGGTTCCGTACTTGGCCATGGCCTCACGGTAGGTGATGTGGGGGATCGGAGCCTCGATCTCAGCGCCGATGAGCTTCCACAGCCGCCCGACGAGCTCTTCGGCGAGGGAGATCACATCGGCCTGCTCCACGAAGCTCGCCTCGATGTCCAACTGGGTGAACTCAGGCTGACGGTCGGCGCGGAAGTCCTCATCGCGATAGCACCGCGCGATCTGGTAGTAGCGCTCGATCCCACCGACCTGCAGCAGCTGTTTGAACAGCTGAGGCGACTGGGGCAGGGCGTACCAGGCACCCGGCGACAGACGGGCCGGCACCAGGAAATCGCGGGCGCCCTCCGGAGTGGACCGCGTCAGAGTCGGGGTCTCGACCTCGGTGTAGGCCTGCTCATGCAGGAACTCCCGGGCGACCCGGTTGGCCTCGGAGCGCAGCTTCATCGCCTTCGCGGGTGCAGGGCGGCGCAGGTCCAGGTAGCGGTGCTTCAGGCGAGCCTCTTCGCCCACCTCCACATGCTCATCCACCTGGAACGGCAGGGGAGCGGCCGTGTTGAGGACCTCCACGGTCTCTGCGATGACCTCGACCTCGCCGGAGGGAAGGTTCGGGTTCTCGTTGCCCTCAGGGCGACGCTCCACTGTGCCGGTGACCTTCAGGACGAACTCGTTGCGCAGGGGATCGAAGTCCTCCTCGTCCCGCACCACGACCTGGGCGATGCCGGAGGCGTCCCGCAGATCGAGGAATGCCACCCCTCCATGGTCCCGACGGCGGGCGACCCAGCCGGTCAGGGTGACGGTCTGGCCAATATGTTCGGCGTTGATCGCGCCGGTCTCGTGTGTGCGGAGCACGGTGTCCTTCCAGAGGGGTCGTTCAGGGGCTTCGGCGTCCAGCCGAGGTGTTCAGACGGATTCTACAATCCGCGGAAGCCTGTCATCGTCTGCGGGGCTCCAGGTCGCGGGGTCTGCCGACGTCTGTTCCCCGGAGCGGATGTCCTTGACCTCATGGTTCCCCTCCTCATCGGTGAACCAGACGAAGGGGATGCCGCGGCGGTCGGCGTGGCGGATCTGCTTGCCGAACTTCTCGGCCTTCAACGCCACCTCAGCGTTGATCCCGCGGGAACGCAGCGTGTCTGCCACATCCTGGGCGGCCCCCCATTCCTCCTCGGTGCGCAGGGCCACGTAGACCGCGGCAGGCACCGAACGGGTCGCCGTCGCCATCTCGGAGGAGAGTACGCGGGCCACCAGCCGGGTGACCCCGATGGAGATCCCGACGCCGGGGAAGGTGCGTCGGCCCTTCGAAGCCAGAGATTCGTAGCGCCCGCCTGAGCAGATGGAGCCGAGGTTCTCGTGGCCCACCAGCACCGTCTCGTAGACGGTTCCGGTGTAGTAGTCCAGGCCGCGGGCGATGGAGAGGTCGGCCACAGCTCGTCCGGGGACCCGCTTGCCGACCTCCGCGATGAGCTCCTCCAGCTCGGCGAGGCCCTCCTCGAGCAGAGATGTGTCGCCGGTGAGGCCCTCGGCCAGTGCGCGGACCTGGTCGACGAAGGAGGTGTCCTCTGTGCGGATCTGGGCCAGGGCCAGAGCCTTCTGTGCCTGGTCGTCGGTGGCTCCCGCGGTGGTCCTGAGGTCCTCGGCCACCCGCTCAGGACCGATCTTCTCGAGCTTGTCGATGCTGCGCAGCACAGCGGTGGTGTCGTCCAGGCCGAGGGCGGTGTAGAAGCCCTGGGCCAGCTTGCGGTTGTTGATCCGCAGGCGGAAATCGCCGATGGGCATGGCCTCCAGCGCCTGGGCGATCACCACAGCGATCTCAACATCGGCGCGGAAGGGGAGTTCGCCGTCGCCGATGACGTCGATGTCAGCCTGGGTGAACTCGCGGTAGCGGCCGTCCTGGGGACGTTCCCCGCGCCACACCTTCTGGATCTGGTACCGGCGGAAGGGGAAGTTCAGGTGCCCGGCATTCTCCACGACATAGCGGGCGAAGGGCACAGTGTTGTCGAACCGCAGAGCAAGACGGCTGTCCTTCTTGGAGGCCGTGCCCTCTGCCAGCTCCTCCTGGAGGCGGGAGACGGCGTAGATCTCCTTGTCCACCTCGCCCTTCTGCAGCAGCGTCTCCAGAGTCTCCACGGCACGGGACTCCAAGGAGGAGAAGCCATGGCGTTCGAAGACCTCACGCAGGGTGTCCAGCATATGCAGCTCCACGAGCCGTTCGGCCGGGAGCCATTCGGCGAAGCCGGAGAGTGAGGTTGAACGTGCCATAGCGGTGCGCAGCACTCCTATCAGAGGGGCAGGGGTGGGATGAGCCCGTTCATCATATCGGCAGACGGTACGCTGGTGTCCATGAGTCCCGCAGTCAAGCCAGGCCATCATGAGACTTCGCTGGAGGAAGCCCGCCAGCTCGCCCGCGTCGACCAGGAGGGGCACGTCTACTCGCTCGCCTCCGGCCGCGGGGAGGAGACGTATGTCGGGCAGTACCCCGGCGTCACAGAGGACGAGGCGCTGCAGTACTTCACGCGGAAGTTCGACGACCTCTATAGCCGAGTGCTGCTGCTCAAGGCGCGCGCCGCCGCCGGGGCCGACTCGGCGAAGTCCCTGCGAGAGAGCTCCGCCGCGCTGCGTGCCGAGCTGGATGAAGGTGTGTGGGCCGGCGACGTCCCCGGGCTCACCGCCGTGCTCGATGAGACCGATCGCCAGATCGCTGAGCAGGCCGAGCAGCAGAAGAGGGCCTCGGAGGAGGCTGTGGCAGAGCACCTGGCGCTGCGGGAACAGATCGTGGCTGAGGCGGAGCAGATCGCCGACGCCGATTCCTCGACTCAGCACTGGAAGAACGCCCAGGCGCGGATGAATGAGCTCTTTGACGCATGGAAGGCGGAGCAGAAGAAGCCGCCGCGGCTCTCCAAGGCCCAGGAAGATCCCTATTGGAAGCGCTTCCGTGCAGCGCGGACCACCTTCGACAAGAATCGCCGTGCCTTCTTCAGCCAGCGTGACCGCGACCATGCCGAGATCAAGAAGGTCAAAGAGGACCTGATCGCCCGTGCTGAGGAGCTGCAGAACAGCACCGACTACGGTCCTACCACGAAGGCGTACCACCGGCTGATGGACGAGTGGAAGGCCGCCGGGCGCGGTGCCCGGAAGACTGATGACGCACAGTGGGCGCGCTTCCGCGCCGCGCAAGATGTGTTCTTCGCCGCACGCGATGCGGCCAATGCTGAGATCGACGCCGAGTACGAGCAGAACCTGAAGGTCAAGGAGGCCATCCTCCAGGAGCTGGAACAGCTCATGCCCTTCGACGAGCCCGAGCGGGTCCGTGACCAATATCATGAGCTGCTCGGCCGGTGGGATGAGGCCGGCAAGGTCCCCCGCGGCGACATCCGTCGGATGGAGACCACCATCAAGCGGATCCAGGATGCCTTCCGTGAGGCGGAGGACCGGCACTGGCAGCGCACCGACCCGGAGACCGAGGCGCGGGCGAATTCGATGCTGACCCAGCTCGATGAGACCATTGCTGAGCTTCAGGCAGAGCTCGACGCCGCGCGACAGGCCAGCGACGACACGCGCATCAAGGCGGCCGAGGAGGCCCTCGAGGCCCGCCGCAGCTGGCGCGCGATGCTGGTTCAGAACGCCGACTGACGCAGGCTCGGACTGGGCTGCTCGCGGGGAGTCCTGCGAACATGCAAGGTCACGAGTAGATTACAATCAACACGTCAGAGGCACAGGACTGACCGATTGTGCCCGGAGAACATGGGCCTGAAGAGTATTGCCGTCGAATTTCAGTGAGGACCCCCGCGTGAGCGATGAAAAGCCGCATGAGGCGGGTTCCCGTGGTCGCCGTCGCGAGATCCGCGAGGCGCGGGAACGCGCAGCTGCAGCAGAACGCGAGCGGGAAGAGGCCCTGCGCCGGCGTCGGATGAGCTTCGACCAGGATCTCCGCGAGGAGGAGGCAGAGAAGTCCGCCCCCCGCGGTCCTGTCACGCGTTCGGCCCCGGCGGAGCAGACCTCCGGCGAGGTCTTCGATCAGACGGTCTACGATCAGGAGAACGCGGGCTCGAAGCCTGCGCAGCCGGTGCGGCCCGCTGCGACCCCCGCGGAGCCCTTCGAGTCTGTGGTCTCGCCGCACCGGGCCGCCTCGCCTGTCGAGGCGCAGGACGAGGAAGCGGCCGCCGAGGCCCATGAGGACCGTCCGCGCGACTTCCTGGACGACCACCTGGACGGCGAAGACCACGTCGAGGACCACATCGAACACGATGAGGACGGCACGCCGCTGCTCATCTCCTCCTCCAGCTACGGCCGCGGCTACCAGACCGTCACCCCGGTGGACAGCGACGTGAGTCGAACCGTGCTGCAGCGTCGGCGCCAGCGTCGCCGTCGTCGCAACCTCACTCTGGCCGCTGCACTGGCGGGCTTCACAGTGCTCGTGATCGGCTTCGTCTGGGCCGTGGGAGCATTCCTCGGCGGTCGCGGACCGGAAGACTATGACCAGGTCGCCGGCGACACAGTGGAGTTCACCGTCTCAGAGGGTGATGTGCCGGATGCGGTCTTCAACCGCCTGGTGGACGAAGAGATCGTCGCCAGCGAAGAGGCGCTCACCGAGGCTTGGCAGCAGTGGCAGGCCTCCGGCGGGGACGACCTGCTGCGCACCGGGGACTTCGCACTCAATGAGGAGATGCCGGCGGAGGACGCCATCGCCGCGATCTTCGACGGCGAAGAGGCCTCCCACTACTTCAGCATCAACTCCGGTGTGCGCATCGACGACGCCTTGGACACCATCGCGGAGAATACCGGCATCGACCGCCGTGAGCTCAGCGAGATCAGTGACAACCCTCAGCAGCTCGGGCTGCCTGAGGAGGCAGAGACACTGGAAGGCTACTTGGCCGTGGGTGAGTACAGTCCGCCGGTGGACGCCACGGCCGAGGATGTCCTCCGCGAGCCCGTGGAGCGCACTTTCGAGCAGCTCGAAGAGCTCGGGATCGAGGAGGACGAGCAGTTCGAAGCCATCACCAAGGCGTCGCTGGTCACTGCCGAGTCCCACTACGACGCCGACGGCGGAGACTACTCCACGATCGCAGGCGCCATCGAGAATCGCCTGGACGAAGTGGGGGACGAGGACAGCGAGACTGAGGGCTATCTGCAGATCGACGCCGCGGTGATCTACGGTCTGGGCACTCAGCAGATCCACTTCACCGACGAGGAGCGGGAAGACTCTGAGAACGAGTACAACACCTACCAGCACCCAGGGCTGCCCCCCGGGCCCATCGAGGCTCCGCACCCGGACGCGCTGGCTGCCGTGGCGGACCCGGATGAGAACGACTACCTCTACTGGGTGACCGTGGACCTGGAGACTGGGGAGACGATGTTCGCCGAGACCTACAGCGAGCACGAGGAGAACGTGGAGCGCCTCAGCGAGTACTGCGCGGAGAACTCCGAGATCTGCTCCGGTGAGCCGGCCGAGCAGACTGAAGCAGTCGAACCCGGAGAGTGACCGTGAGCGCACCGACCACCCCAGTACCGATGACCCCAGCACGGACAGGGCGGGCGGCGGTGCTCGGTCATCCGATCGGGCACTCGAAGTCCCCGCTGCTGCACGCGGCAGCCTATGAACACCTCGGCCTGGCCATCGACTACACGCGCATCGATCTTCAGGAGAACGGTGCCCGGGAGTTCCTCTCCGCCCGCGCCCAGGAATCGGGGTGGCTCGGCTGGTCGGTGACCATGCCGCTGAAGGCGGCGATGGTCCCGCATATGGCTGAGACCTCCTCCCGGGTGGAGACCCTCGGGGTGCTCAACACGGTGATCTGCCGGGCCGACGGCACGCTGCGCGGGGAGAACACGGATGTGGACGGCATCGTGGAGGCGCTGCGCGAGGCCGGACTGGCGCCCAGCTCCTCGGGCAGGCCGGTGGGGATCCTCGGCGCCGGCGCGACAGCCTCGGCCGCCGTGGCCGCGGCGGCCGAACTGGGATTCTCCGACGTGGCCGTCTACGCCCGATCGCCCGAACGCGCGGCACCTCTGAACACGGTGGTGGAGTCCTTCGGCCTGAACATGAGTCTGCGCCCCAGCGCGGAGTTCCCGGCCGAGTCCTCGGGACTCAGCGCCGCCATCTCGACTCTGCCGCCGCGCGCCGCGGATCCGATGGCCGATCAGTTCGTCGCCGACGGCGCGCTGACCGGCATCCCTCTGTTGGATGTCGCCTATGATCCTTGGCCCTCGCAGCTCGCCCTGGGCTGGGAGCGGGCCGGAGGCACCGTGGTCAGCGGTCTGGTGATGCTGCTGCACCAGGCCGTGCGGCAGGTGGAGCTGTTCACCGACGCCACCACAGCTCCGGCGGCCGCTCAGGCCGAAGCGGATCGCGCCGCGATGGTTCATCAGATGAGAAGCGCCCTCGGGCTGTGACGCCCCGGGCACAGGCACGGATAGGATGGGGCCCATGTTGCGTTGGCTGACCTCCGGAGAATCACACGGAAAATCACTCGTCGGAATCCTTGAGGGGCTTCCTGCCGGAGTGCAACTGACCAGTCAGATGGTCCAGGACACCCTGGCCCGGCGTCGGCTGGGCTATGGCCGCGGCGCACGGATGAAGTTCGAACAGGATCAGGTCACCCTGCTGGCCGGGGTCCGTCACGGACTGACCCAGGGCGGCCCGCTGACCATCGAGGTCGGCAACACCGAATGGCCCAAATGGGAGAAGGTCATGAACCCGGACCCGGTGGACACCGCCGAGCTCGAGGGGCTGGCCCGCAACGCTCCGCTGACCCGACCGCGCCCGGGCCACGCCGACTACACCGGTATGCAGAAGTACGGCTTCTCGGAGGCACGCCCTGTCCTCGAGCGGGCCTCCGCCCGTGAGACCGCCACCCGAGTGGCGCTGGGCACCGCGGCACAGGCCTTCCTCGCTGAGCTGGGGATCCGCACGGTCTCCCACACGACCGCCATCGGGCCTGTAGAGGTGCCGGAGGAGGCGCCGGTTCCCCATGCCGACGACGTGGAGCAGCTCGACGCCGATCCGCTGCGCTGCTTCGACCCGGCCACCTCAGAGCGGATGGTCGCCGAGGTCGATGACGCCCATAAGGCCGGCGAGACCCTCGGCGGGGTGGTGGAGGTCGTCGTCGACGGCCTCCCGCCCGGACTGGGCAGCTATGTCCACTGGGACCGACGCCTCGACGCGCGGCTGGCCGGGGCCCTGATGGGCATCCAGGCGATCAAGGGTGTGGAGGTCGGAGACGGCTTCCGGACCACTCGGCGTCGCGGCACCCAGGCCCATGACGAGATCGAGCGGGCCGAGGACGGAACGCTGCGCCGCGACGGCAACAAGGCCGGGGGCGTCGAAGGCGGTATGAGCGTCGGCGGCACGCTGCGCGTGCGCGCCGGGATGAAGCCGATCGCCACGGTGCCTCGTGCCCTGCGCACAGTGGACACCGCCAGCGGGGAGGCCACCACGGCCCATCACCAGCGCTCCGACGTCTGCGCAGTCCCTGCCGCCGGCGTGGTGGCCGAGGCCATGGTCGCCCTGGTGATCGCCCAGTCCGTGCTGGAGAAGTTCGGCGGGGACTCTGTGGCCGAGGTGCGCCGCAACATGGAGAGCTACCTCGCCCACCTGCCCGTGGTGGGGGAGGATCCCCAGGCCTCAGGCAGCGACGGCGACCCCCTTCAGGCGCCCGCAGGGTTCTGAGCATGTCCAACATCGTGCTCATCGGCCCGATGGGCTCGGGCAAGTCCACTGTGGGCGCAGCGCTGGCCCGGCGGCTCGGGCGTCCGCATGTGGATTCCGACCATTTCTTCGTGGCCCGCTACGGCTCCATCCCGGAATACTTCCGCGCCCACGGCGAGAAGGACTTCCGCGAGCGTGAACACCGGATCATCGCGGAGCTGCTCGATTCGCCGCGCCCCTCGGTCATCAGTCTGGGCGGCGGTGCCGTGCTCGATGAGCGCACCCGAGCGCTGCTGAAGGACCAGACCGTGGTGATGCTGGACATCACGCCCGATCAGGCCGCTCTGCGGATCGGTGACGGCACCAGCCGCCCCGTTCTCGGCGACGAGCCGATGGAGGCGTGGACGCGCATCTACGCCGAGCGTGAGACCATCTACCGGGCCTGCGCCGATATGGTGCTCTCCGCCGATGATGAGAGCATCGAGACCAGGGCAGATACCATAGTTGCCAGACTGAACCCCACCCCTTCAGGAGATGACACCACTCCATGAGCCATGAGGCTGAGAACGGAACACCCCAGACCGACCCCGAACCGACGGTGATCAGGGTCGGCCAGAGCGGGGACGCCGGACAGGAGGTGGGCAGCGCCGGTGCCGGATCCTATGACGTGCTCGTGGGCAACGGTCTGCTCGCCAGGCTCCCTGAGATGATCGGCACCCAGGCTGAGCGTGTCCTGGTCGTGCACCCGCGTGCGCTGCGCGCTACGGGCGACGTGGTCCGCGAGGACCTCGAGAAGGCCGGCTACACGGCCATGGTCGCCGAGATCCCCGACGCCGAAGAGGGCAAGCACATCCAGGTGGCGGCCTTCTGCTGGCAGGTCCTGGGGCAGAACGACTTCACCCGCTCCGACGCCGTGGTCTCCGTCGGCGGCGGCGCGGTGACCGACGTCGCCGGATTTGTGGCCGCCACCTGGCTGCGCGGCGTCCGTGTGGTGCATATGCCGACCACGCTGCTAGGCATGGTCGACGCCGCGATCGGCGGCAAGACCGGCATCAACACTGCAGAGGGCAAGAACCTGGTGGGGTCCTTCCACCAGCCGGCCGGTGTGCTCGCCGACCTGGACACGCTGCTGACCCTGCCGCGCAACGAACTGGTGGCCGGCCTGGCCGAAGTCGTGAAATGCGGCTTCATCGCCGATGAGAAGATCCTGGACATCATCGAATCCGCCCCGGATCAGGCGCAGAACCCGCACTCCTGGCAGCTGCGCGAGCTCATCGAGCGTGCCATCACCGTCAAGGCCGGTGTGGTGGGTGAGGACCCCAAGGAATCCGGGGTCCGCGAGTCGCTGAACTACGGACACACGCTGGCCCACGCCATCGAGCTGGCAGAGCGCTATCAGTGGCGCCACGGCGCAGCGGTGGCCGTCGGTATGGTCTTCGCGGCCGAGCTGGCCCGCAGCCTGGGCCGCCTCGACGACGAGACCGCCGACCGTCATCGGGCGATCCTGACGTCCCTGGGTCTGCCCACCACCTACCGTGATGACCGTTGGTCCCAGCTGCTGGAGGGGATCCGCCGGGACAAGAAGAACCGCGGCGACCAGCTGCGGTTCGTGCTCCTGAACGGACAGGGGCGGCCGGCCACTGTGGAGATCCCGGATGCCTCGATCCTGTTCACCACCTACCAGGAGATCGCTGAACCGATCACCGGCACGACAGTGACCATCTAGAGACGGCAGGCATCTGCAGACACTGTAGAATTGGCCGTCGGTCCAAGAAGCAACTCAGAGAGAGACGCACCTGTGGCAACCTCGAACGACATCAAGAACGGCGCTGTGCTCAAGCTGGAAGGCCAGCTGTGGAACACGTTGGAGTTCCAGCACGTCAAGCCCGGCAAGGGTGGGGCCTTCATCCGCACCAAGCTGAAGAACATCACCTCCGGCAAAGTGGTCGACAAGACCTTCAATGCCGGTGCCAAGGTTGAGTTCGCCACGGTGGACCGTTCCACCTACCAGTACCTCTACATGGACGGCGAAGACTACGTCTTCATGGACCTGCGCGACTACGACCAGGTCACCGTCCCGGCCGCTGTGGTCGGCGACGCCGCCAACTTCCTGCTGGAGTCCGCCGAGGTCCAGCTGGCCATGAACGAGGGAACCCCTCTCTACATCGAGCTGCCGCCGTCGGTGGTCCTGGAGATCACCCAGACCGACCCGGGCCTGCAGGGCGACCGCTCCAAGGCCGGCACCAAGCCTGCGACCCTGGAGACCGGCCACGAGATCCAGGTTCCGCTGTTCGTGGAGCAGGGCACCAAGGTCAAGGTCAGCACCACGACGTCCGAGTATCTCGGCCGAGTCTGAACGGCGCGCGGAGAACAGTGGCAAAGAGAAGCAAAGCACGACGCCGGGCCCTCGAGGTCCTCTTCGAGGCCGAGCAGCGGAAGATGGATCCGCTGCAGGTCCTGCGTGTCCGCCGGGAGCGGGCTGACCTCATCGTCAACGACTATGTGGTCGACATCATCGAAGGCGTGAAGACTCAGCAGGAGCAGATCGACGAGCTGCTCTCGACCTACGCCCGCGGATGGACCCTGGACCGGATGCCGCGAGTGGACCTGATGGCCCTGCGCATCGGTGCCTGGGAGCTGCTCTACAATGAGGAGATCCCGGACGGCGTCGCCGTGGCCGAGGCGGTGGCGCTGACGCGGGAGCTCTCCACCGATGAGTCACCCCCGTTCGTCAACGGCCTGCTGGGTCGGCTCCAGAAGCTGAAGCCGACTCTCGAGCTCGGCTGAGGTAAGCTGACTCCGGACAACTTGATACACACAGAAGACCTCCTTTAAGGATCGTCCCGTGAGGCGAGGAAGGAGTCTATGGTGGAAACACCTGAGACCGCAGAATCATCGCAGGTCATGTCCGTCTCCGATGTGGACCGGGCACTGACGCGCATCGCCCATGAGATCGTCGAGACCCAGCGGGGGACCGACGGACTCATGCTCCTGGGCATCCCGCGCCGCGGCGCCCCCTTGGCCGTACGGCTGGGGGAGAAGCTGGCGCGCATCGATCCCTCCTTCGATCCGAGCGTCTCCGTCGGTGCCCTGGACATCACCATGTACCGGGATGACCTCCGCTCCGGAGCAGCCCGCACCCCTGAACCCACCCATGTGCCTGAGTCGGGCGTGGACGGGGCCACCGTCGTCCTGGTCGACGACGTCCTCTATTCCGGGCGCACCATCCGCGCCGCGCTGGACGCCCTCTCCGACCTCGGCCGGCCCCAGACCGTCCGGCTGGCCGTGCTCGTGGATCGTGGTCATCGTGACCTGCCGATCCGTGCAGACCACGTGGGCAAGAACCTGCCCACCTCCCGTGAGGAGCGTGTCTCGGTGAAGCTGGCGGAGACCGACGGCGTCTCCGCCGACGAAGAGGGCGTGGTGATCACCCGGTGAGGCACCTCCTCTCCACCGCAGACCTCAGCCGGGACGAGGCCCTGAACATTCTCGACACCGCCGAGGAGATGTCCGGAGTCTCCGCCCGGGAGGTCAAGAAGCTTCCCACGCTGCGCGGACGCACTGTGGTCAACCTCTTCTTCGAGGACTCCACCCGGACCCGCATCTCCTTCGAAGCGGCGGCCAAGCGGCTCTCCGCCGATGTCATGAACTTCTCGGCCAAAGGGTCCTCAGTCTCCAAAGGGGAGTCCCTCAAGGACACCGTGCAGACTCTGGAAGCCATCGGAGCCGACGCTGTGGTCATGCGCCACTGGGCCTCCGGCGCCGCCGCCCAGCTGGCCGCCTCCGACTGGACCGACTGCGCGGTGGTCAACGCCGGCGACGGCACCCATGAGCATCCCACCCAGGCCCTGCTGGACGCTCTGACTCTGCGGCGCGGCTGGTCCGCCGCCCACCACGGCCCCGAGCAGTCACCGCGCGGCACCGACCTCTCCGGGATGAAGGTGCTGATCGTCGGAGACATCCTGCACTCACGGGTCGCCCGGTCGAACATCTGGCTGCTCAATACCCTGGGCGCCGAGGTCGGTCTGGTCGCCCCGGCCACACTGCTTCCGGTGGGTGTGGAGACCTGGCCGGTCACCGTCCACTACAGCTTCGACGAGGCCCTGGCCCCCGACTCAGCAGGACGCACCCCAGACGCGGTCATGATGCTTCGCGTGCAGGCAGAGCGCATGGTCGGCGGAGCCTTCTTCCCGACGGCGGCCGAGTACACCCGTCGCTGGGGCCTCACCGATGAGCGCCTCGCCACCCTGGAACGGCTGCGGCTGGGGGAGACCGACAGCCCGGCCATGCTGCTGCATCCGGGGCCGATGAACCGCGGCGTGGAGGTCTCCTCAGCCGCCGCGGACTCTCCGCTGAACCACGCACTCGACCAGGTCTCCCACGGTGTCTCCGTGCGCATGGCGGTGCTCCACCTGCTGCTGACAGGAGCTGATGACTCATGACCGCCCCATCGAACCCCGCTCTGCTGATCACCGGCGCCCGCCCCTACGGCGAGCAGCCCCAGGACCTGCTGATCGCTGAGGGCAGGATCGCCGCCGTCGGGCCTGAAGCCTCCTCTCATGCTGAGCAGCTGCGTGCCCAGGGGACGCAGGTGGAGACCCTCGAGGCGGAGGGCCAGATCGCGCTGCCCGGCCTGGTGGATCTGCACACCCACCTGCGCGAACCGGGACGTGAGGACGCGGAGACGGTGGCCACCGGCTCCCGCGCCGCAGCCCTGGGAGGCTTCACCGCCGTGCATGCGATGGCCAACTCCTCGCCCGTCGCCGATACGGCCGGCGTCGTGGAGCAGGTGCACCGTTTGGGACTGGACGCCGGCTACACCGAGGTCTACCCGGTCGGTGCGGTCACCGTAGGTCTGGCCGGCGAGCAGCTGGCCGAACTGGGCGCTATGGCGGAGAGCTCCGCGCAGGTGCGGATGTTCTCCGACGACGGGCACTGCGTGCACAATCCGGTGCTGATGCGTCGCGCGCTCGAATACGTGAAGACCTTCGACGGCTTCATCGCCCAGCATGCCCAGGAGCCTGCTCTGACCGGCTGGGGCACCGAGACCCCGGCGCAGATGAACGAGGGCTGTGTCTCCGCGGAGCTCGGCCTGCCGGGCTGGCCCGCCGTGGCGGAGGAAGCCATCATCGCCCGAGACGTGCTGCTGGCCCAGCATGTCGGCTCTCGGCTGCACGTCTGCCATGTCTCCACTCGGGGCAGCGTGGAGATCATCCGTTGGGCCAAGGAGCGCGGCATCGACGTGACCGCAGAGGTCACTCCGCATCACCTGATCCTGACCGATGAGCTCGTCCGCAGCTATGACCCGGTGTACAAGGTCAACCCTCCGCTGCGCACCGAGGCCGATGTCCACGCCCTGCGTGAGGGCCTGGCCGACGGCACCATCGACGTCATCGGCACCGATCACGCTCCGCATCCCACCGAGGCCAAGGAATGCGAATGGTCGCAGGCGGCCATGGGGATGACCGGCCTGGAGACTGCGCTGTCCGTGGTGCAGATGACCATGGTGGAGACCGGACTGATCGATTGGCGCCGAGTCGCTGAGATCACCTCCGCCAAGCCTGCTGAGATCTACCGGCACACTCACCAGGGACGTCCGCTGGCCGCCGGTGAGGCCGCCAACCTGATCCTGGTCGACCCTGCCGCCCGCCGCACGGTGGACCCGCTCCAGCACGCTTCCAAGGGCCGCAACTCGCCGTTCCGCGGCATGGAGCTGCCCGGTGAGGTCCGGGCCACCGTCCTCAACGGCCGCGCTGTGGTCCGGGAAGGGGCATTGGTATGACCTTCGCCATGACTATGACCTATATGAACTACTTCTGGGTCTCCCTGGCCGCGATCCTGCTGTTCGGATCGCTGATCTGGCTGGGGTGGCGCAACCGGAAACGACGCCAGAGCAACCTTCCCGCGCCTGCTGAGATCCCAGCCGAGGTCATCGACGCAGAACCGCTGGCCGCAGGGGAGGGCATGGTGATCGGCACCGTGCGCGCTTCCGACTATCTGGACCGGGTTGCGGTCCACGGCCTGGGTCTGCGCACCGACGGTCGTCTGGAGGTCCACGAGGCCGGCGTCGCGGTGCTGCGTGCCGGAGCACCGAACTTTCTCATCATGCGGGAAGCCCTGCGGCACACACGCACCGACCGCGGCGTGGTCGGTAAATTCGTCGAGCGCGACGGTGCGCTCATCGTCGGCTGGCAGCTCGGGGAGGAGCTCGTGGAGACAGCCTTCCGCGCCCGCCACGCCGAAGCCCACCAGCAGCTCCTGGGTGAGCTGCGCACGCTCACCGACCGTGGAGCAGACGCCCACGGCGAGAACCCTGATGAGGAGTCCAACACCCCATGAGAATCGAACCGGCTCTCTTCGTCCTCGAGGACGGAACCGTCCATGAGGGAACAGCCTATGGGGCCCGCGGCAGCCGCCTGGGCGAGGCAGTCTTCTCCACCGGCATGACCGGTTACCAGGAGACTCTCACGGACCCCTCCTATGCACGGCAGATCATCGTGCAGACCGCCCCGCACATCGGCAACACCGGAATCAACGACGAGGACCCCGAGTCCCGGAAGATCTGGGTCGCCGGGTACGTGGTCCGCGACGCCGCCCGCCGCCCCTCCAACTGGCGCTCGGTGCGCAGTCTGGAGGAGGAGCTCACTGCTCAGGACGTGGTGGGCATCAAGGACGTGGACACCCGTGCCATCACCCGCCACCTGCGTGACCACGGCTCCATGCGTGCCGGCGTCTTCTCCGGCGAGGCCGCCTCGCGCCCTGTCGCCGAGCTCGTCGAAGAGGTCCGCAGCCAGCCCGCGATGAAGGGCGCCCGTCTGGCGGAGGAGGTCACGGTGGAGTCCGCCCACGTGGTGGAGCCGGCCGACCACGGATGGCAGGACGAGCCGCTGGCTTCGGTGGCCGCCATCGACCTGGGCCTGAAGAACATGACTCCGGTTCGGATGGCCGAGCGCGGACTGCGCGTGCATGTGCTGCCGGCCAGCACCACCTTCGCCGAGATCGACCAGCTGGACGTCGACGGCGTCTTCCTCTCCAACGGGCCCGGAGATCCGGCCACTGCGGCCACTCAGATCGGCCTGTTGCGTGAGGTGCTGAATGCCAGGAAGCCGTTCTTCGGCATCTGCTTCGGCAACCAGATCTTGGGCCGTGCCCTGGGCTTCGGCACCTATAAGCTGCCCTTCGGTCACCGCGGCATCAACCAGCCGGTGATGGATCACGCCACCGGCAAGGTGGAGATCACCTCGCAGAACCACGGTTTCGCCGTCGATGCCCCCATCGGCGAGGTCGTCACCGCTCCGCAGGAGCAGTACGGCCGGGTGCAGGTCAGCCACTCCAGCCTCAACGACGACGTCGTCGAGGGCCTGCGCTGCCTGGACATCCCCGCGTTCTCCGTGCAGTACCACCCGGAGGCCGCCGCCGGTCCGCATGACTCCGCCTACCTCTTCGACCGATTCGTCGAGATGCTGACCAGCGACCGGGTCACCACCGGCGCCGACACCCTTCCCCCTGAAGACCGGAGGCCCTCGGCCTCCGCCGAGACCACCGGAGGTTCCGCTCTCCATGCCTAAGCGTACCGACCTCAACTCCGTCATGGTGATCGGCTCCGGCCCGATCGTCATCGGCCAGGCCGCCGAGTTCGACTACTCCGGGACCCAAGCACTGCGGGTGCTCAAGGAGGAGGGGGTCCGGGTCATCCTGGTCAACTCGAACCCCGCGACGATCATGACCGACCCGGAGTTCGCCGACGCCACCTATGTGGAGCCGATCAGCCCCGAAGTCGTCGCCAAGATCATCGAGAAGGAGCGCCCTGACGCGCTGCTGCCGACTCTCGGCGGACAGACGGCGCTGAACACTGCCATCGCCCTGGACAAGGACGGGGTGCTCGAGAAGTACGGCGTCGAGCTCATCGGCGCGAACATCGACGCCATCGAGCTCGGTGAGGACCGCGAGAAGTTCAAGGGTGTGGTCGAGCGCTCCGGCGGCGAGTCCGCCCGCTCCAGGATCGTCCACTCCATGGAGGAGGCGCTGGAGGCCGCCGAGGACCTCGGCTACCCGATGGTGGTCCGCCCGTCCTTCACCATGGGCGGCCTCGGCTCCGGCATGGCCTATGACGAGGAGGACCTGCACCGGATCGCCGGCGCGGGCCTGCAGTACTCGCCCACCACAGAGGTGCTCCTGGAGGAGTCCATCCTGGGGTGGAAGGAGTACGAGCTCGAGATGATGCGCGACGCCAACGACAACGTCGTGGTGGTCTGTTCCATCGAGAACCTGGATCCGGTGGGCGTCCACACCGGAGATTCGATCACGGTGGCCCCCGCCATGACGCTGACCGACCGCGAGTATCAGAAGCTGCGCGACATCGCGATCAACGTCATCCGTGAGGTCGGCGTGGACACCGGCGGCTGCAACATCCAGTTCGCCGTGGACCCGAAGAGCGGCCGTGTGGTGGTCATCGAGATGAATCCACGTGTCTCCCGCTCCTCGGCCCTGGCGTCGAAGGCCACCGGCTTCGCCATCGCCAAGATCGCCACGAAGCTCGCCGTGGGCTACACCCTGGATGAGATCCCCAACGACATCACCCAGAAGACCCCGGCCAGCTTTGAGCCGACTCTGGACTATGTGGTCGTCAAGGTCCCGCGCTTCGCCTTCGAGAAGTTCCCAGCGGCGGATCCCACGCTGACCACCACCATGAAGTCCGTCGGTGAGGCCATGGCCATCGGGCGAAACTTCACCGAGACCCTGCAGAAGGCCCTGCGCTCCCTGGAGCAGCGCGGCAGCGAGTTCGACTTCACCCCGGCCGAAGGTCAGGAGCTCGAGGCTCTGCTGGAGGGCATGAGGACTGCGACCACGGATCGGCTCTACCAGGTCCAGCGCGCCCTGCTCTCCGGCGTCTCCTGGGAGAAGATCTTCGAGATCACCGCGATCGACCCCTGGTACCTGGATCAGCTGCAGCTGATCAACGAGGTGGCCGAGTCCGTGCGCACTGCCGATGAGCTCGACGTCGTCACTCTGCGCACAGCCAAGCGCCACGGCTTCTCCGACGAACAGATCGGCGCGCTGCGTCATATGGATCCCGCCGTGGTCCGTGGCGTCCGCCACGCTCTGGGGATCCGCCCGGTCTATAAGACAGTGGACACCTGCGCTGCGGAGTTCCCTGCGTTCACTCCCTACCACTACTCGTCCTATGACAGGGAGGACGAGATCGGTGATCACCAGAAGCCCTCGGTCATCATCCTGGGCTCAGGTCCCAACCGCATCGGACAGGGCATCGAGTTCGACTACTCCTGCGTCCACGCCACGCTGGCGCTGCGAGAGGCCGGCTATGAGACCGTCATGGTCAACTGCAACCCGGAGACTGTCTCCACTGACTACGACGTCTCGACCCGCCTCTACTTCGAACCGCTGACCCTCGAGGACGTCCTGGAGATCATCGCCGCCGAGGAGCGGACCGGCGGCGTGGCCGGCGTCTTCGTCCAGCTGGGCGGACAGACTCCGCTGAAGCTGGCTGAGCAGCTCGCCGACGCCGGGGTGCCCATCCTCGGCACCAGCCCGGAGGCCATCGACCTGGCCGAGGACCGCGGAGAGTTCGACCAGGTCCTGCAGAAGGCTGGGCTGATCGCGCCGAAGAACGGCACCGCCGTCAGCTTCGAGGACGCCAAGCGGGTGGCCGACGGCATCGGATACCCGGTGCTGGTCCGGCCCAGCTACGTCCTGGGCGGACGCGGTATGGAGATCGTCTACGACGAGCCGGGCCTGGAGCGCTACATCGCCAATGCCACGGAGGTCACTCCCGAGCACCCTGTCCTGGTGGACCGGTTCCTGGAGGACGCCATCGAGGTCGACGTCGACGCCCTCTTCGACGGCGAGGAGCTCTACCTCGGCGGCATCATGGAGCACATCGAGGAGGCCGGCATCCATTCGGGCGACTCCGCCTGTGTGCTGCCTCCGATCACCCTCGGCCCCGACATCCTGCAGCGGGTGCGCGAGGCTACCAAGGCCATCGCGGCCGGCGTCGGGGTCCGCGGCCTGATCAACATCCAGTTCGCTGTGGCCTCCGATGTGCTCTACGTGATCGAGGCGAACCCGCGGGCGTCCCGCACCGTCCCCTTCGTCTCCAAAGCCACCGGCGTGCAGCTGGCCAAGGCCGCTGCGCATATCGGCATCGGCATCAGCATCGCTGAGCTGCGTGCCGGCTCCGGCCATCCGAGCGCCGGCGTGCTTCCTGAGTCGGGAGACGGGTCCCTCCTGCCCCCGGGCGCACCGGTCTCGGTCAAGGAGGCTGTGCTGCCCTTCGCCCGCTTCCGCACGCAGGAGGGCCGTGTGGTGGATTCGCTGCTGGGCCCCGAGATGCGCTCCACCGGCGAAGTGATGGGCATCGACAAGCACTTCGACACTGCCTTCGCCAAGTCCCAGCAGGCTGCGAACAACCCGCTGCCCACCTCGGGCAAGGTCTTCGTCTCCGTGGCCAATCGGGATAAGCGTGCGATCATCATGCCGGTCAAACGGCTCAAGGATCTCGGCTTCGACGTGGTCTCCACCGGAGGCACCGCTGATGTGCTGCGCCGCAACGGCATCGAGACCGAAGTCGTCGCGAAGATCGCCGATGTCGACGGCGGCGAGACTGGGACCATCCTGGAAGCGGTTCAGGGCGGAGAGATCGCGCTGATCATCAATACGCCCTCCGGTGGCGACGCGCGCAGCGACGGCTACGAGATCCGCGCCGCCGCCACCTCGATGGGCACCCCGGTTATCACCACCGTGGCCGAGTTCGGTGCCGCCCTGCAGGCCATCGAGGCTCAGCGTCAGTTCACCTGGTCGGTCTCTTCGCTGCAGGAGCACGAGCAGCGGCTGGCTGAGGCGGCGGGCCGGTGACAGCAGCGCCTGAGGGCTCGGGTGGTTTCGGGGCCAGACTCACCGCGGCCATGGAGCGACATGGACGCCTCTGCGTGGGTCTCGACCCGCACCCGGGCATGCTCACCACCTGGGGACTGAACGACGACGCCTCCGGGCTGCGAGAGTTCGGTCACCGGGTGATCGCCGCGACGGCCGGCCGGGCTGGCGTGATCAAGCCGCAGGTGGCCTTCTTCGAGCGCTACGGCGTCTCCGGGATGCAGGCCCTGGCAGAGATCCAGCGTGAGGCACGTGAGGCCGGGCTCCTGGTCATCGCCGACGCCAAGCGAGGAGACATCGGCTCCACGATGGCCGCCTACGCCGAGGCGTGGCTCGACCCGGAGTCCGAGTTCGCCGCCGACGCCCTCACCGTCACCCCTTTCCTGGGCTTCGGTTCGCTGGCCCCGGCCGTGGAGGCCGCGGCTCGGCATGGGGCAGGGCTCTTCGTGCTGGCGCTGACCTCCAATCCGGAGGGGCAGCAGGTGCAGCTGGCCGCGCGTGAGCATGTGACTGTGGCCGAGCAGATCGTCCGTGCAGTCGCTCAGGCGGACACCGGCCGGGAAGCGGGGCAGGAGGGCCTGGCCGACATCGGTCTGGTCGTCGGGGCCACCACGGCGAGTCTGGCGGCCGAGCACGGCATCGACCTCACGGCCGGGCCCATGCCGATCCTGGCCCCCGGATACGGGGCTCAGGGCGCAACGGCCCAGAGCCTGCGTGCAGGGTTCGGAGCTGCTTACCCCCAGGTGCTGGTGAACGCTTCACGGAGCATCCTGGCCGCAGGGCCGGCCCCCAAGGCGTTGGCGGAGGCTGTCGAGAGGGCAGCGGCCGAGCTGCGCTGAGCTGGTCTGCCTGGGGGCTGAGCTGGAGCTTCTCTGCGGAAAACGGACTCGGGCGGGTCAGAGGCTATTGCCCCTCGAGGAGATTGCCGCTAGATTCTGGCACATGTGATGTCCGGTGCGCCGCACCGCCCCACTTGGAGGAGAATCAACCGTGGCTCTGCGAGAACTCAGCACAGAAGAACGCGATAAGGCCCGGAAGAAGGCGCTGGCAGCACGGATCGAGCGTGCTGAGCTGAAGCAGAGCTTCGGGGCGGGCAAGACCAGCTTCCCCGATGTCCTGAAGAAGGCCGACTCCTCGGAGGCCGTCGCTCGTCTCAAGACTCTCGAGCTGCTGGAGGCGCTCCCCGGCATCGGCCGTGTCACCGCTGGCAAGGTCTTGGAGGAGCTGGGCATCTCGGAGAACCGCCGCATCGGCGGGCTCGGAGTCAAGCAGCGTGCGGCGCTGTCCGATTATCTGGCCAGCCTGAGCTGAGCGGATCGGGTGTCCCGACCCCAGCGGGACCACTCTCGTTGAACGGATGAAGCTCTTGTGTCTCGCGTCCGAACCCGGTGGACTCAGAACATGACGCACGACTCACGTTCTGAGGAGAGCTGCTATGGGGCTGCTGGACACCGCCGTCTGGGACGGGAAGATCTTCGTCGACGAATGGACCTCAGGTTCTGGAGGCACCCGGCCGGTCGTCGAACCGGCCACGTCCCAGCAGCTGGGCACCCAAGGATTCGCCACGGCCGAGGATGTGCGGCGAGCCGCGGCGTCGGCCGCCGCCGCGCAGAAGGATTGGGTGCGGACGAAGCCGGAGGAGCGGGCCGCCCTGGTGCGCAGAGCGGGTGATCTCTTCGAAGAGCACGCCGAGGAGATCCACGGGTGGATCCAGCGTGAGTCCGGTGGGATCGCGGCCAAAGCCGGCCTGGAGACCCACGTGGCCGCCGCTGAATGCTTCGACGCCGCCGCGCTTCCCACTCTCGCTCAGGGTGAGGTGCTCTCATCCAACGATGACCGTTGGTCCTTCGCCCGCCGCCGTCCCCTAGGTGTGGTCTCAGTGATCGCGCCCTTCAACTTTCCCCTGATCCTGGCCATCCGGGCCGTGGCGCCCGCCCTGGCACTGGGCAACGCCGTTCTGCTGAAGCCGGATCCGCGCACCACCGTCTCCGGCGGCGTCACCATCATGCGCATCTTCGAGGAGGCCGGTCTGCCGGTGGGCCTGCTCCCGTCTGCTCAAGCGTGCTCATCTGGAGCTCGGCGGCAAGAACGCGATGATCGTGCTGGAGGATGCGGACCCCGCTCAGGCCGCCTCCGCCGCTGCGTTCGGCTCCTTCATGCATCAGGGCCAGATCTGCATGGCGGCAGGGCGTCACATCGTCCACGACGCCGTCTACGACGAGTACGTCTCTACGCTCGCAGACAAGGCCAAGAACCTGCCGGTGGGCGACCCTGTCGAGAGCAGCACTGCGATCGGTGCGATCATCGATGAGAACCAGCTGAGCCGCATCGAGGCGATCGTGCAGGACGCCGTATCGGCCGGCGCGAAGGTCGCCGCCGGAGGAAGCTCCTCCGGTGCCTATTACAGCCCGACGGTGCTGACCGATCTGGCGCCGGACAATCGTGCCTGGCGTGAGGAGATCTTTGGTCCGGTGGCTCCGGTGATCCGTTTCTCCGACCTGGAGGAGGCCATCGCGCTGGCGCAGGACAATGAGGATGGGCTCTCCCTGGGCGTCCTGGGCGATGTGAGCCAGGCGATGGCCATCGCCGATCGGGTCACCTCTGGGAAGGTCCATATCAATGAGCAGACGGTCTCCGATGAGGCCCATGCGCCGTTCGGAGGGTTCAAGAGCTCCGGCAACGGGACGCGCATCGGTGGGGCCAGCACCAATCTCGAGGCGTTCACTGAGATTCAGTGGCTGACGATGCGCCCGGAGATCGCCCCCTACCCCTTCTGAGGGCGATAGGATGTGGGGCATGCCCTTGCAGGATCAGCAGCAGCCCACCGTCACCGTCCTCGCCGGCCCGACCTCTGTGGGCAAGTCCACGATGAGTCGGTTCATCCGCAGCGCCTACCCGCAGGTGCACTTCTCCGTCTCTGCGACCACGCGGCCTCCTCGCCCAGGTGAGGTGGAGGGTGAGGACTATCTCTTCATCGATCCGGTGCGCTTCGACGAGCTGGTGGAGGCCGGGGCGTTCCTGGAATGGGCCACGGTCCACCAGAAGCACCGCTACGGCACGCTGCGCTCCACTGTGGAGGAGGCGTTGGCGGAAGGCAGGAGCGTGCTGCTGGAGATCGACCTGCAGGGCGCGCGACAGGTGAGGCAGACCATGCCGGAGGCTCAGTTCGTCTTCCTCGCCCCTCCGACCTGGGACGACCTGGTCTCACGGCTGATCGGGCGGGGCACCGAGAGCGAGGACGAACAGCAGCGGCGCCTGGAAACCGCTAAGATGGAACTTGCGGCAGAATCGGAATTCGACGTGACCGTCACCAATGACGACGTCGAACGTGCCGCAGCCGAACTGGTGAAGCTCATGGGCTTCGACCCAGCCGCATGAGGCCGAGACCAGCCACAGACTTTCCCCGACCGCAACCGAAGGACGCAGTTTCAAGTGACCGAGCAGCTCGAAGGCATCATCAATCCGCCGATCGACTCCCTGATGGAGAAGAGCACCTCCAAGTACGCCCTGGTGCTCTTCGCCGCCAAGCGTGCCCGTCAGATCAACGCCTACTACGCGCAGCTGCACGAGGGCCTCTTCGAGTACGTGGGCCCGCTGGTGGACACCAAGCTGAACGAGAAGCCGCTGTCCATCTCGCTGCGTGAGATCAACGAGGGCCTGCTGGTGAACCACCCCGCAGAGGCTCCGGCTTCCTGAGCCGCCGAATCGTCGGAAGACATCGACCTGATGCGCATCGTTCTCGGGGTCAGCGGAGGTATCGCCGCCTATAAGGCGGTACACCTGCTGAGACTCCTCCGAGAGGATGGGCATCAGGTCGATGTCATTCCCACGCCCTCCTCCTTGGAGTTCATCGGCCGTGCCACCTGGGAGGCCATCAGCGGCCGTCCGGTGACCACCTCCGTGTTCGAAGGCGTGGAACAGGTCCGGCATGTCCGCCTGGGCCAGGAGGCCGACCTGGTGGTCGTCGCCCCCGCCACAGCGGATCTGCTCGCTCGGGCCCGTGCGGGAACGGCCGATGACCTGCTGACCTCTACGCTGCTGGCCACCCAGGCTCGGACACTTCTGGTGCCCGCCATGCATACCGAGATGTGGCAGAACCCCGCCACTGTCGAGAACGTCGCCGTGCTGCGGCAGCGCGGCCTCCACGTCATGGATCCTGCTGTGGGACGCCTGACCGGCACGGATTCCGGGCCCGGACGCCTGCCGGAGCCTGAGGACATCAAAGCTCGTGTGGACCAGATCAGCGCTGGCGGCGTTCAGCGGCATGTCCGTCCGCAGGGCGAACCCGACGCCGCTCCGTCCGGTCGGCTCAGCGGCCGCACAGTGGTCATCACCGCAGGAGGCACCCGGGAGCCCCTTGACCCGGTGCGCTACCTGGGCAACCGGTCTTCGGGGAAGCAGGGCATCGCCCTGGCTCTGGAGGCTGCGGCCCAGGGTGCTGAGGTCACGCTGATCACCGGCATCATCGACGCCGAGCTCCCCCCTGAGCTGCCGGGCAATCTGACACGGCAGAGCGTGGAGACGGCCCACCAGCTCCAACAGGCGGTGCTGGGTGCCGCCGAGCACGCCGATATGCTCATCATGGCCGCCGCCGTCGCCGACTTCCGCCCGGCCGAATATGCCCAGGCGAAGATCAAGAAGTCCGAGGGCGGCGAGAACCCGGTGATCACCTTGGAACGCAATCCAGACATCCTCGCCGACCTGGTGCGGCGACGGAACTCCTCCGGCCGCGGCCCCGGTGTGATCGTGGGGTTCGCTGCCGAGACCGGCGACGAAGGCACCGACCCGCTGGATCTCGCTCAGCAGAAGCTGCTGCGCAAGGGCTGCGAGCTTCTGGTCTTCAACCGTGTCGGAGAGGACCTCGTCTTCGGACAGGACCAGACCGAAGTGCACATTCTGGCCTCCTTCGGTGCCCAGGGAGTGCTCGGAGAAGCCGAGCCGGTGCACGTCACCGGGTCCAAGCAGGAAGCGGCCTCCGCCGTCGTCGCCCGTGCCGCCCAGCTGCTGGAAGCGACCCAGCAGCTCTGAGCCCTCCTCCGCTCCCAGGCCCTCGTCTCAGGGGAAACCGCGGAGCGACTGCGTCCCCATATGACACTCCGGATGAGTCCGCAGATGCTCCAGCGATAGGATGATCCGGTGACCCCTTCTGATTCTCTGCGCCTGTTCTCTTCGGAGTCGGTGACGATCGGCCATCCGGACAAGATCTGCGACCAGATCTCTGACGCCATCTTGGACGCCATGCTGGCGGCCGACCCGGACTCCCGCGTCGCTGTTGAGACGCTGACCACCACCGGACTGGTGCATGTGGTCGGTGAAGTCACCACCTCCGGCTATGTGGAGATCCCGCAGATCGTGCGGAACACGCTGCTGGACATCGGCTATGACTCCTCGGCCAACGGCTTCGACGGCGCCCGAGTGGGCGTCTCGGTCAGCATCGGCCAACAGTCCCCGGACATCGCTGGAGGGGTGTTCAACTCGCTGGAGGCTCGCGGCGGCGCCCAGGATCCCCGCGATGCACAGGGTGCAGGCGACCAGGGCATCATGTTCGGCTATGCCACCAATGAGACCGACACCTATATGCCCACCTCCATCGCGTTGGCGCACCGGCTCTCCGCCCAGCTGACCCAGGTGAGGCAGAAGGGCGGGTTGGAGTACCTGCGCCCCGACGGCAAGACCCAGGTCACCATCGGCTACGACGGCGCGCGGCCTGTGGCTCTGGACACTGTGGTGGTCTCGACCCAGCACGAGGACCTGGTGACACAGGAGCAGCTGCAGGCGGACATCTCCTCCCACGTCATCGCACCGGTGATCGAGGCCTCGGGCCTGGACGCCGCATCGCACCATGAGATCATCAACCCCTCCGGCCCCTTCGTGGTCGGAGGACCGGTGGGCGACGCCGGCCTGACCGGCCGCAAGATCATCGTGGACACCTACGGCGGCTACGCTCGGCACGGCGGCGGCGCCTTCTCCGGCAAGGACCCCTCCAAGGTGGACCGCTCCGCCGCCTACGCCATGCGCTGGGTCGCGAAGAACGTGGTCGCCGCCGGACTGGCCGATCGGGCCGAGATCCAGATCGCCTACGCCATCGGCCGCGCCCACCCCGTGGGTGTCTACGTGGAGACCTTCGGCACGGAGAAGGTGGACCCGGTGCAGATCGCGGCTGCGATCCGGGAAGTCTTCGACCTGCGCCCGCTGGGCATCATCGAGGACCTGGATCTGAAGCGCCCCATCTACCGAGAGACGGCGAAGAACGGTCACTTCGGCCGAGAAGGCCAATCCTTCCCCTGGGAGCGGCTGGACCGAGTGGAGGCGCTGCGCAGCTTCTTCGACGCCTGAGCGCGTCCGAGGAGTCTCGATGGACCACGATGGGCCGCAAGACGTTGATCACCCTGACGTCGTCGTCCACCAGTGACAGGATGTGGGGGAGGACGGCGGCCGTAGTCTGCCGTATGGACATCGACCGCCCAGGAGGGTATCCATGCCACGCTTCTCCTCCCGCAGCCCCCTTGCCCGCAACGACGCCGAGCGCGCAGTGCTTCGTGGACTCGTGGAGAACATCGGATACGAGGTCGTGCCGTTCAAGACGGCTGAGGAGAAGGTGCTGGGCGCGGTGCCGACCGAGGTGCCGCTGACCATCACCGCCACCGGCGACAAGGGGCTGGACCCCACGCTCACCCTCAGCGAGACTCTGGTCCGCCAGGGCTACAGCGTCGCCCCACATATCCCGGCGCGGATGGTGTCCGGACCCGGCGAGCTGGACGAGATCGTGAGTCGTCTGGAGTCTGCCGGGATCGACCGGCTCGTCGTCATCGGCGGTGATGCCGAGGAGCCTGCCGGGGAGTTCCACCAGGCTGTGGATCTGCTGAAGGCACTGCAGACGCGTGGGCACCACTTGAGGGACATCGGGATCGGGGGGTACCCAGAAGGCCATGCCTTCTTCCCAGACGAGGCCATCGATCAAGCCCTTCGCGACAAAGCCCCCTACGCCGATCGTGTCCTCACTCAGATCTGCTTCAGTCCGGAGACGCTCATCCGATGGGGCGAACGCATCCGCTCCGAAGGTGTGGAGCTTCCTGTCTTCACAGGCATGCCGGGCCCGGTGAGCCGTCCGAAGCTGATGCGCATCTCGGCGTCGCTGGGTCTGGGGCAGTCGGCGAACTTCCTGAAGAAGCAGCAGAACATGTTCTGGAAGTTCTTCAGCCCCTCAGGCTATAGGCCCACCCGACTGATCCGCGGCCTGGTCCGTGAGCTCGGCCAGTCACGGACCTTGATCACCGGATTCCACATCTTCACCTTCAACGAGCTGGAAGCTGTCGAGAGCTGGCGTCGAGAGCTGCGGCAGGCCAGTCGAGATGACCAGTGAGGAGCACCTGTGAGGCGCGCCTCCATGTCGCTGCGGACCGATACGATCGGACTATGTCCGGTGCAGGAACCCCAGATCCAGCTCAGCAGCCTGCGCTGCTCGATGCGTTGGCCCCGCCGCCTCCGCAGAAGCTGCCTGCCGGATCGGCGGAGCACCTGCCCATCGCCCAGGTGCTGATCGAGTCGCCGGTGCCGCATCTGGACCGTGCCTTCGACTATGCGGTGCCCATCGATCTGGACGAGAAGGTCGTACCGGGCTGCCGCGTGAAGGTGCGCTTCTCCGGCCGAGAGATGTCCGGCTATGTGCTCAGCCGCCGGCAGAGGCCGGAGACCTCCTCCCGGCTCTCGCTGATCACCAAGGTCGTCTCGGCGCTGCCGGTCGTCTCACCCGAAGTGCAGGAGCTCGCGGAGAAGGTGGCCACCCGGGGAGCCGGGGTCACCTCTGATGTCCTCCGGGCCGCTGTGCCCTCGCGTGTGGCGCGCGTCGAGAAGGAGTTCGAAGACCTCCCGGTTCCTGAGCCTGTGCCCGCCGCTGAGGAGCCCGGGCCGCGTCAGGCCGATCTGGCCCTGAAGTCCTTCGGGCCTCAGGGGTGGCCGCAGAAGATCCTCGAGGCGGTGCGCCGCTGCTATGAGACCGGTGGGGACGCCGTCGTCGTCCTTCCGGACCAGCGTGATGTGGACCGTGCCGCCGAGCTGCTCGAGGCGGAGTTCGGCGACAGGGTGGCGCGGCTCAGTGCAGAGATGGGCCCGACGCCGCGCTACCGATCCTTCCTGCGTCTGCGCTACGGGCAGGCGCAGATCGCAGTGGGTACGCGCTCGGCGATCTTCGCCCCCGTTCCCGCCCCGCGGCTGCTGATCGTGCTGGACGACGCCGAGCACACCCACGCTGAGTCGCGAGCCCCCTATCACCACGTGCGTGAGGTGGCGCTGCTGCGGACCGTGCTCACAGGCTCTTCTCTCCTGTTCCTCTCCACCTCTCGCAGCCTGGAGGTCCAACGGCTGGTGGAGCGGGGGTGGCTCGAGGACCTCGCGCCGTCCCGGGAAGTTCGCCGCGAGGCCTCGCCGCGGATGGTCTCCACCGCCGACTCCTATCAGCAGGAGAGGGAACCTGCCTCTCGTCAGGCGCGGCTGCCGGCGGCGGCCTACCGCGCGGCGCGTGAGGGCCTGCAGCAGGGGCCGGTGCTCATCCAGGTGGCTCGCAGCGGCTTCGTCCCGGCGGTGATCTGCGAGCGGTGCCGCAGTCGGCAACAGTGCCCGAGCTGCCATGGTCCGTTGGCCGCGCCGCCGCACCATGGTCAGTCGGGGACGCTGCGCTGCCGCTGGTGCGGGCTGCACCATCGGGGCCATCGCTGCGCCGAGTGCGGGCATGCTGGGTTCCGCGCGGGCTCCCGCGGTGCCGACCGTACTGCTCAGGAGCTGGGCCGGGCCTTCCCGAACACTCCGGTGATCTCCTCGACCGCAGATCACCCGGTGACTCTCGTCGGCCGGGACCCGGCCGTGGTGGTGAGCACCCCTGGGGTCGAGCCTGTGGCTCCGGAGGGCTACACGGCGGCGCTGCTGTTGGACGGGGACTCTCAGCTCTCGCGGGAGGGCCTGGACGTGCCGCGCCAGGTGCTCGACCGATGGTTCCGTGCGGCTTCGCTGGTGCGTCCCCACCGCGGCACCCCTGAGGAGTCCGGGACGGTGGTGGTCACCGCGGACATGGAGGAGCTGACCGCTGCGCTGGTGCGCTGGGATCCTGTGGGTTACGCCCGTCGAGAGCTCTATAACCGGTGGGAGCTGGGACTCCCTCCGGCCACTCGCATGCTGAGCCTGACGGGAGAGCAGGCGGAGGCCGAGGCGTTCATCCGCCAGGTTCAGCTGCCGGAGGGGGTGGACTGGATCGGGCCGACCCATATGGAGGACGGCCGGCACCGCTATCTGCTGTTCTTCGGGTATGCCCAGGCCGAAGCGCTCGTGGGCGAGATCCGTCGCATTCGGCGCACGCACAGTGCTCAGCCGGCCGGTCGGACGCCGAGCCAGCGTGGGCTGAGGATCGCCGTCGACGACCTGGAGGCCCTGCAGATCTGAACCCTCAGCGGCGCTGCGCCGGACCTCAGAGGCTGTGCAGGAAGCGCCGCACCGCTCGACCGGTCTGAGCGGGCTTCTCATAGTGGAGCAGGTGGCCTGTGCCGCGCAGGAGCTCCCACTGTGGTCCCTGGCCTCTGGGGCCTGGAACAGCATCGCGCAGGGCGCGTCGACCGGCCACTGTGCTCAGCTGATCCCGGGAACCGTTGAGCAGCAGCACCGGCAGATCCAACCAGGGCGCATAGTCGGTGACGGTGTGTCGGCTGGAGGCGCGGTACGCCTCCAGCACCGTGCGGCGGTCTGAATAGGCGCCGAAGTAGCGGCGGTGCTGGTCCCGGATGTAGTCCTGAAGATCCGGTTCAGGGCTGACCATCATGGTCAGGTTCGTCACCGCCAGAGCCGCAGGAGATCGCAGCGCCCAGTCGCCGCTGCCACCTGGAAGCACCTGACAGAGCCGGTAGTAGAGCTCGACGCCGAGCGCGCCGGGCAGCAGCGCGGGCCGCCGGAAGATGTCATCGCTGATCGGTGCCAGGAGCGCGGCCCCGGCCCAACGGCGGGAACCCTCTGCGCGGTCGGAGCCTGTGGCCGCACGGTGCAGATGAGCCGAGACCACGATGCTGCCGAAGGAATGCCCGGCCACCACGTCGGTGGCGCCCAGACGAAGGCTCTGTGCCAGGGCCTCCACCACCTCGGCGTAGCGCTGAACCGTGTGCTCCAGCCTCCGCCCGCGGGCTGAGCGCAGCGCAGGGGTCTCGCCGAACCCGGGCAGGTCCGGGACGAAGATCTCATAGTCGGGCAGAGCGTCGACGATCAGCTGCATCCCGTGGTGGTCCCCGCGGAACCCGTGGATGAGCAGAAGCCGCGGACGGACCGTGGGGCCCGGGGTGTCGTCGTCCCTCAGGGTGGGCGCATAGCGGCGCAGCACGAGCTCGGCGGAGCCTTGGGGAAGCGTCACCTCGACGGTGCGGCGCTCACCGGTGCGGCTGGGGTGGTCCGTCCACGAAAACATCACGTCCCCAGCATAGGAACAATGCGAAGAGGGATTAGACTGTGTCGGGTCCCAAGCCCGCATCCGACGACATCACGACCACCGACATCACGACTACGAGGTGCCCTTTCAGTGAACGACAAGAAGCAGTATGACTTCCAGGAGATCGAGGCGCGCTGGCAGCCGTACTGGGAGGAAGCCGGAACCTTCGTCGTAGATCCGGAGGACACCCGCGAGAAGAAGTACGTGATGGACATGTTCCCCTATCCCTCGGGGGACCTCCACATGGGCCATGCGGAGGCCTTCGCCATCGGTGATGTGCCGGCCCGGTATGCGCGACTGCGCGGCTATAACGTGCTGCATCCGATCGGGTGGGACTCCTTCGGCCTGCCCGCGGAGAACGCCGCCATCAAGAACGATGCGCACCCGGCAGAGTGGACCTACGCCAACATCGAGACCCAGGCCGCCAGCTTCAAGCGCTACGCGATCAGCGCCGACTGGACCCGCCGCCTGCACACCTCCGATGAGCGCTACTACCGCTGGACCCAGTGGCTCTTCCTGCAGTTCTATCGGCAGGGTCTGGCCTATCGGAAGGACTCGCCGGTCAACTGGTGCCCCAAGGACCAGACCGTGCTGGCCAACGAGCAGGTCGTCGACGGTGCCTGTGAGCGGTGCAAGACCCCTGTGACCAAGAAGGCCCTGAACCAGTGGTACTTCAAGATCACCGATTATGCGGACCGTCTCCTCGATGACATGGAGCAGCTCAAGGGTGCCTGGCCCGAGCGTGTGCTCGCCATGCAGCGCAACTGGATCGGCCGCTCCACCGGCGCTTCGGTGAACTACATCATCGAGGCGGCCGCTGATGCTCCGCAGAAGGACATCTCTGTCTTCACCACACGGCCTGACACCCTCTATGGGGTGACCTTCATGGTCGTCGCCGCAGATGCCCAGCTCGCCGAGGAATTGGTGACGCAGGACCGCCGGGCCGAGCTGGAGGAGTACCGCGCGGCGCTGGGCAGCGTCTCCGACATCGAGCGCCAGTCCGCCGACCGTGAGCGCACCGGAGTCTTCCTGGGACGCTATGCCCTGCACCCGCTGACCGGTGAGAGGCTGCCCGTCTGGGCCTCCGACTATGTCCTGGCCGACTACGGCACCGGAGCCGTCATGGGTGTGCCGGCCCACGATCAGCGTGACCTGGAGTTCGCGCTGGCCATGGACCTGCCGGTCACGGTGGTCGTCGAGACTGAGGATGAGGATCCGGTCGCCTCCGGTGTGGCGGCGGCCGGCGAAGGCCGGCTGATCAACTCCCCGGCCTGGGACGGTCTGAGCAAGGACGAGGCCATCGCCAAGTCCATCGAGGTGCTCGGTGGGAAGAGCCTGGGCGAGGCCGAGGTCAACTATCGGCTGCGCGACTGGCTGCTCTCCCGCCAGCGGTTCTGGGGCGCGCCCATTCCGATCATCCACTGCCCCAGCTGCGGTGAGGTTCCGGTGCCGGAGGATCAGCTGCCGGTGCGGCTTCCCAGCGACATGCGCGGCGAGCAGCTCTCCCCGAAGGGCAAGTCCCCGCTGGCCGGGGCTGAAGACTGGGTGAACGTGGAGTGCCCCTCGTGCGGCGAGCCTGCGACCCGGGACACCGACACGATGGACACCTTCGTGGACTCCTCCTGGTACTACCTGCGGTACATCGCCCCGCAGGATGACGACTCCGTCTTCCCCACCGAGGAGGTCAACCGGTGGCTTCCGGTGGATCAGTACGTCGGCGGCGTCGAGCATGCCATCCTGCACCTGCTCTACTCGCGCTTCTTCACCAAGGTCCTCTATGACCTGGGCCTGGTGAACTTCACCGAGCCCTTCTCCGCCCTGCTCAACCAGGGACAGGTGCTCAACGGCGGCAAAGCCATGTCCAAGTCGCTGGGCAACGGCGTCAACCTCGGCGAGCAGCTGGATGCCTTCGGCGTCGACGCCGTGCGGCTCACCATGGTCTTCGCCTCCCCGCCGGAGGACGACGTGGACTGGGCCGATGTCTCGCCCTCGGGTTCGGCGAAGTTCTTGGCCCGCGCCTGGCGCCTGGCCCAGGACGTCGACTCCGCCGCAGGCACCGACCCTGCCGGCGGCGCCTCCGGGCTGCGATCCCTGACCCATCGGACCATCGCCGACTCTGAGCAGCTGATCGAGGATCAGAAGTTCAACGTCGTCGTCGCCCGGGTCATGGAGCTGGTCAACGCCGCACGCAAGGAGATCGACTCCGGTGCCGGCGCGGCGGATCCTGCCGTGCGGGAGGCGACGGAGGTCACCGCTCAGCTCCTGTCGCTGGTGGCTCCCTACACCGCAGAGGACATGTGGGCGCTGCTGGGACATGAGCCCTCTGTGGCCAACTCCTCCTGGCCGTCGGTGGATGAATCGCTGCTGGTCGAGAACACGGTGACCGCCGTGGTGCAGGTGAAGGGCAAGCTGCGCGACAAGCTCGACGTCCCTGCCGACATCTCCGCCGAGGAGCTGGAGGAGCAGGCGCTGGCGCTGCCCAAGATCCAGAAGTACATCGAAGAGGGCGGCGGCGTGCGCAAGGTCATCGTCCGAGAGCCCAAGCTGATCAACGTGGTGACCGGCTGACCCTTCCTATGGAACATGCGGTGCAGGAGTGGGCCCGGGCCTCTGAGGAAGAGCTCTATGCCCGGCGCTCCCGCTTCCCCGGGCGCAGGCCCAGCCTCAGGCGGCGCCGCGGTCGGATCGCGGTGGTCACCGACTCCTCCTGCTCGCTGCCCACAGACGCTGAGGGCCGGATCCGCATGGGCCAGGTGGGGGCCAACATCACCAGTGTCCCCATCCCGGTGATGATCGAGACGGCCCCTCAGGATGCTCAGATCTATGCTGGTGCCTCAGCCGAGCTGGACCGGGATCTGGCGCTGGCGGTGGCTCAGGGGACTCCCGTGCGCACCTCACGGCCCTCGCCCGGACGGCTGTCCGAGAATTATCACCGTCTGGCCGACCAGGGATATGCCGGCATCGTGTCCATCCACCTCTCCGGGAAGCTCTCCGGAACGGTGGAGGCCGCCCGACTGGCCGCTGAGGACAGTCGTATTCCGGTGAGCGTCGTGGACTCGGCACAGACGGGACTCTCGCTGGGACATGCCGTGCTCGATGCAGCGATGACTGCTCAGCTCGGCGGCAGCCAGCCCGAGGTGGTCCGTGCCGCCGCGGAGACGGCCGCCGCCTCCCAGTCGCTGTTCGTCGTGCCCAACCTGGAGCAGCTGCGCCGCGGCGGGCGGATCAACACGCTGGCCGGGATCGTCGGCAACCTCCTCTGGGTCAAGCCGCTGCTGCAGATCCGCGACGGTGAGGTCCAGCCCCTGGAGCGGCCCCGCACCCTTCCGCGGGCGCTCTCGCGACTGACAGCTCGGGTCGAGGAGGCGGCTGCCGAGATGGACCGGCCGCGGATCGTGGTCCACGGATTCGGCAACGCCGAGCAGGCTCAGGAGCTCGCTGAGGCCCTGCAGGAACACTCAGCACTGCCGGTTCCGGTGGTTCCGCTGCCTCCCGCCCTGGCCGCCCACCTGGGACTCGGGGCGGTGGCTGTCTGCGTGAGCCCCGCGCAGCCGGTGACGCCGCGGCAGTAGCTCGCCGAGCTGTCCAGCCCCGCAGATTCCTCCACAGCCCTCTGCTGGCCCACCGCGCCACGCCCGGCAGTCCCCAGCCCGACCACGGGTGTGTCCTGTTGAGCCGGTCGGGTCCTAGCGTGGCCGTATGGAGGACGAGGAGCTCATCTCACGGCGCGACCGACTCCTGCAGGAGCGGGAAGAGCGTCACCGGGTGCGCCAGGAGCGTCACAGCGCGCCCGGACGCTTCCGCCTGCGTGCGATGGCCGTGGTCGTGGTGGCCGGTGCTCTGATCGGCTGGTTGCTGGTCTCATGGCTCGGCAGCGGTTCGTCCTCCTCCGAGGCCCTTCCGGCGGCTCCCGAACTGACCGGTGAGCGTACTGCGGAGGAGGAGTCTCCCGCAGAGCCTGTCCGCGAGGGTGAGGGCCCACAGGACGAGGTACGGGAGGGCGCGGCTGCCGAGGACGACGGAGCAGGGCCTGTGGTGGCTCATGTGGCGGGAGCGGTGCAGACCCCTGGCGTGGTGGAGGTCCCACCCGGGGCTCGTGTCCATGAGGCCGTGGAGGAGGCAGGCGGACCCATCTCGGGAGCGGCCCTGGACGGATTGAACCTGGCCCAGGAGGTGCAGGACGGTGCGCTCATCTGGGTGCCCACTCAGGAGGAGCTCGACGCCGGCGAGGCCCCTCCCGCTGATCAGGCACAGCCGGGCGGACCTGTCGGGGGAGAGGAACAGGCGGAGCTGATCAACCTCAACACCGCCGACGCGGCGACCTTGGAGGAGCTGCCGGGCATCGGACCGGCTCTGGCCGAACGGATCGTGGACCACCGGGACTCCCACGGTGAATTCGGCGCGGTGGAGGAGCTGGCTGCGGTCAGTGGGATCGGCCCCGCCATCCTCGCCGATGTCGAAGACCTCGTGACGTGGTGAGTCGTCGGCCCAGGGCCCTGGCCAGCTCCACGCTGGGTTGGTTGCGGGATTCGGTCCTGGGATTCCGGAGGGCCCAGAACGACCCGCGTCCAGAGGCCGGGCTGCGGCCTCTGGATCTGCGTCTTCTGCCCGCGGCGCTGGCCGCATGGATTGCCGCCTCGGCGGCAGTCCACCTGCCGTGGACGGCGGCGGCCAGGCTGGGCTGGACGGCCGTGATCGCAGCACCGGCGTTGGGCTTGGTCCTGCTGCTGATGCAAAGACTTGCGGGAGGAGCTCATACCCGCCTCATCGGCTGGTGCAGGCATCTGCTGCTCCACTGTGTGTTGTGCTGCCTGATCGCGGCAACGGTCGCACTCTCTGCGGCCTCGCCTCAGCGTGCGGCGGAAGAGGCCGGTTGGACGGAGGCGGTCACCAGCGAGATCCCCTTCGAGGTCGTGGTCCGCGTCAACGGCGACGCTCAGCTTCTGGACCGTCCGGGCTTCGACGGTGAGGACCGTCTGTTGGCGCAGGTGAGCGTGGAATCCGCGCAGCTTCCCGGCGCCGACTCTGCTCACGGTGCAGGCAGTTCAGAAGGCGCAGCGGCCCTGGGAGCCGCTGCGGTGCTGATCGTATCCGTCGGCGAGGTCTCAGCGGACAGCGGCAGTACAGAGCTGGTGGCTGGACAGCGCTACCGGGGCACAGTGCGGGCCTCTCCTGCTGAGTCTGGGGACCGAGCCACGGCTCTGCTGTTCCCCTTCGGCCAGGACGGCTTGACTGCGCTGTCACCGGACCGCTGGACGCAGTTCACTGCGGGCTTCAACAGTCTGCGGGCAGCCACAGTCGAACACGCACAGCATGCCGTGGCTGACGGTCCGGCTCTGCTGCCGGCCATCGTGCTCGGCGATCGCTCCCAACAGTCTGCTGAGCTGCGCGACGCCATGTTGGACTCGGGGCTGAGCCATCTCAGCGCGGTCAGCGGTACGCATCTGGCGTTGGTCACCGGGGCGCTGCTGGGCATGCTGCGCCTGGTACGGGCACCGCGTTGGCTCACTCTGCCGGTGCTGCTGCTCGGGACGGTGCTCTTCGTGCTGCTGGTGCAGCCGAAGCCGAGCGTGATCCGGGCGGCGGTCATGGGGAACATCGGAGCGCTGGCGGTCTTCGCCGGCCGGGGGCGAGCCTCCTTCGCGCTGCTGTGCCTCTGTGTGCTGATCCTGCTGGTCTATGACCCGTGGTACAGCGTCGAACCCGCTTTCCAACTCTCCGTAGCGGCCACGTTGGGCATCATCCTGGCCGGACAGCGGATCAAGGAGATGCTGGACCCGTGGCTTCCAGCGATGCTCTCGGCGCCTTTGGCGCTGACCGCCTCCGCCCAGCTCTTCGCCGTTCCGGTCCTGCTGCCGTTGGCAGGGGGTGTACAGACCTACTCCGTTCCGGCCAACATTCTGGCCGGGCCTCTGCTGCCTCTGGTCACCGTGCCGGGGACAGCCGCAGCGCTGCTCAGCACCGCTGCGCCCTGGCTGTCGGCGGCGCTGTTGTGGTGTTCCGGCTGGGCGGCGGCGGGGATCGGACAGATCGGCAGGGCCGCAGCGGACATGCCGCGTGCGGTTGCTCCGTGGCCTCAGGGTGGATTCGGCCTGGCCCTGGTGGGGCTCTACCTGCTCGCGGTGCTGATCCTGGTCGTGCTGCTGGTCAGACGGGGCGCCTGGCAGATCACGTGGCTGCACGGCCTCGTGCTCGGGGCGGCGTCGGGCTCCTTGGTGGCTCTGATGCTGCCAGCAACGGTCTGGGCCGGTGGCGGGCTGCCCGAGCAGTGGCGGGTGGCGCTCTGCGATGTGGGCCAAGGGGACATGCTGGTGGTCCGCACCGCTGAGGACGCAGCGGTGGTCATCGACGCCGGGGAAGAGCCGGAGGCGGCTGATGACTGTTTGGATGATCTCGGCATCAGCGCGGTGGAGATGCTGATGATCACCCACGACCACCGTGACCACTACGCAGGTGCGCCGGGCGTGGTCCGTGGACGCGAGGTGGGGCGGGTTCTGTACTCAGCCACCAGCGGCTGGGATGCGGCTGCGGCTATGGGGATCGGAGAGGAGGTTCCCACAGTCCGCGCAGAGCTGGGCCAGGAAGGGAGGCTCGGTGAGACGTTCCCGGTGTCGTACCGGATCTGGTCGGCATACGGCCATTTCCCCAATCCCAACGACAACTCACTCGTGGTCCAGCTGTCTCTCTATGAGACGGCAGAAGCCCCAGCGGGATCCGCGAACGATCCGCTGAGGCTTCTGGTGACTGGTGATCTGGAGGAGGAGCTGACCGCAGCGCTGCTGCGGCAGGATCGCCTCCCGCAGGAGGTGGATCTGCTCAAGGTCGCCCATCATGGTGCCGCGAACGGCGGACTCGATCTGCTCAAGAGCAGGGAGCCCGCCGTCGCGCTGATCGGGGTGGGGGAGGAGAACCGCTACGGCCATCCGGACCAGAGCATTTTGGATGCCCTGGCGGAGGTCGGCGCGGTCACCTACCGGACCGATCTGCATGGAACAGTGATCCTCAGTTGGGAAGAGGGCCTGCTGAGTGCAGTCCGGCTTCCCAACTGAGGATCAGCCGTATGGAGTGATCAGAGGACGGGGAGCTTCAGCTCATCACCGACGAAGATGGTGTTCGGGTCCTGGATCTGGTCGGCGTTGGCGCCCCACAGGTCCTGCCAGTCAGCGATGCCGAGCGCATCGGCGATCTTGGTCAGGGAGTCACCCTCCTGGATGGTGTAGGTCTCCCCGGAGACCTCAACATCGGCCTCCGGAGCAGCCTCCGGCTCGGTCGGCTCCGGGATGTCCTGAGCCGGTGCCTCCTGGACAGGTGCTTCCTGAACCGGAGCCTGCTGCACGGGAGCCTGCTCAGCCGGTGCCTGCTGCACGGGGGCCTCCTGCACGGGGGCCTCCTGGACGGGTGCCTGCTGCTCAGCAGGAGCCTGCTGCTCAGCAGGTGCCTGCTGCTCAGCAGGTGCCTGCGCTGCGCCGCCGCCGCTGGGCTGGCCGGAGAGGCCGAGCTGAGCGGAGCAGGCGGGCCATGCGCCCCAGCCCTGCATCTCGAGCAGGTTCTCAGCCACGCGGATCTGCTCGGCCTTGGAGGCGTTGGCCGGGGAGCCAGAGCCGCCGGCAGCGTTCCAGGACTGCTGCGAGAACTGCAGGCCGCCGTAGTAGCCGTTGCCGGTGTTGATCGACCAGTCGCCGCCGGACTCGCACTCTGCGAGGCGGTCCCAGTCAGACTGGGCGAAGGCGGCCGGGGCCTGTGCGACGAGGGCGCCGCCGGCCAGAGTGGCTGCGGCCATGCCGCCGCCGAGGATCTTCTTGAAAGTCTTGGTGTTCTGCATAATCAGGGAGTTGTATCGAAGCCCCCGCCACTCAGACCTTCCCAGGTCTTCCTCGTGTCACCGTCCTGCTTCACCTCACGTGTCCAACGGTCTGTCCGCGGAAGCCGGCCTTATGGACGGTGATGGGGAGCGGCCGGCTCCTGCAGCTTCTGCGACGCGATCTGATCCGGAGTGGCTCCGGTCAGAGGCGGAACTCGAAAGTTACGCCGACATCACAGAAGATGTCCGCAATCCAGTAAAAGGTCTCGAAAAGGTTGCGTCAAACAGGTCAAGAACCCCCGTGTCGCCCCGGGAGGCCCGGAATCGCGGGGATCTGGGCTCGTTACCGTCCTGTTATAGAGTTTCTGTGAGTTAAATGTGAGTCGACGCGATCTCTGTGCCCTGCCGTAAGCGCCTACGGAGGCGTCATGCGAGAAGAGCAGGCGTTATGCCTGGTCAGCGGCGCTGAGGCCCGGCGTCGTCTCGGCAGCGGTCCCAGGGTGCCAGAATGGCACATATGACCAGCGGCACACCTGGAACGCGCACCCTGCGGGGTTTCGCGGTGATCTCCACCAGTGCCCTGAGCACCCAATCTGGGGCAGCAGTGGGTTCCTTGGCGTTCAGCACGATGACCCCGGTCGGCGTCGTGGCTGTGCGTCAGCTGGTGGCCGCACTGGTGCTCCTGCCGATGACCCGGCCCCGAGTATGGCAGTTCACCCGTTCCCAATGGTGGCCCCTGGCGCTGCTGGCCTTCTTCTTCGCCGGGATGAACACTGCCCTCTATGCGGCCGTCGAGCGAGTGGGCCTGGGAACGGCGGTGACCATCGAATTCCTGGGACCGCTGGCGGTGGCGCTGACCTCTGGGCGTCGCCCCAGAGATGCGGTCTGCGCGGCACTGGCGCTGTGCGGCGTCGTGCTGCTCACTCGGCCGGGGCCCACCTCGGATCTGTTGGGACTGAGCTTCGCTGTGCTGGCCGCTGTGTGTTGGGCCGGCTATATCGTGACCAACCGGGTGGTGGGGCAGAGGCTGCCAGGAGTCCAGGGGACTGCAGTGGCCACCACCCTCTCCGCCTGCGTGACGGTTCCGGTCGCCGCGCTGATCGTCTGGCAGGCTCAGCCTCCGGCGCAGGCGTTCTTCTTCGCCGCGGTGGCCGGGATCCTGGCGACGGCCGTGCCCTATTCTCTGGATCTGATCGTGTTGCGCCGGATCAGTCCTGTGGTCTTCGGCCTCGGGATGTCCATGCATCCCTTCTTCGCAGCGCTGATCGGACTGGTGGCGCTCTCCGAGGACCTGCCACTGATCGCTTGGGTCGGGATCGGATTGGTGATCCTCAGCAACGTCCTGACGATCATCAGCGATCAGCCGCACCACACACATCGAAGACGAGCTCGCGGAAGAGGCCGCGGCCGCCGGTCCACGAGCCGAGGCCCCGGAGATTCAACAGAAGGGAAGACACGATGACCATGATGGAGCAGCTGGGTATGCGCCTGCCGATCGTCGCCGCGCCGATGGCGGGCGGTCCCAGCACGCCGGAGCTGGTGGCGGCCGCTGCACGAGCCGGTGGGATCGGATTCCTCGCCGCCGGCTATCAGCGTCCTGAGCGGCTGGCCGAGCAGATCGAACAGGTCTCGGCAGCGACAGATCGCTTCGGCGTGAACCTCTTCGCCCCCACGCCGGTGGGGATCGGTGCGGAGGCCTATGACGACTACCGGCGGCGGCTCGAGCCGTGGGCCCAGCACTACGGAGTCAGCCTTCCAGAGATTCCCGTGGAGGACGACGACCGGTGGGAGGAGAAGCTGGCCGTCCTGGAAGAACACCCGGTGCCGGCGGTGAGCGTGACCTTCGGCCTGCCGACCTCCACCGACATCCGGCGCCTGCAGCGCACCGGAGCCGCGGTCCTGCAGACGGTCACCACAGTCACCGAGGCTGAGCACGCAGACATCGCCGGCGCCGATGCGCTGATTATCCAGTCGCATGAGGCAGGCGGCCATTCGGGGACCTGGACTCCTGCAGCGCCGCCGGCCCCGGTCGAGCTGGAGGAGATGCTGCTGCACATCCGGGCGGCCACGGATCTGCCGCTCTGGGCCGCCGGAGGCATCTCCACGCCCGACCGTGTGCGTGAAGTCCGTGCGGCCGGGGCCGAGGCCGCCGTCGTGGGCACTGTGCTGCTGCGCACTGAGGAGAGTGGTGCGAACCCGGTCCATCAGGAGGCTCTGGCGGCGGCGGACCGGGAGGCGACCATCATCACCACGGCCTTCTCCGGGCGTCCGGCCCGCGCCTTGGAGAATGAGTTCGCCGCGGCGCTGACCGGCGCAGCACCGCTGGGCTTCCCAGCGCTGCACCACCTTACGGCTCCGCTGCGCCGGGCTGCGACGGCGGCCGGTGATGCTGAGACGCTCAACCTGTGGGCCGGCACCGGATGGCGCGACGCCGTCGCGGAGCCCGCCGAGGCGCTGCTGCGTCGGCTGGGCTCATAGCCGGAGGGTGTGGTGCCGCGCGGTCACGAACCGGGCAGCTTCCGTGAGGAGGTTCCCTTCCACGCACGGTAGGCCCACACCGTCATGATCAGCACCACAGTCCAGGCACAGGCCACGATGATCCCTGAGAGGACCCCCGGGTGGGCGATGAACGCCCCGACGGCGACCAGGGACACCTGGCCGGGGACGGTGGAGACCAGACTGGCCGTCAGGAAGGTCCGCTGTCCGATGCCGAAGGCCCCGCTGCCGTAGTTCACCGGCCAATAGGGGAAGCCCGGCATCAGTCGCAGGGTGCAGACTGCCTGGAAGCCTGCTCCCTGCAGGTTGCTCTCGACCTTGCGCGCGTGCTCACCCAGCAGCTTCAGCACCGTTCTGTGCCCGAGTCCGCGGGCCAGCCAATAGGCGCCCCAGCAGCCCACCAGCACTCCGGCCACGGAGAGGGCGCTGCCGATGATCACACCGAAGAGCAGCCCCCCTGTGACCGCCATGATGGTCACCGGGATCGGAGTCATAGCGACAGCGGCGTAGAGGGCGAGGAAGGCGACGACGCCGACCCACCCCAGCTCCTCGATTTGGGCCTGCAGCTCGCCGACGGAAGGCAGCCGCACGTTGAAGCCCAGCCACAGCATGATCAGCAGGACGACGACCAGCAGGCCGTTGCGCAGCAGGCTGCCCCAGGGCAGACTGCCGCGCCGGTGCCCCTCGTGATGGTGGGGGCGGGGCTCATCGCTCATCTGCCCCACTGTAGAGGGTCGGAGGAGCGGCCCTCAGCCTGGAGGCCACGGTCAGCTCTGCAGGGTCCGCTCGATGGCTCCGGCCAGGGCGTCGGCGGCGTGGGGTGCTCGGTGTAGGTTCAGCGCCGGTTCGAAGAGCTCGGCCTCCAGGAGCACGGTGCCGTGCTCAGTGGAGGTGACGATGTCGATCCTCCCGTAGAGCGGGATCTCTGTGCCGGCTGCGGCCGCGCAGGCGCTGATCACACGCTCTCCGAAGGCGATCTCTTCGGCGGAGGCCCGTTCCACCTGGGGGTTCTCCTGATAGTGGCCGCCGAGGAAGCCGCCGCCGCGCTCCAGCAGCGCCCCTTTGGCGATGGTGTGGGTGTGCTCTCCGCCGATGAAGTACAGCGCCTTCTCCCGGCCCTCGGAGAGCTCGGGGACCTCCGGCTGGACCATCACAGTGCGGCCCTGCTCCAGGATCTTCCGGCCCAGTGTCAGGGCGCGCTCGGAATCGGCCTGCAGCAGCTCGGTGTCCAGAGCCCCGGCCGAGACGCTGGGCTTGATCACCACCCACTCCTCACCGTGCTGAGCCAGGGCCTGGCTGAGCTCCTCCGAGGTGTGGACCCACTCGGTGGGCACCAGGGCGACGCCGCGCTGCTGCAGCTGCTGCAGGTAGACCTTGTCCAGGTTCCACTCGACCAGCTCGGGAGTGTTCAGGACCTGAGTGCGTGAGGCTGCGGTGCGCAGCCACGACCGGAACTCCGGCTCGCGCTCGGCGTAGTCCCACGGGCTGCGCAGCACCAGCAGATCGAACTGCCGGGAGTCATCCTCTGCGGGCCAACGGTGCCAGACCACCGGCTCGGCGAGGATGTTCCGAGCCGAGAGGGCCTCGATCAGCGGCCCGGTGTCATGGTCGTCGTCGCTGGGGCGGTAAGTGTCGGTGACGACGACGCCGACGCGGGGAGTGGGCTCTTCCGACATGCTCACATCTGCCCGTTGTCCTGGAAGTTCTCGTGCCAGGACAGCGCCTCGCGCAGCAGGTGCGGAGTGTGCCGTCCGTTCGGGTTGGCCGCCGCGGCACGGTCGAAGTAGTCCTGCAGGCGGTCCCGGTAGTCGGGGTGGGCGCAGCTGTGGATGATCTTCTTCGCCCGAGCTGTGGGGGAGAGCCCGCGCAGGTCGGCCAGGCCCTGTTCGGTGACGAGGATCTGGGTGTCGTGCTCGGTGTGGTCGATGTGGCTGGCGAAGGGCACGATGGAGGAGATCGCGCCGTCCTTGGCCACCGAGGGGGAGACGAAGAAGTTCAGGTAGGCGTTGCGAGCGAAGTCGCCGGAGCCGCCGATGCCGTTGATGATCGAGCTGCCCATCACGTGGGTGGAGTTCACGTTGCCGTAGATATCGGCTTCGACCATGCCGTTGATGGCGATCAGACCCAGGCGGCGGATGGCCTCCGGATGGTTCGAGATCTCTTGGGTGCGCAGCAGGATGCGGCCCTTATAGCTCTCGATGTTCTCGTTGAAGTCGGCGGCCCGCTCGGCTGAGAGTGAGAAGCTGGTCGCCGAGACTGCGGTCAGCTTCCCGGTGTCGATCAGGTCCAGCATGCCGTCCTGGATGACCTCGGTGTAGGCGGTGAGGTTCTCGAACTCGCTGTGGGCCAGGTTGGACATCACAGCATTGGCCACATTGCCTACGCCGGACTGCAACGGCAGCAGGTTCTCCGGCAGGCGGTCGTGGTCGATCTCGTGGCGCAGGAAGTCCACCACGTGATCGGCCATGGCCTTGGAGCTCTCATCGGCATCTTTGAACGGCAGGTTGCGGTCGGGAGCCTCGGTCTCCACGATGGCCACGACCTTCTCCGGATCCACGCGGAGGTAGGGGTCTCCGATGCGCTGGAGGGGATCCAGCAGCTGCAGAGGGCGACGCTCGGGAGGAAGGCGGGTGCCGTAGTAGACGTCGTGGAAGCCCTCATAGGCACGCGGATGCCAGTCGTTGACCTCGATGATCACCTTATCGGCGAGGTCCAGCCACGTCTTGGCGTTGCCCACCGAGCTGCCGGGGACCAGCAGTCCGTTGGGCAGCACGGCGGCGACTTCGACCACTGCCACATCGAGGTTGCCGTAGAAGCCGAACCATGCCTGCTGGGCCGAGTGGCTCAGGTGGGTGTCGATGTATTCGGTGGAGCCGGAGTTGATCGACCTGCGCAGCGTCGGGTCCGACTGGAAGGGAAGACGCTTGCGCAGGGCGCCGGCCTCAGCGAGCACGCCGTCCAGCTCCGGTGCGGTGGAAGCGCCGGTCCAGAGCTCGATGCCGAACTCCTCGCCCCGTTGGTGGGAGTCCTGGGCCCGTTCGGCGAGGGCGCCGGGGACGGCCTTGGGATAGCCGGCTCCGGTGAAGCCGCTCATGCCGACGCGGTCACCGTCATGGATGTGTGAGGCCGCCTCGGAGGCTGAGGTGATCTTGCTGCTCAGGACGGGGCAGGTGATGCGAGACATGGAGTGGGGACGCTTCCTCGAGTGTGTGGATTCCGACCGGGTATCAGGGTATGTGATCTCAGCCTCGCTGAGGTTCAGATGAAGCCGGGTGTCTGGTCCTGCGCCATTCGTTCCACATCTGTCGGAGGTCCCATGCCTCGTCGGCCTGGATGGTCATGCCGCGCGCTCCGGTCCGTCGGGTCCGTCCGCGGATGATCATCAGCCGAGTGCCGAAGAGCAGCGGACCGACCTGCTGCTGGGCATCGTCGAAGAAGGTGGTGTCCACACAGCCGGTGCCGTCGTCCAGGCTGATGAACACCGTGCGGTCCCCGGAGCGCATCGGCGGCGTCTGGGTGGCCACTCGGGCCCCTGCCACCAGAACTTCGGAGCTGTTGCGCAGGCTCAGAAGATCCTCGGCGGCGACGACGCCGAGCTCTTCGAGCATCGGACGGTAGGGGTCGAGGATATGGCCGTCCACCTCGGAGGAGAGGACCTCCAGCTCGGCCTCGAGCTGTTCCTCCGGGGAAGGGTCCGGTGCTTCCGAACTGATCAGCAGCTGCTCATCGAAGAGGCTCTGCTGCTGGTCATCCGTGGCCTGAGGCCGTCGCGGTCGGGCGGTCAGCTGACGGACATAGGCGATCAGCCCGCCGCGGCTGGCTCGCTGCTCCTGGCCGGCGGCCAGCGAGTCCAGTGCGCCGATGGAGGCCAGGCGCATCAGCAGCGGACGGGAGGGCTCCGCCCGATGACGCAGCTCGGAGATGGAGGAATAGGGCTGTCCGGCGACGATGCGGTCCAGCTCAGCCTCGGTGATGCCCCGAACATCGCGCAGGGCCAGGCGGATCCCTTTCTCCTCGGCGGAGACCCGCTCTACGCGGTACTCCCGGCCGGAGGAGTTGGCGTCCACCGGCAGCAGCGGAATGCCGATCCGTCGTGCCTCGGCCATCAGCAGCCGGCGCGGGTACATCCCCGGGTCATGTTCGAACAGGGCACAGAGGAACTCCACCGGGTAGTGCGTCTTCAGCCAGGCGCTCTGATAGGTGGGCAGGGCGAAGGCCGCACCGTGGGCCTTGCAGAAGCCGAAGCTTCCGAACCCCTTCATCGCCTCCCAGATGGTCTCCGTCTCCTCTGCGGTGAAGCGCCCGGCCGCCGCAGTATTCCGGCGGAACTCTGCCTCCACCTCCTCCGGGTCGCGCTGCAGCCGGCGTCGGAGCTCGTCGGCGTAGGCCAGGTCCACATCCATGCAGTCGGAGAGGATCCGCAGCACATGTTCGTGATAGACCACGACGCCGTAGGAGTCCTGGAGGAAGGGGGCGAAGCGCGGATGCAGATAGTCCACCCGTTGGAAGCCGTGCTTGCGCTCGGTGAAGGGGCCCACCATATTCGCCTTCATCGGGCCGGGCCGGAAGAGGGAGATGTCAGCGATCAGGTCGCTGTATTCGGTGGGTTGGAGCTTGCCGATCAGCTCGCGCTGCCCGGGGGACTCGATCTGGAACATCCCCAACGTGTGCGTGGTGCGGATGGCCGCATAGGTGGCCTCGTCATCAGTGGGCACCGCATCCAGGTCGATCCGACCCTCCGGGGAGACGTAGGGGGTGTCCTCGGGCAGGCCTCCCTCCTGAGCGGCGTGGGGCCCGTTGACCCGGGCGACCTCTCGGACCGCGTAGGCCATGGCCGACTGCATGCGCACTCCGAGCACATCGAGCTTGAGCAGGCCGAGGTCGTCGATGTCGTCCTTGTCGAACTGGGACATCGGCAGGCCCATCCCTGAGGGCTGGGTGGGGGTCAGCGAGAGCAGTTCGGAATCGCCCAGGATGACGCCGCAGGAGTGCATGGAGATATGTCGGGGGAGCCGGTCCAGACGCTCGGTGAGGTCCACCAGCAGGTCCACCTGGGGCTCGGTGTCCACCAGCTCCGCGACTTCCCGGAGCTCCGGCTTGGAACGCAGGACTTTCCGGAAGTCGGCGGCGTCGAAGCGCCAGAGGCTCTCAGCGATCTGGTCGATGCGCTCCTCGCTCAGTCCCAGGGCCAGACCGGCGTCGCGGGCCGCTCCACGGGCCCGGTAACGGTTCTGCATGGACAGCAGGGTCACTCGGTGGTGTCCGTAGCGCTCGAAGATCGCCTGGTAGATCTCATGCCGACGGGCGGACTCGATGTCCACATCGATGTCCGGCAGTGTGGTGCGCGCTCGGCCCAGGAACCGTTCGAAGAGCAGGTCGTGCTCCAGCGGGTCCACAGTCGAGATGCCCAGCAGGTGGTTGACCAGGCTGCCGGCGCCGGAGCCCCGGGCCTGGACCCGTACGTCTCTGCCGCGGATCATCTCCACCACATCGGCCACTGTGAGGAAATAGGTGTTGTAGCCGAAGTGGTCGATGGTCTGCAGCTCCTGGTGGAGGCGGTCCCGGATATCGCGGAGCTGGTCTCCGGAGGCCCACGGGTAGCGCAGGGACAGGCCCACCTCGCACTGCTGGCGCAGGGCCGCGGCCGGGTCCCCGTCGATGCCCAGCGCCTCCAGCTCCGGGACTTTGGGGCGGCGCCACTGCAGGTCGGTCTCCGGGTCCAGCTGGCAGCGTTCGGCCAGCTGCTCGGTGTGCTCCAGCATGGCGACGGCGGCGGCTGTGGGGAGATCGGCCTGTTCGGCCACGCGGTAGGCGATCCGGTGCATCTCCTCGGCGGGTTTGAGCCAGGCTTGGGCATTGGGCTGGCCGGGAAAGCTGCCCAGCGGCAGCAGGTGTGCGGCCGAGTCGAGGACGTCGGCGGTGACGGCGTCGTCGGGCTTCAGATAGCGCACCGCGTTGGTGAGCACCGCCGGGGTGCCGCTGTGCTCTGCCAGGGCAAGCATCTGCGCGGCGTGCTGCAGGCTGAACGGGGTACCGGGACGGGTGTGGTGGACCACGATCTCCAGCACGACGCCGCCGGGGAGCCGCTGCCGCCAGTCCTCCAGCAGAGTGGCGGCTCGGCGCGGATCCTCGGCCAGCACAGCCTGCCCCACGTCGGACTCCGGGCCGAGCATGACAGTGGCTGTGGGGCCCTGCTCCGCCTGGAGGAAGACCGCGGGTCGGCTCCGTTCGATCCACGCCGGGCGGTGCACGCTGCCGTGGGCCTTCCGGCGCGCCCCACGCTTGGGCGCGTGGGCTGAGGAGATCAGCCGGGTCAGTCCGGCCCATCCGGCTCCGCCGGTGCTGCCATGGGCCAGCACCGTGATCTCGGACTGCGCAGAGCCTTCGCGGACCTGCAGCCCGGCGCCCACGATGGGGCGGATCCCGGCGGCCAGGCAGGCGCGGATGTGGCGGACTGCTCCGTAGAGGCCGTCGCGATCGGTGATGGCTGCGCTGTGCTGGTCAGCCGCGTGGGCGGCGTCGACCAGAGCCTCCGGGCGGGTGGTGCCGTGGTGGGCGGAGAAGGCGCTGGTGACGTGGAGATGGGTGAAGCTGGCCATCGCGCCTCAGTCGTAGATTCCGGTGATCGGCCACTGCATGCCGGAGGAGGCGATCAGGTCGAAGATCAGGATCTGTCCGTCGTGGGCCTGGGCGCGGACCTGCCACATCGGCTGTTCCAGCACATCGGCGGCCTGTCCTGCCGGGGCGCGTCCGGCGGTGGTCCACCAGGGCCGGCGGTCGAACCATTGGATCGGCTGGCCGGTGACGGTGAACCGCCTCCCGGACCAGACCAGGCGCAGCGGTACGCCGGCCTCATCGGCCCAGACTGTGGCCATCTCCTCCTGGGCCGCTGGATCTGCACTCATCGGTCACCCTCCGTCTATTCGAATACGTGTTCGAATATCGAGTGTACGACCGGCCTCTGACACGGCCAAGTGACAGCGGCCCGGATCACTCCGGAGGGCAGAGGCTCAGCGGCTCAGCTCCAGGTCAGCTTCACGGAACTCCAAGGGAGCCGAAGTCGTCGCTGCCTCGGGGCGTGAGGCCTCGAGCTCACGCAGCTCCACTCGGCGGATCTTTCCGGAGATGGTCTTGGGCAGATCGGCCAGTTCGATGCGCCGGATGCGTTTGAACGGCGGCACAGCATCACGGCAGTGCTGCAGGATGGCGGCGGCGGTCTTCTCGTCCCATTCCACGCCGGAGGCCAGCACCACGAAGGCCTTGGGAACGGCCAGACGCAGCGGATCGGGGGAGGGGACCACTGCAGCCTCGGCCACTGCGGGGTGCTCCACCAGCACCGACTCCAGCTCGAAGGGCGAGATCCGGTAGTCGCTGGCTTTGAAGACGTCATCGGAGCGGCCCACGTAGGTCAGCACGCCCTCCGCGTCGCGTCGGACCACATCTCCGGTGTGGTACACGCCGCCGCGGAAGACCTCCGCAGTGCGCTGTTCGTCGCCGTAGTAGGACTTCAGCAGGCCCACCGGCCGGTTCGGTCCGGTCTGTTCGGCCCGCAGGCAGAGCTCTCCCTCCTGGAGTCCGTCCCGGACAGGGGCCTCCTCACCGGTCTGGGGGTCCAGCAGCACCACGTCGAAGCCGGGAAGCGGACGGCCCATGGAGCCGGGGGTGACCGGCAGTCCCGGAGTGTTGGCCACCTGCAGGGTGGACTCCGTCTGGCCGAAGCCGTCACGGATGGTGCTGCCCCAGGCTCGGCGGACCTGTTCGATGACCTCCGCGTTGAGCGGTTCTCCGGCGGAGACGGTCACCCGCGGCGGGGTGCTCAGCCGGCTGAGGTCGGCCTGGATGAGCATCCGCCAGACCGTGGGCGGCGCGCAGAAGCTGGTGACCCCGTGAGTCTGCATCTGGTCCATCAGGGCATAGGCGTCGAAGCGCTGATAGTTGTAGACGAAGATCGTCGCCTCCGCGATCCACGGCGCGAAGAAGTTGGACCAGGCGTGCTTGCCCCATCCCGGCCCGGCCACATTGAGATGGACGTCGCCGGGCTGGATGCCGATCCAGTACATCGTGGTCAGGTGCCCCACCGGGTAGGAGGTGTGGGTGTGCTCCACCAGCTTGGGCAGGGAGGTGGTGCCGGAGGTGAAGTAGAGCAGCAGCGTCTCGTCGGCGGCCGTGGGCGCATCCGGAGTGAAGCCCGACGCCGCCTGGTAGGCCTGCGGATAGTGCAGCACCAGGTGCCCGCTGATCTCGGGGTCCGGGATCTGCGGGGTGTAGAAGCCGGGGACGTGGATCAGGTTGAGCTCACCGGAAACCTCGGAGAACTTCTGCAGGTCCTCGGTGCCGGCGGCCGCCCAGGTGGCCTGGCCGCGGGTGGCCCGGTCCTGCAGGTCGGCCGGGCCCATCTGGACGGCGGTGGGGATGAGCACCGCGCCCAGTTTGATCCCGGCCAGCATGAGCTCCCAGAGCTCGATCTGGTTGCCCAGCATCAGGATCATCCGGTCCCCGCGGCGCATGCCCTGTTCGCGCAGCCAGTTGGCCACCCGGTCCGAGGCTTCGGAGAGCTCCGCGAAGCTGCGGCGCAGCACGGAGCCGTCGGCCTCGGCGATGATCAGCGCGTCCTGCTCAGCGCGCTCCGGGGAGGCAGCGATGCGGTCGAACCAGTCCAGAGCGAAGTTGAACTCCTCGAAGCGAGGCCACTCGAACTGCTCGCGGGCCTGTTCGTAGTCCTGCTGGTATGCGACCAGCCGGTCCCGGGCTGCTCGGAACGCCTGGGTCTGTTCCGGCTCTGAGCTGCTCATCCTTCGGGTCCCCCTGCGTACTGGATGCGATGGTTCTCTCCCATACAGTACGCCGCGGCGGTTCAGCGGCGGCGTCGCGGGCGTCGGCGGTTCGGATTCTGAGACTTCTGGGAGCCCTGCGACTTCTGCGGCTGCGGCGGTGCCGGCGGCTGCACATAGGGAGCCGGAGTGCCCACCAGCGCGCTCACCTCGGGAGAGTCTTCGGTGACCTGGATGGGGGAGACCTTGATCTCCGCCTTGCGCAGCAGGGCCTGGGTGTCCTTGCGCTGCTCAGGCAGCATCACGGTGACCACATCGCCGGCGCTTCCCGCCCGGGCGGTGCGCCCTGAGCGGTGCAGGTAGGCCTTGTGCTCGGCCGGTGGGTCCACATGGACCACCAGTTCCACGGAGTCGACGTGTACGCCGCGGGCCGCGACGTCAGTGGCGACCAGAACGTTCACATCTCCGCCGCCGAAGGCCGCGAGGTTCCGGTCCCGGGCGTTCTGCGAGAGGTTGCCGTGCAGGTCCACTGCCGGGATCCCCTGGGTGGTCAGCTGTTTGGCCAGCTTGCGTGCTTGGTGCTTGGTGCGGGTGAACAGGATGCGTCGTCCCTGACCGGAGGCCAAAGTCCTCACCAGCTCCTTCTTGCCCTCCGGGTGGGCTTCGAAGACGTGGTGGGTCATGGCCGCCACATGGGAGGTGGCCTCATCCACTGAATGCAGCAGCTCGTCCTTCAGGAAGCGCTTGACCAGTTTGTCCACACCGTTGTCCAGGGTGGCGGAGAAGAACAGGCGCTGACCTTCGGCCGGGGTCTTGGCCAGGATACGGGTCACTCCGGGCAGGAAGCCCAGGTCGGCCATATGGTCGGCCTCGTCCAGCACGGTGATGCGCACGTCGTCCAGAGTCAGCGCCCCCTGCTGCAGCAGGTCCTCCAGGCGGCCCGGGCAGGCCACCACGATGTCGACGCCGGAGTTGAGCGCGTTGATCTGGTGTTTGGCGCTGACGCCGCCGAAGATCGTGGTGGTCCGCAGGCCGTAGGCCGCGGCGAGCGGCTCGAGCACGGTGTTGATCTGGGTGGCCAGTTCGCGGGTGGGCGCCAGCACCAGTGCGGTGGGGCGTCCGGGGCGGCGTGAGGCTGCGGCGTCGTCCTCTCCCAGGGTGGCGACCACCGGGATGGAGAAGGCCAGGGTCTTGCCGGAACCGGTCTTGCCCCGGCCGAGGACATCGCGGCCGGTGAGGGTGTCCGGCAGGGTCTGCTGCTGGATGGGGAAGGCGAGGAGCTTGCCGTCGGCGGCCAGGGCCTGCACCAAGGGTGCGGGGACGTTGAGGTCGACGAAGGTCACAGGTGTTTCAGAGATGGCATGAGCCTTTCAGAAGGTGCCGGGCTCAGCGGCGGCAGGTCTCTCTGTGCCGCCGCGTCCGGCAGGGTGGCGAACGCACCGGAGGGTGCACTCGGTTCGCCGCGAGAAGATCACTGCTGATGACAGGCTGGTTGAGAGGCCTGTAGGAATGAGGCGTTCTTACGACGCAGAAGCTCCGCAGCGGCCTGCCGGAACAGGGTTCAGCGGAACGTCCAGTCCTCGAGTCTACGGCATCGGGTGGGAATAGGGTGTAGGGCATGGGAGCTGTCAGCTGACGGACCCTCATCCACCTGCCTGAAACGAGGAGGAGCTCCTGATGCGAGCCACCATGATGTACACCGCCGGCGATGTCCGGGTGGAAGACGCCCCCGACGCCGCCCTGCAGGATCCCACCGATGCCGTGGTGCGGGTGGTCCGCACCTGTATCTGCGGATCTGACCTGCACCCTTATCACTCCAAGGCTGATTCCGAACCGGCCTTCATGGGCCATGAGTTCCTCGGCACGGTGGAGGAGGTCGGCTCGGAGGTCTCTGAGCTGAAGAAGGGTGATCTGGTGGTCGCGCCCTTCGCCTACGGCTGCGGAAGCTGTGTGCTCTGCCGCGAGGGCCTGCCCACCTCCTGCCCCCGGGGCGGCTTCTTCACCTCGGCGCAGTCGGAGGCCATCCGCGCACCGTTCGCCGACTACAACCTCACCAAGCTGCCTCACGACGTCGACGAGGCGCTGCTCCCTTCGCTTCTGACCCTGGCCGATGTCTACGGCACCGGCTGGCACGCTGCGGTCAAGGCAGGCGTCAACCCCTCGACCAGCGTCACGGTGATCGGCGACGGCGCCGTGGGACTGCTGGCCGTGCTCTCGGCACGGCAGCTGGGAGCCGAGCAGATCATCCTGATGGGCCGTCACCAGGCCCGGACGGATCTGGGCCGCGAGTTCGGCGCCACCGACGTCGTCGCCGAGCGCGGTCAGGAGGGCATCGAGAGAGTCCGCGAACTGACCGGCGGTCTGGGCACCCACGCGGTGCTGGAGGCAGTGGGTCATATGCCCGCCTATGAGCAGTCCGTCGGCGTGGTGCGTCCCGGCGGCGTGATCAGCCGCGTGGGCGTGCCGCAGTACGACCAGGCCTCGGTGGGCTTCACCAGCCTGTTCGGCCCCAACGTCACCCTGACCGGAGGCCCGGCGCCCACCAGCACCTACGTGGAACAGCTGCTGCCCGGCGTGCTGGACGGCAGTGTGGAGCCCGGCAAGGTCTTCGACCGCAGCATCAGCTTGGAGGAGACTCCGGAAGGCTACCGGGCGATGGATCAGCGCGAATCTCTGAAGGTGCTGGTCACCCCATGAGAGCCGGCGGCGGGCGCAGCCGCCGTCGTGGATAACCAGATCAGGCAGTGAAATTCTGAAAGGAAGGGGATCGTGATGACCACGATCGCAATCATCGGAGCCGGCCGTAACCTCGGTGAAGCACTGGCGCGTCGTTTCGGCCGCGAAGGGTTCAGCCTGGCGCTGATCTCCCGGAATCAGGAGCGTCTGGATGCCCTGGCCGCTGACCTGGCGGCGGAGGAAGGGCTATGCCGCCAATGTGCGTGAGCCGGAGAGCCTGATCGCCGCATTGGACAGGGCCGGCCAGGAGCTGGGTCATATCGAGGTGCTCAGCTATAACCCGCTGCCGCAGAAGGAATTTCTGCGTCCCCTGTTGGAATCCACAGTGACCGATATCAAGGCCGCTGTGGAGTTCTCCGTCTATGGGCCGGTGGCCGCAGTGCATCAGGTGCTGCAGGGCATGCGGTTCCTGAAACGCGGCTCGGTGCTCTTCGTCAACGGCGGCTCTGCCGTCCAGCCGGTCCAGCACTTCGCCGGGACCTCCATCGGCTTCGCAGGGGAGACCGCCTATGCGGAGATGCTCGACCAGGCGATGAAGGATGAACCGATCTATGTGGGTCAGCTCATCATCCCGGGTGCGATCATCCCTGGTGACGAGCAGAAGGACCCGGAGGTCCTCGCCGAGAAGCTGTGGCAGATGCACGCGCAGCGTTCTGAGTTCCGCGTCTATGCCACCGAGCTGGAGCAGCAGCCCTACTGAGCTGCGCCCTGCTGTGAGGACACCGCCGCTCAGGCGGTCTGTGCCGGCGGGAGCAGCCGGAGGCGCTCGACGACGATCAGCTCGTCCTCGGGAAGCGAGCCTCCGGCGCTCTCGCCGACCTGTCCCCAGAACTGTTCATGGGCGCGGCGCCAGGCGGCGACGTCGACGAATCCTTCGCCTTCGGCATGGGCGATCTCATCGGTGATCTCGCTGATCGGCATGATCTGGACGTCGGTGATCTCCACGACTCCGGCCACAGAACCATCCCGGGCCAGCAGCCGCTGTCGACCCGGCTGAGGGAGCGGCTGGTCGTCGGCCACATAGCTGCGGTGCAGACTGGAGGTCGCTGTCTTCGCCCCGGAGAGCACAGCGGCCACCAGCTGGTCCTGCAGTTCGGCATCCCCGAGGATCAGCGGAGGCAGGGAATCGATCTCGTCTGACATGGGCTCCATCCTATAGACGAGATGAGTCGCTGTTCGCCCCGCGCTCGCGGGAGATCGCTCAAAAGCTACAGTGGCCAGATGAGTTCAAAAGACCTCAGCATCCACATCGGACATGAAGAGCTCGTGATCCGAGGTCGGTACGAGACTGTCAGCATCATCAATGACCTTCTCATCGCTGTGTGGTTCATCGTGGGCAGCGTCCTCTTCTTCAGCACCAGCACCACCACGGCCGGCACCTGGCTCTTCCTGATCGGAAGTGTCCAGCTGCTCATCCGGCCGGTCATCCGACTGGCTCGGCGTATACACATCACCCGTATCGGGCAGACCGCCGGCGAAACCGCACGGGACTTCTGAGCGCAGCGAGACACCAGGGCGCGGCTGAGACTGGTGCTGTTCGCATCCAGGCCCTCCGGGTCTGGGTCGGGGTGAGCAGCTTCTCCTCGAATGTCACGGGGTCAATCTCTTCAGCCCTTTCTGCCTCCTCCTTCGGTGACAGTCCCTCTCAGACCGCCGGATCATGGTGGTCTGAGGCTCTTCATCACAGCCGGGGAGTCGCCAGGTCAGTCACCTCCGGTCGATCGTGAACAGCTCGCCGGGGGTGCAACCCAACGCGTCGCAGATTGCGGTGAGGCTGGAGAAGCGTGCGGCCTTAGCTTTGTTGTTCTTCAGGATCGACAAGTTGGCCATCGTGATGCCCGTCCGCTGGGAGAGTTCGGTCATCGTCATGCCGTTGGCCTCCAGAAGCTGCCCAAGGTGGCAGCGGATGCGGTGGCTGGATTCTGGCGTGGGAGTCATACGAGCCCCGTCGTGTCCTCTTCCAGGTCCCGAGTCCGAGAACTCAGCAGCCCAATGAGGATCAGTACCGAGGCGGCGATCAACAGAATGAAGGGTGACTGTCCGGAGGCCTCATAACCAGTGCTGGGCAGATCGAGGTGGTGAAGGATATGCCTCTCCACCCAGGAGAGCCCCCAGCTTCCGGCGGTGACGGCGACGGCAGCCAGCAGACCACAGGCGGATATGGTCAGGTGCCAACGCCTGGAGGCCGCTTCAGACTCCCGTCCGACGGCCAGGATGAAGCTTGCATATCCGATGATCAGCGCTGCGATTCCAACTGCCAGCACAGTGATGCTGAGCGCATACAGCGTGACCCACCCTGCACTCATCTGCGCGGCATCGACCAATGCGGTCAATGAGGCGTCTTGAACCGTGACGGCATCGTCGATCGGCGCCTCGGCGGCAGTGGGTTGCACCGTGACGGTCATGCGCTGGTCATTGATCAGGGTCCACAGGGGATTGAACCACTCGAGTGCCGCGAACGCCGCACCGACGCAGAAGATGCCGCCCGTGAAGTTGGATACCTGGGCCATGCGGTTCTTGGTGGGCATCTCGTCTCCCATATCGAATATCGATGTTATCGAATAACGATAATATGGCTGGCAGTCAGAGGCGTCAAATGGCCCCAGCGCAGGGGACCAGGAGGCCGACGGCTGAGGTGCTCGCCCACGACTCCGGTGAGGATTCTTGCTGCGGTCCTGTTTCCCGGCTGCGGTGGTCTCGGTCCGCTCATGGCCAGCTTCTGCGTGGCGCACCCTCGGGGTCATCACGGGGGTTTCACGCCAAGAAAAAGGGCCCCTGCCTGGAAAACTCCAGATCAGAGGCCCTTCTATCGGGGTGAGTGACGGGGCTTGAACCCGCGACCCTCGCGACCACAACGCGATGCTCTACCAGCTGAGCTACACCCACCATATTCATGAGCTCTCCGGCTGAACGGCCGAAAAGCAACGCCGATTAGTCTACACCTATCCGGCGCTGAGAACGAAATCAGCGGAAGACGGCCTGTCGATAGTGCTTGAGCTCCTCGATGGAATCGCGGATATCGCCCAGCGCCCGGTGATTTCCGGTCTTCTCCGGGGCGGAGGTGCGCGCCTCGGGATACCAGCGTCCGGCGAGTTCCTTGATGGTGGAGACATCGATGATCCGGTAGTGCAGGTGGTTCATCAGCTCCGGCATGCCCAGCCGCAGGAACGCCTTGTCGGCGTGGACGGAGTTGCCGGCCAGGGGGGCCTTCTTGGCTTCCGGGACCCACTTCTTCACGTAGTCGAGCACCCGCTTCTCCGCCTCCTGCAGCGAGACTCCCTGATCCAGGTCCTCCAGCAGCCCGGAGTCGGTGTGCATCTCTCGGACGATCTTCTGCATCCGGTCCAAGGCTGAGGCCGGTTCCGGGCGGATCACCGCTTGGACACCCTCGCCCAGGATGTTCAGATCACTGTCGGTGACCAGGGCGGCCACCTCGATCAGCACGTCCTGGTCCGGGTCCAGGCCGGTCATCTCGCAGTCGATCCAGACCATGCGGCCTTCCCAGGATCCTGTGCTCTTCTGCTCTGCTTCTGCACTCACGCCAGACACTCTACAACCCTGCCCTGGCCCCGGTCCTGGGGCGCCCGGCCTGCTCAGCGGTGAGATCCGCAGTGGTAGATTATCGTCGATGACATCTGTGGCAGACGCCGGGCGTTCCGGGCTTCGTGCTCCACAGATCAGGCTTCCTCACTTCAGCCCGCTGGCTGAGGGCCTTCTGGGCTCGGCGCTGATCCTCATCGGCTCCTACGGCGTCGGCTGGTTGGTCAGCATCTCTCCGCTCAGCCGCTGGGACCTGCTCCTGCCGCTGCGCACGACGCCGACCGGCGTCGTCGTCTCCACCGTCGCCCTGACACTGGGCTGCTGGCTCATGTTCCACGCCTGGCTGCGCCTGCGCGAGGTTCTGCACACCGGCGAACAGCCGCTGCGCAGCATCAGCCGGACTGCGGCGGCATGGATGATTCCGCAGCTGTTCGTGCTGCCGATCTTCTCCCGGGATGTCTTCGCCTACCTCAACCAGGGCCGGCTGGTGCTCCAGGGGGAAGATCCCTACACCACCGGAGTCTCCACACTGGAGAACTGGTTTCAGCTGGGCACAGACATCGTCTGGGCCGAAGACGCGACGCCCTACGGCCCGCTGTTCCTGTGGCTGGAGGCCGCCGTGATGCGGGTCAGCGCTGATCAGCCGGATCTGGCGGTGTTCCTCTTCCGCCTGGCCTGTGCGGCCGGTCTCGTCCTGATGATGATCTATGTGCCCAGGCTGGCCCGGCTGCTGGGCGCTGATCCGGCACGTGCCCAGTGGCTGACAGCTGCCAACCCCCTGCTGATCATCAGCTTCATCTCCAGCGTGCATAACGATTCCCTGATGATCGGCTTCGCCCTGGCGGGGATCTACCTGGCGGCCACAGCGGAGCGTCAGCGTGGTCGGGGTGTGCTGGCTGTGCTGCTGGTGACCCTCTCCATCGGCATCAAACCGATCACGATGGTGCTGCTGCCCTTCATCGGGCTGCTGTGGGCCTGGGCCGGACTGCGCGGTGAAGGGATCTCGCTGGGCTGGATGCGGCGACTGCGCCACTGGGCGTGGACTCTGCTGATCGCTGCCGCGGTGATGCTCGGCGTCGGACTGATCAGCGTGGCCGGCGGTGACGCCTACGGCTTCGGTTGGCTGGAGGTGCTCAGCGGGACCGGGACCGGCAGCATGCTCTGGTCTCCGGTCGGCCTGGCCGATGCTCTGCTGACAGGGGCCCTCATCCTGGCTGGGGCGGATCACGGATGGACCCTGGATGTGCTGCGTGTGGTCGGCCGGGCGCTCTCCGTGGTGATCGTGCTGGTGCTCATGATGCTGCCGCTGCGTGCTGCGGGTTCCGCCGCACCGGCCTCCGCATCCGCACCGGCGTCCTGCTCTGCCGAGGCAGCAGCCTCCAACACCGGTGCGGACGCACAGCTGCGGGCCCTCGTCCTGCGGATGACCTGGGCCTTCTCCGCTCTGGTGCTGCTCTCGCCGGTCATCCAGCCCTGGTATCTGCTCTGGCTGCTGCCGCTCATCGCAGTGCTGCGAGGAGGCGAAGGCCGCGGCTTCGTCGGCATCGTCCTGATCACTGCCTTCTTCCTCGCCTTCGGGGCGGCCGATCAGCTTCAGATCTGGCAGTTCCTGGAGTTCGGCGCACTCGCCCCGAGCACTGCCATGGCGCTGGTCTCGGCAGCAGTCTCTGTGATGGCCCTGACCGTGCTGCTGGTGCGGCGCAGCAGCCGCCGACTGATCCTCCCAGGAGGTGAGATCCGTGACCGAGGAGTCCGACATCCCACAGCCTGAGGCCCCCCGGCCCCGGAACCCGATCACCCGGGGCGTGGAGCGCACCCGCAACGTTCTAGGACGGCACCGGGCCACCCGCTGGCTCTTCGGCGGGGCGGAGTCCGATGTCTCCCACACCCTGCGTCAGGGCATGCTCGCCGCCCTGATGATCATGGTCGGCTCATGGGGCGTGGGGTGGCTGGCGATGTCACCGACCTCGCTGCTGGCTCTTCACCCGTGGCTGCTGCCGCTGCGCTCGACGACGGCGGGCGTGGTCACCTGCACTGTGCTGCTGACCTTCGGTGCCCTGCTCCTGCTGCGTTCCTGGCTGCGCCTGGCTCAGCGCGTGGGGCAGTGGTCGGCGGAGGCGACCGGGGTCATGTACCGGGCCGCCGCCATGTGGGGTGGGCCGCTGCTGCTGACCATTCCGATTTTCTCCCGAGATGTCTATTCCTATCTGGCCCAGGGGCGGCTGCTCTTCCTGGGGGAGAACCCCTATGAGACCGGGGTCTCTGAGCTGCCGGGCTGGTTCATGGCCGGGGCGGACGGGCTCTGGGCGGAATCGCCCTCGCCCTATGGGCCCCTCTTTCTGATGATCAGCCAGTCCTTCTGGTATCTCTCCGAAGGGATCCCCGAGGTCGCCGTCGCACTGTTCCGACTGCTCAGTGTGGTGGGAGTGCTGCTGATGCTGGCCTTCCTCCCTCGATTGGCGCGGGCCTTCGGCTCCGAGCCTTCATGGGCGCTGTGGATCTGTCTGCTCAATCCGCTGAGCCTGTTGGTCTTCCTGCCGGCGGCCCACAACGACTCCCTGATGATCGGGCTGATGATGGCCGGCTGCTGGTACGCGCTGCAGAAGAAGCGCCTGGTCGCTCTGCTGCTGCTGGTCGCGGCCGTGGCCATCAAACCGATCGCCATGGTCATCGTGCCCTTTGCCGTGCTGCTCAGCCTGGAGAGCACCAAGCACTACCTGCTGCGGCTGCGCGAATGGGGCATCGCCGGGCTGCTGGGCGGAGGTGCCCTCATCCTGGCCGGCTACGCCCTGGGCATCGGGCTGGGTTGGCTGCCCTCTGCTCTGTCCGCCGGTTCGGCCATCGAACCCATCGCCCCGGTGGGTCTGCTGGGCACCGGAGCCGGTATGTTCTTCGCCTGGATCATCGGGGCAGATCCTGATCTGATCGCCGGAGGGGTCCATCTGCTGGCCCGGTTGGCCGCCGCCGTCGTGCTGACGGTGATGCTGCTGCGGCTGCCGCTGGGAGACTCGCCGCGGAACAATCTGGTGCTGTGGTCCGGCTACGGGCTGGCCGTGGTGGTGATCAGCTCCACTGTGCTGCAGCCCTGGTATCTGCTCTGGCTGCTTCCGCTCTTCGCAGTGGTGCACGTCTATCGGGGGCGGCTGCTGATGTGGGTGATCCTGCTGATCACCGTGCTGGTGCTGCTCTCCATGGTCGGACAGCTCTCCGTGGCCCAGTGGATCGACACTCTGGTGGTCCAGTCCATCGCGATGGCGGTGGCTGTGGCCTATCTGCTCTATATCATCGTCTTCGACCCCCACACTTCGGAGCTGTTCCGTATGCGCCGTCGCTCTGCCCGTTGGAACGCCGATGAAGGCTGGACGCTGCTGAGAGGCCGCAGATGAGCGCCCTCACCGTCTTCGTCCAGCGGCTGGGCGGCGTCTCGTCGCGCCGGCTGACCTGGATCCTGCTGGCCGCGACTGTGCTGGGTGCCGCGCTCTCGGTGCTGGCCATGCAGTGGTGCCGGATCAACGGCTGGAGCGATCCCGAGCAGCACCTCTACATGTGCTATTCCGACTTCTCTCTGCTCTTCACCCAGCGGGGCCTGGCCGAAGGCGCCATGCCCTTCTTCACGGAGCCCGCTGAAGGGCAGATGATGGAGTATCCCGTACTCATCGCGCTGGTCGCCGGCGCTCTGGCTGCGCTGGTGCCCCAGGACCTGGCCGCGGATGATCGAATCCTGGTCTTCTACGACCTGAACCATGCCCTGGTCATCCTGTGCTGGGTCGGCGTGGTCCTGGTGACGGCAGCCTCTGCAGGGCGGCGACGCTCGGACGCCCTGCTGGTGGCTCTGGCCCCCGGGATCATCCTCACCCTCTCGGTGAACTGGGACATGTGGGCCGTCTTCCTGGGTGGACTGGGCCTGCTGCTCTGGGGACGGTCCCGTCCGGCCTGGGCCGGCGTGCTGCTGGGGCTCGGCGCGGCGATGAAGCTCTATCCGCTGTTCTTCCTGGGCGCGGTCCTGGTGCTCTGCATCCGTGCCGGTCGGATCCGCTCCTTCGTCACGGTGGCCGCCGCCGGAGCGGTCACCTGGTTGGCGGTGAATGTGCCGTTCATGCTGATGTCCTTCGAGCAATGGTCGCTGTTCTACACCTTCTCCTCCGAACGCGAGGTCAGCTTCTCCTCCATGTGGCTGGCCTTCGTCTGGACCGGCTGGGACGGGCAGACCTTCTCGCTGCTGTCCAACGGGATCTTCCTGCTGTGCTGCCTGGCCATCGCATACCTGGGGTGGGCCGCCCCTCAGCGTCCGCGGATGGCGCAGCTGTGCTTCCTGATCGTGGCCAGCTTCCTGCTGCTGGGGAAGGTCTACTCTCCGCAGTTCGTGATGTGGCTGATCCCCCTGGTGGTGTTGGCACGCCCCAAGGTCCGCGGATTCCTCGTCTGGCAGGCGGTGGAGGTCTTCCATTGGGCCTCGGTGTGGCTGATCAGCGCCAAGATCAACGCGGAGGAGCTTGCGGGCGCAGGTGAGCAGTTCTTCGGCAGCGGCCACCTGCTCTTCGAAGTCCTCTACGGCACAGGTGTCATCGCCCATATGGCTGTGCTGATCTGGCTGATGGTCCAGGTGGTCCGAGAGATCCTTCACCCTGAGCTCGACGCCGTAGGCCCCGATCCGCTCGCCGGCGTGTTGGCCGGACGCACAGACCGATTCACTCTGCCCGGGCTGGGAGCCGCCGATCAGGCGCAGCACGGCCCAGAGAGGAGCAGACACCTGACATGGTGACCATGCTGAGCACCATCGCCCCCATGTTCGTGGTGATCGTGGCGGGCTTCGCCGCCGGCTTCATCAGTCGGTTCCGCCAGGCGACCTCACATCTGAACGCCTTCCTGTTCTATTTCGCGCTGCCGGCCTTCATCTATACGGCGATGGTTACCGCGCCGCCGCTGGAGGGCTTTCCGCTGGCTGCCCTGGTGATACCGCTGCTGATCACTCCGGCGCTGTCGGTGGGGCTGTACTACCTGTGCCGGGTGTTGGGTGAGCAGGCCCGGCGTGGTGCGGCGCCGGCGTCGTTGGCCGGAACCTTCGGCAATGTGGGCTATTTCGGCATCCCGATCTCGATCAGCGTGATCGGCCCGGAAGCTGGTCTGGCCGCCGGGGTGATCCATATGATCCACAACGCCTTCTATATGAACGGCTATCCGCTGGTGCGCACTGCGGCGAACACCCGGAACTGCTCCGCCGAGCAGCCGCGCGGCTTCCGCAGCGTGGCCCGGCGGCAGCTCTGGCCGGTGATGCGCCGCGCCATCCTGTTCAATCCGGTCTTCTCCGCGATGCTGCTGGCACTGATCCTGGTGCTGACAGACCGGCGCATGCCTTCCCTCGTCGACGAGCCGGCGGAGATGTTGGGAGACACTGCGGTGCCGCTGGCCCTGTTCTGCGTGGGTCTGGCGCTGCATCCGGCCATCGAGGGGATCCGCAGTGGGGGAGTGCCCATCGCTCCGATCGCCGTGGGAACCGCCGTGAAGCTGCTGATCCTTCCGCTGCTGACCTGGGCTGCCGTGCTGGTCTTCTACGATCAGCTGGGCCCGGTCTGGGCTGGCACCCTGATCATCCTGGCCGCCACACCTTCCTCCACCACGGTCTTCCTGTTCAGTGAGGAGTATGACGGCGACGGCAGATTGGCTGCGGCGATCTTGGTGACAAGCACCGGACTGAGCCTGATCACGCTGCCTCTGATCGCCGAGTTTATGCGGATCTAGGCGGTTGATGGTGGTTGCTGGTCCGGCCTCTCGGAGTGGTCTAGAGAGCGGCACCGACAGGACTGCTGAGAACCTCGCGACCGTTTTACGACCGTTTTTCGTCAGCCTTTTGCACGAGTGCCGGACACTATGCACGTGTTCCGACGACTCGCAGCACAGGGGGTATCGACATGCCACGACCGCGCCTGAAGATTGGTGAACGTGGGAAGACCACACACCAGAAGATGGAAGACGGCACCTGGAAGGCCAAAGCCTCCTACCGTGACGTCAAAGGGGTCAAGCGTGAACTGACCGCTCGGGCCAAGAGCAAGAGCCGCGCTGAGACGGCTCTGAACGACAAATGGCACCGCTTGTCGAAGCAGATCATCAACGGGCGGTTGGGTACTGAGAGCATCACGTTGTCTGCGGTCTTCGACCAATGGTTCGAGCATCTGGAGCGACGTAGTGAGAGAACTGGCAAGCCGACGATGCGTAGCATCTATGACGACCGACTCGTCGTGAACAACCATGTCCTTCCCCGAGCTGGGGAATGGGCGATGGATCAGATCACTGTGGGGATGCTCAACGAGATGCTCTGGTCGATCCCAGGCAAGGACGGATCGTTGATGGCCACCGCCCGCAGGGCGCAGACGATCATGTCGAGACTGTGTGCCTACGCTGTCTCCCACGAGCTCCTCCCGTTCAACATGGGGCGGGAGACGGACAAGATCGAATACACCTCGCCCCCACCGAAGGTCGTCGAGCCTGAAGAGCTTGGTGCCATCCGCGAAGTCTTCCGTGCTTGGTGCGATCACCCCACCCGGTGGAGGACTCCGATCCTAGATATCCTCGATCTCATGCTGGCAACCGGATGCCGCATCGGTGAGGTCCTGGCACTGACCTGGGACAAGGTTCATCTTGAAGACGACGTGGCGTGGGTGATGATTGACTCCTCAACTGGCTACGTGCCGGGCAAGGGCATGGCTATCGGGCCGACGAAGAATCGAAAGAGTCTGCGCATCGCGCTGCCGGACTTTGCGGTCACCCTATTGATGCGACGGATGACTAGCCAGATCGTGGAGTCCGAATACGTCTTCCACACCAGTGCGGGCAATCCGTACTACCTCTCCCAGATCGAGCGGTCTGTTAAGTGGGCCATGAGTCCAGCGCCTCACCTGCAGCACATCTGGCAGGGAGGCTTCCGCTCGCACAGCCTACGCAAGACAGTGCTGACCGCCATCGAACGCGAGCATGGTCTTGCGGCTGCAGCTGCCCAGGGCGGGCACAGTAAGGAGTACATCACCGAGAAGTTCTACGTCGCGCCGAACCTGGCGACGATTGACCACACCGATGCCATCGGACAGCTGATCACGATGAAGAGCCCGGTGGTGGCCACTGGGGAGTGATGCTGCCTCTCCTGCGGTGAAGACCGCTGGCGCCCAGCTGGGCCTTAGGGGGTGCCTGCGGGATGCTGCGATTGCGTCGGCACCGCGGAATCGTAGGCGACTGCGACGATGGCGGCCAGCAGAGCGGTCCAGGAGACCCAGGCGAACAGACTGAACGGCTCAGCGGCGGCCGTGGCCATCACCAGCAGTGTCAGCGACACCGCGATGATCCAGAACTTCGGGGTGGTCAGGGCCTTCTTGATGGCGTTCATGGAATGTCTTTTGTCCTTGTTCAGTGACTGCGTCCGGTCTGACATTCCCACAGTGTCCGGCATCTGTCAGCAGATGTGGGACCCCGGTCGCTCGCGCATGTCGCCGATCGATCGGCTCGCTCGGGGCGCTGAAGCAACTCGGCTCTGCCCGGGCGTTTATAGAACCCGAACCCGAAGTCATCGCCAGACTGGATCGTGGCGGTGAAGCGCACCCTTGCACCCGGATTCCGACTGCCTCGTCGTCAGTCATGTGGATGGGCGGGGAAAGAAGCCGCACAACCATATTTTGGTTCTTAATCACAACAACCGCACGGGAAAGGCGCTCTCGGACTATCGCACGTTCCACGACCGCAAGGCCGGGAATCAGAAGGGCGTGCAGTCGGCGAACGACGAGCTGATGCGCGAGCACGGGCTCTCGGTCGTGAAGCGGCTGGAGCACGCGCCGAAGGACTGGGAGCTGCGCCGCGAAGACTTCGCCGAGGGGTCGCTCGACCGCGAGATGGGCGACCGGATGAGTGCGGCGCTGGCCGATCCCCGCGCGGTGGACAAGGCCGGTCTGGTCTCGGTGATCGAGGAGCAGAACCAGCAGCTCGGTGATGACGGGGATCGGGTGCCACGGATGCGGCTGCACAGCCCCGTCAGCAAGAAGGGCAAACGCGCCGGGCAGGAGACCTGGACGCTCTACATCGAGGACCGCCGCGGCGAGTCCGGGCGTGCCGAGCGCCGCAAGCGCACGAGCGCACTCTCGGCGGACTTCACCCCGGAGGGCGCGCAGGCGTTCTTCGACTACCACCAGCAGCAGAAGGAGCAGGAACATGAGCGCAGCACTCGACAGGCTGAAGCAGCAGAACGGGCCCGTGCAGTCGCCGCAACCGCTCGGCAGTCCGGAGACGATGGAGCTGTTGACCTCGATCCTCGCCGCCGTCGAGGCGCAGAATACGAGGATCGCCACGCTGACCGAGCAGCAGAAGAAGCTCGCGGGGTTCGTGAAGGTGGACAGCGAGGAGCAGGAGAAGCAGCTCTCCGCGATCTCGCATCAGCTGACCTCAACGTCGCCGCCGCCGGAGTCGAACGAGAACAGCGAACTGCTCGCCAGAATCGCGTCCACTCTCGCGGGTATGAGCGTGAACCTCAACGGGGAGAGTCTGAAGGGCTCAGCCTCTAAGTCCGAGGCTGCCGCCAAGCATCTCGATGAGAGCCGGGCTAAGTTCGAGCGGGCCGCGAACGGTGCGCAGAAGGCCTGGCGGGAGTCGATCACCCAAGCCAGCGCCGAGGCGACGAGCGCGATCAGCACGGCCCGGGATCAGGCTGTGCAGTCGATCGAGAGGGCCGCTGCCGACGCCGGGGCCGTGGCAACAGCCAAGATTGACGCCGCGAACGAGCGGGCCGAAAAGATCATCGCCACAACGGCCAAGCTGGAGGCCCGTCAGCTTTGGTCTGTCGCCGCGTCGATGTGCCTCGCGCTGCTGCCGGTCGCAGTGATCGTCGCGGGTGTTTGGATGGCCGTCGCCGGGCTTATCACGGGCGCTCAGTGGGCCCTCGACGTGGACGGGAGCGTGTGGCTCGGGATCGGTCGCTGGCTCGTGGTCTCCATGGGCCTCGCCGGGGCCGGCTACGGACTCTTCGCGTCCGTCCGCTGGGTCGCCGGTCTCGTGGAGACCTGGAAGGGCCGCGGGATGCCGAGGTGGCCCCGTTGGCGGTGATGGCTGGATCCGATCGAGCTACCGGTTCCGATCAGCAGTCGAAGGATTTTCGCAGCAGCCAGTCCTGCGGCCTCGGTGCCACCGCCGTAGCCTGACGAGCATCCCGGCCGTGACGGCCATCGCGACGGCGATCCCGGCACCGATGATCCAGGGATTGCCGAGGAGCCCTCCGACGCCTGCGAGTGCTCCGCCCGCCGCGATGAGCGGCAGGCCGCAGCAGAGCAGCAACGGAAGCGCGCAGCATGCCAGTAGGAGCAGCCCGGTCCCTGCGGCGACGATGAGACCGGCGCGCCGTTCGTCGCGGTCGTGATCGGCGCTCATCGTCTGCACCTCTTCCGGATGAGATCTCCCCGATTGCATGCGTTGCCGTTCATGCGCAGCACGAGAGCAGTGACGGGTCGGTGGTGAAGGACTTCGCGGCGATCCGGATGCCTTCGGTCATGGTCAGGTAGGGGGCCCAGGCGTCGGCGACTTCGGCGATGGTCTTGCCGAGCACGTGGACGCCTGCGGCGGCGAGTTCCCCGGCGTCCTTGGCGACGGCGGTGAGGCCGAGGATCTCGCTCGTATCGGCGTTCACGACGATCTTGATGAACCCGCGGGTGTCGCGGTTGATCACCGCCCGGGGCACATACTCCAGGGGCAGCACGCGGCAGTCGCAGCGGATCCCCGCGGCGACGACCTCCTTCTCGGTCATCCCGACCGCGCCGATCGCCGGTCCGGTGAACGTCACCCGCGGCAGATGGGAGTAGTCGACGGACCGGTCGGCGTCGGCGAACGCGTTCTCGGCAACGAGGGTGCCGTGGTGGGCCGCGACGTAGACGAACTCCGGGTGCCCGGTCACGTCGCCCGCGGCCCAGATCCGCGGGTTCGACGACTGCAGAGGGTCGGAGACGACCACCTCGCCGGAGTCCCCGGTCTTCACCCCGACCGCATCGAGGTTCAAGCCGTCGGTGACGGGACGGCGTCCGAGGGCGACGAGCACCTGGTCGGCGCGGAACTCCTGCGAGCCGCCGGACACGTCCGCGGTAACCACGACCTGCCCGGTCGCCGCGTCCCGGGACACCCGGGTCGGCACCGCGCGGCGGACCACCCGGATGCCCTCGTCGGCGAACACCTCCTGCAGTGTCCGGGACACCTCCGGCTCCTCCTTCGACGCGAGCCGGGACCGCACCAGCACGGTGACCTGGGAGCCGAGGCGGGCGAACAGCTGCGCCTGCTCCAGGGCAACGTAGCCGCCGCCGAGCACCAGCATCGACTCGGGGACCTCGGTCAGGTCCATCGCCGTGGTCGAGGTCAGGTACCCGGCCTCGTCCAGGCCGTCGATCGGCGGAGCCCACGGCCGCGCACCGGCGGCGACCAGGTAGTGCTCGGCCTCGATCGTCTCGACCGCTCCGTCTGCGGCGGTGACCTCCAACACCGGCGCGTCCGGGGTGCCCGCGAACCCGGCGTCTCCCCGCCGGACGTGCCACCCGTATGAATCGGCGACGTCGGCGTACTTCTCGCCCCGCATCGTCTCGACCAACGCCTGCTTCCCGGCGATCAGCGCGGGCATGTCCACTGGGCCTGCCGTCGTCGCGATCCCCGGGAACCGGTCGGCGGCGTCGGCGGCGACGTGCCGTGCATCGGCGGCGGCGATGAGGGCCTTCGACGGCACGCAGCCCGTGTTCACGCAGGTGCCGCCGAGCGTGCCACGCTCGATCATCACCACCGACTTCCCGAGCATGGTCGCGCGAATCGCGGCGGCGAACGCTCCGCCGCCCGATCCGATGATGGCGAGATCGTACTTCGTAGGCATCGCTGCTCCCGTCAAGGCTTGGACTTCTGTTCCGTTTCAGCCATACTGGACCTTCCAGTGCAGGGGAAGGTCAAGCGTGGCCCCTGCCGAATGATCGGAGGCCGCAATGCGCATCGGAGAACTCGCCGAACGCGCGGGCACCACCTCGAAGACGCTCCGGTTCTACGAAGAGCAGGGACTGCTGCCCCCGGCCGACCGGACGCCATCCGGGTACCGCGACTACGCGCCCGACGCCGTCGCCCGGATCGACTTCGTTCACCGTGGCCAGGCCGCAGGCCTCACCCTCGCCCAGATCCGCCAAATCCTCGACATCCGCGACAGCGGCCACGCGCCCTGCGAGCACGTGCGAGACCTCCTCGACGCGCGCCTGGCCGAGATCGAGCAGCAGATCGCCCAGCTCACCGCCCTGCACGGCACCATCGCCGACCTCCGGCACGACGCCGCGCACCCGGACCCCGACACATGCAGCCCAGACCAGGTCTGCCGGTACCTGTAGAGGGACGCGGACCGAGAAAACGAGAGCCATAACACGAACATGCGCTACCGCAACCCGAGGTGCTTCAGTCCGCTGTACTGCATCGTGGCCCCGCGGGAAGACGTCTTCGCTGTCACGAGGATTCGCCGAAACCCGGTGACCAGGAGCCTCATCGACGAGGTCCAAGACCCCAACACGTACTCGACCGCCCATGCAGCGATCGCCCATGCCGTCGAGGTCATGGACAACTGCCGAACACGTCAGCGGAAACAGGCGCGCTACCTGGAGAAAGGTATGTGACCCCATGGTTGAGATCTTCAGCGACCCCACGTACCTCGACGATTTGGACGGGATCAAGATCTGGCTGCCCCACGCGATCTTCTTCGCGTTCGCCGGATCTGTGATCGTAGGCATCCTCGTCGTGCTTGCCGTTCGCTTCCTCTGGCCGTACACCAACGCGCCTGTGGCCGAACTGATGGAGGACAAGAAGGACTGGGCCATCGTGCTCACCTCAGGCGCGATTGTGATGGTCATCCAGTACTTCGCTTGGTTGAACAGCGTACCCATGCCGGATGAGGTCGACGCGGCCCGTGAAGCGGAAGATCAGGCCGCCGCAGAGAACCGCCAGTCCACCGAGGAGCAGTTCACCGACCGCTACGGGGAGATCACTTTCCTGAGCTGCACCGGCAGACAGTGCCGGGAGGAGGACGATCTCTACGAGGAGCTGACCGAAGAGTGGGTCGGTGGGTACGCCACCCGCGATGTCTCCTTCTACGACGCCGACGGCGTGCTCGTCGAGGATGCCTACCTGCTGCGGCAGGACTCTGATGACGACGACGTCGAGTTCACGGTGAAGCTCATGGTCCGCACCGGTGCCGATGCAGCCGAAGAATACCGCCCCGAGGGAGCCTGAACCGTGATCGAGATCTACACCGAACCTGATGTGACTACATCGTTACCCTTCGAGATGTCACTCCTCGTCGTGATCGGCGGACCGATCCTCATAGGTCTGATCGCAGCTGGCTTGGTCGCTTTCAGCCGACAGAAGACTAGGACATCTGATGACGAGAAGACAGAGTGGACTGTCGCGGCCACGACCAGCATCGCGTTGATGCTCATCATGGGGTTCTTCTGGTTGCCGGAGAGACCCAGCTTCAACGAAAACCGAGCCGCCAGAGCCGAGTACGATGCGGCACTTGCCGAAAACCGATCAGCCACTGAAGAGCAGTTCACCGACCGCTACGGGGAGGTCACCTTCCTCGAATGTGAAGGCGGCGCCTGCAACCCGGCTGGGGACACCGCGCCCTACGACATTCTCACCGGCGACGACGCTACCGAGGATGTCGCCTTCCGCACCGAAGACGGCGTGCTCGACGAGGATGCCTACCTGGTGCGTGAAGACTCGGACGACGACAAGGTCGACTACACAGTGACCCTGATGATCCGCGACGGTGCCGACGACGCCCATGAGTACAGGCCGAATACGGACGAGGATGCCACCGACCCTCAGTAGGATAAGTGCCGGACACTCTACGGAGGGCGAAGAGTCAGCTGAAGCTTCCTAAGGCTTAGAGCTCCAGCGGGTCCACCGCTGGCTCTTCGGTCTCATCGGCCTGGGCAGGGTCTTCCGTGGGGTCCACCGCCGGCTCTTCCTCCTGCGCGGGCTCCTGGGCAGGGCCCTCGTCCGAATCCTGCTGCTGAACCTCGCCTTCTTCGTCGACGCTGGCCGTGTTGTCGTCATCGAGCTCGACGGTGATGTCGCCGCGACCCGAGTCCCCTTCGAGCTCTATGGCGTGGTCTTCTTCGGAATACACAGCCGGGACAGACACATCTCGTCCCGCCTGAACGAAGTTGCAATCCACGGAAGCACCATCGTCCAAGGCAAGCGGTCCATCGCAGGAGACCTCGTCAGCAGTCGTGATGGACTCCTCCACAATCGCTTGAAGCTCGTCGACCTCGATCTCATCGGTGCCGCACGCGGTCAGCGCCAGCATGGATGCAGCGGCGAGTCCGAACAGCCCGGCCCTAGAAGTCATTCGGTTGTCTCGCATCGCGGACATCTCCTTCGTTCTCTCTGTCAGTCTCAGAATATGAGACATGTCTTCGTCACCATAGTGTCCGGCGTCTCGCAATGCGAGACATCGTTATTTCAGGATGCGAGACAACGGGTTGCCATCTCGCATCCTGGGATTGTGTTCACCCTCCGAAAGCGCGGCGGGCGATGGAACGGCCGGGGCCGATCGGCTTTCCATTCGGGTCCCTCCAGCCACGGGCGATCTCGTCGATCTCACGGTCCTGGTTATAGTTGTCCAGCAGGGTTCCGGTGTTATGCCGAATCCGGTCCTGGCCTCTGGTTTGCTGAGTCCATCGATCTGGTCGAGCACCTACTCGTAGGTGTTCGAACCCATCAATTGCACAGCAGCTTGCGGTGGTTCCAGCTCGGGAGAGTCCCCGCCTGGTACAGCGAACAGCCATGACAGTGAGTGATGTTCGTCAGCGATGTATCCATCAAAGCTGGTTGACGTTTCGTAGATGATCTGTCCCATGGTCATGACCCTACTTGCAGGCTCAGAGTTCAGATCGAGGTTCCCGCACTGACACCCAGTGCGCGACCGATTTTTGGGGTCTTCGAAGCACTGGTCAATGGGTAGTGCCGCGTGGGGATCCGCCACCGGGACGCCGGCCAGCTTGACCTTGCTGATTAGTCAGTCAACCCTGTATAGTCACTGTGTGCTGACTATTGCTTCTCGTCTTGATGTCATGAACCGGCTCGGCCGCGCCATGGCAGACCCCACGCGGTCTCGAATCTTACTCTCTCTGCTGCATGGCCCCGGCTACCCAGCCCAGCTATCCCGGGACTTAGGGCTGACTCGGACCAACGTGTCGAATCACCTGGCCTGCCTGCGGGACTGCGGGATCGTGGTCACCGAGCCTGAAGGTCGCCAGACCCGGTACGAAATTGCTGATGCACACCTTGCTCAGGCATTGAATGCGCTGGTGGAGACCACCCTTGCTATCGATGAATACGCGTCCTGCATCGATCCACAGTGCTCGCTTCCTGGCTGTGCTCAGGCGCGTAGCCGCTCATGATAGTGACTGTTGCTGCACAGGCGTTAGCCCTGTTCGTTGCCACCAACATCGATGACATCATCGTCCTGTCCCTGTTTTTCGGCCGTGGCCGAGGGCAACCAGGTACGACCCGGCGAATACTGCTAGGGCAGTACGTGGGCTTCATCGGCATTCTGGGGACTGCTGTGGTTGTGGCGCTGGGCGCACAAGTGATGCTCCCAGAAGAAGTCTTGCCCTACTTCGGCCTGATCCCGCTGGGCCTGGGCCTCTGGGCAGCATGGCGAACATGGCGCAACCGCGACGAAAAAGACGACGACGAAGCCCAACTGGAAGGCAAGCGAGTCTCTGTCGGCACGGTTGCCCTAGTGACCTTCGCCAACGGTGGAGACAACATCGGTGTCTATGTACCAGTCTTCGTCAGCCTCAGCTGGGCCGCTGTCCTGGCCTTCTGCATCGTCTTCCTATCACTGGTCGCGCTCCTGGTCCTGGCTGCTAAGTGGATCACCTCACGCAAACCCATCGCTGAAGTTCTGGAGCGGTGGGAAAGCATCCTCTTTCCACTTGTGCTCATTACCCTGGGGGTCATCATCCTGGTCACTGGCGGCGCATTCGGGCTCTAGCCCTGAGCCGGCTAGTTCCGTGAGTGGCGTTGTCAGTTGAGGAACCCCAACCGGGAACACCCACCTCTGACCAGGCGTAACGCCAACTGGCCAGAGAGGGTGTCCCGTATAGGTGGTCCGCACCCTGTCCCGCTGACGGGGGGCTAACCGGGACACCGTGCGTGCGAGCTTTTAGGTCTCGATAGATCGGCGGAGACTCTGCTGGGGAATCGCGGCCATGGGGATGATTCGACGTGACCCACTGACAGATAGATGACACCACTGACAAACCACTGACAGATAGGTGACACTACTGACCACTTAGCTGGAACCTACAACGGTTCCTGACGGTCTAACGTGGACCGATGGCCCTCATGCGAAGCGGACGGATCACCCTCTGTCGAGGAAGCGGCAAGGAGGTGGCCCGATTGACCGCCAAAAGTGGTCGCTTCGCCAGCGACCGTTTTACGACCACTTTTGAACGTGACGGCGCGTGATCCTGGGTTACGGTCAATGACGGTCTAACGTGGCTGGATGACCGGAAGCTCGCGGCAAAGGGCCGTCATGGCGGGCAACGGCGCGGGTCCGTCATACTCCTCAGTGAGGAGTACGACGGCGACGGCCGCCTGGCCGCCTCCATCCTGGTGGTCAGCACTGTGCTGTCCCTGCTCACTCTGCCTCTGGTGGCGGAGTTCATGCTCTGAGAGTTTCCCTGCTGTTCACGTGCCTGCGGAAAAGTCGTGACCTATGAGCGACGATCGATCCACCATCGACCGGAACCCCGGCAATGTGCTGGAGGTCTTCTGGGTCTTCCTGAGGTTGGGGCTGACCTCCTTTGGCGGCCCGGTGGCCCACCTGGCCTATTTCCGTGAGGCCTTCGTGGAGCGGCGCCGCTGGCTCAGCGAGAAGGCCTACGCAGACCTGGTGGCCCTCTGCCAGTTCCTGCCCGGACCTGCCTCCTCTCAGGTCGGGATGGCGCTGGGGCTGCAGCGCGCCGGGTACGGAGGCATGCTCGCAGCCTGGTTCGCCTTCACCATGCCCTCGGTGGTGCTGTTGGTGGCCTTCGCCTACGGTGTGGCCGCGGCGGGGGACCTCTCTGAGGCCGGGTGGATCAGTGGTCTGAAGGCCGCCGCCGTCGCCGTGGTGGCTCACGCCGTGCTGGGGATGGCCAAATCGCTGACCCCAGATGCAGCGCGTGCCTCCATCGCAGCAGTGGCCATGATCATCGTGCTGCTGCTGCCCCACCCCTTCGTGCTGGTCGGGGCCATCGTCGCCGCTGGGGCGATCGGCCTGTTCTGGCTGAAGCCCGAGGCTGAGCAGCAGAAGCCGGAGGATGCCTTCCCGGTGCGGGTCTCCAAACGGTTCGCAGTCTGCTGTCTGGGCCTCTTCGCTCTGCTGCTGGCTGGGCTGCCGTTGCTCGCCGCCGCCACCGGGCAGGGCTGGGCGGCGCTGACGGACCTCTTCTACCGCGCCGGCGCCCTGGTCTTCGGCGGTGGCCATGTCGTGCTTCCGCTGCTGCAGGCTGAGACGGTCCACACCGGACTGGTGGACGCCGACAGCTTCCTTGCCGGATATGGGGCGGCTCAGGCTGTGCCCGGACCGCTGTTCACCTTCGCCGGATTCCTCGGCGCCTCCTCTTCGGGGGAGCCCAGCGGGATCCTCGGCGCGGCCATCGCCATCGTCGCCATCTTCCTGCCTGCTGCGCTGCTGGTCCTGGGCACTCTGCCGTTCTGGGAGGGGCTGCGCAGCAACGCCTGGGCCCGCCGCACACTCATGGGCGTCAACGCCGGGGTCGTCGGCATTCTGGCCGCCGCACTCTATGATCCGGTGTTCACCGCGGGAGTCCTCGAGGTGGGCATTGCGGCGCTGTGCATCGCGGTGGTCTCCTTCGTCGCGCTCAACAGCTGGAAGGTCCCGGCCTGGGCCGTGGTGATCGGTGCGGGGCTGGTGGGCTGGGTGGTCCTCTAGGGTGCGCCCCGGAGCGGAGCAGTCGTGCTGGCCGCCGCGTCCTTGAGGAAAACCCAAGGTCATCCTGGGTAGAGTTGGTGAGTATCTGCCACACCGGGCGGCAGCGCTCAGACTGAGGGCATGTGCGCCTGAACGAATCCGCCGGGAGGAGCTCCGCCCAATGCTGAGCACGCAAGCGCGCGGGGTCTCCCGGCTCTACGCGTTGGACGTCGCCCGCGCCCTGGCGATCTTCGGGATGATCATCGTCAACGTGGGCCCCTACACCACAGACGGTTGGGCCTCGTGGTTCGTGCGGGCCTTCAACGGGCGTGCCTCCATCCTCTTCGTGATCCTGGCCGGGATCGGCGTGACCTTCTTGGCCCGCCGGGCGCTCACCAAAGGAGTCACCCGCCGCAGCACACTGCTGTGGCGAGGTCTGCTGCTGTTCGTGCTCGGCATCGCGCTGCAGGTGCTCAACCATGACGTCAACGTCATCCTCCCCACCTATGCGGCCCTGTTCTTCCTCGCGGCCTTCATGGTGCGGATGACCACGCGCTGGCTCTTCTGGTCGGCGATCAGCTCCGCGCTGGTGGGGCCCGTCATCTGGATCCTGGTCCGTAAGCTGACGAACTTCCGTCCGCATCCGGCAGAGCTGGGTGATTCACCTCTGGAGATCCTGAGCATCATCCTCTTCTCCGGCCCCTATCCGCTGGTGGTGTGGATCGCCCCCTTCTTCCTCGGCGTCTGGATGGGCCGTCTGCCGCTGGGCAACCAGAAGGTTCAGCTGCGCCTGCTGGTCATCGGCGCGGTGGCCGGCATCGGGGCCTTCCTGCTCTCAGGCGTCCTGGTGCGCACCCTGGGCGAGCCGGACACTGAGCGGATCGACTTCGACCGGCTCATCTCGGCGGTCGGGCACTCACAGATGCCGCTGTGGCTGATCAGCTCCACCGGTACCGCCATCATGGTGCTCAGCGCGCTGCTGCTGGTGGTGCCCAAGTTCGGCAAACGCATCCGCGTGTTGGTGGCTGTGGGCCAGATGCCGCTGACCGCCTACTCGGCCCACCTGGTCATCATCGCCCTGATCGTCCGGCCGGCACCCGAGACCGCGCTGCAGGGGCTGCTCATCAGTGTGGCGATGATGGCGTTCCTGATCTTCTTCGCCGTGGTGTGGATCGCGAACCTGCGCTACGGCCCTCTGGAGATGCTGCTCAGACAGCCTCCCCCTTTCCTCCGGGTGGAATATAAGCTCCCAGCACGGCACCGCACACGCCTCTTCGCCCGTCCCGCCCCGCGCCGGGCCAGGAAGGAGTAGCTTCCCATGGCACGAACTCGTCCGATCTCCGCAGCCGCCGGGACCCTCGCGGTCCTGGGTCTGACCGCCGGCTGCCTGGCCGAGGACGATCCTCCGCCGGAGGCCTCCGAGCCTCCACAGAGTCCCTCCACCAGTCCGGAGCCGGTCGAGGACACCTTGGAGCAGCAGGGTGTCAGCGCGGGCCATCCGATGGCTGTGGCCGCGGGGGAACAGATTCTCTCAGAGGGAGGCAACGCGGTCGACGCCGCCATCGCCGCTTCCTTCGCCGTGGCTGTGGTGGAGCCCTACGCCTCCGGCATCGGGGGCGGCGGATCCGCGATCCTCGCCGGCCAGGAAGGTGATCCGGTCTTCTATGACTACCGTGAGGTCGTCAACGAGGAGGGGGAGATCCCTGACTCCGGCGCCGGCATCCCCGGATTCGTGGCAGGCATGGGGGAGCTGCACGAGAATCACGGCACGATGGACTGGTCCCAGCTGCTGGAGCCCGCCGAGACCTTGGCCAGCGAGGGCTTCGAGGTCTCCGACTATCTGGCTGAGCGGATGGCTCAGGACGATGCCCTCGCGGCCATCAGCGACCTCGAGCACTACGCGCCCGGCGGCGAGCCGCTGGGATCCGGAGAGCAGCTCGTCCAGGAGGACCTGGGGGAGACTCTCTCCGCTCTGGCCGAGAACGGTTGGGAGGACTTCTACACCGGCCAGCTCGCCGAGTCGGTGGCAGAGCAGGTCGAGGGGGTCGACCAGCAGTCCCTGGAGAACTATGAGGTCGCTGTCGCAGAACCCTCGCGCGGGGAGTTCGGCGACTATGAGCTGCTGGCCGCCGCGCCTTCGCTGCCGGGCCCTGCGATGATCCAGATGATGCAGATCGCTGAGGCTCAGGGCATCGCGGAGATGGACCCGACCTCGGCCGAGTATGTGGACCTGCTCTCCGAGTCCTGGCTGGTGGCCGAGGAGACTGTGTTCTCCGATCTGGGCGACCCCAGCTTCATCGAGGTTCCCGAGGGCATCACCGACGCGGAGTCCAATGCGGAGATCGATCTTTCTGCCGCGGAGCCTGCCGCGCAGGACTACGGCGGAGATCCGGGCGATCACGCCAACACCACGCATATCAGCGTGGTGGACTCGGACGGGCTGACCGTCTCCATGACGAATACGATCATGTACTTCTGGGGCAGCGGCCAGATGGTGGACGGGTATTTCGTCAACAACCATCTGTCCCGCTTCGAGGCCATCGATTCTCCCGCCAATGAGCCGGAGCCGGGGCGCAGGACGGTCACCTGGTCCAACCCGACCGTCGTCCTCGACGCCGAACAGCGTCCGGTCCTGGCCGCTGGAAGCCCGGGCGGACATCAGATCCTCAACATCCTGGGCACCGTCCTGGCTCAATGGGGCCTGCAGGGGCGCACCTTGGAGGAGGCCATCGCCACACCCCGCTTCCGCGCGGAGGAGGACACGCTCTACATCGAGGAGAGCACCCCCGCCGAGCTGGTCGAGGAGTTGGAGGACAGCGGCTGGCAGACCGAGGTCTGGCCGGATGCGATGGCCAGCTTCGGTTCGGTCCAGCCCCTGGAGATCGACTACGACGACGGCACGGTCAGCGGCGCCGACGATCCGCGCCGCGAAGGTGCCCACGCGATCATCGAGTGATCGATCCGGCCGAGCCACACCGGCACGCGCCGGGGTGCTGGTAGGCTCGGTCAGCACAGCACGGGGTGCTCGTCGCCGATCGGCGAGCTGAGAAGAGACCCGTTGAACCTGTTTGGTTAGCACCAGCGAAGGGAATGCCTGTGAGCGACCTCTCTGTGCTCCCGGCCGCCTCTGCGGCACGGCGCACCGTCCCCAACCTCCTCTCCATCGCCGGGACCGACCCCACCGGGGGCGCCGGCATCCAAGCGGATCTGAAGAGCTTCGCAGCCCACCGCGGCTACGGGATGGCTGTGGTCACTGCCCTGGTCGCCCAGAACACGGAGGGAGTCCGGGACATCCACCTGCCCCCGGTGGAGTTCCTGAGGGCGCAGCTGGACGCAGTCAGCGACGACGTCGCCATCGACGGGGTCAAAGTCGGCATGCTCGGCACCGCAGAGATCATCGGAACTGTCGCTGCTTGGTGGGATGAGCTGACTGAACCTTCAGGCACCGAACCTTCAGGCACCGAACCTTCCCGCACCGAGACGCCTGTCCTAGTGGTGGACCCGGTCATGGTCGCAACCTCAGGGGACCGCCTGCTGCACGCCGAGGCCGAATCAGCTCTCATCGATTTCCTGCACCGGGCGGATCTGATCACGCCCAATGTGCCGGAGCTGGCCCTGCTGGCCGGTGCGGAGCCCGCCACCACCACCGAAGACCTCCTGGCCCAGGCCGAGCAGGTCGCCGACACCCACAACGTGCTCGTCCTGGCCAAGGGCGGTCACCTGAAGGACGCCACGGTCACCGACACGCTGGTCCACCCCACCGACGACGCCGGCGGCCGGCCCAGCCATCAGCAGTTCGAATCGCTCCGAGTCGAGACCACCAACACCCACGGGACCGGCTGCTCCGTCTCGGCCGCCCTGACCGCCCTGCGAGCTCGAGGCCTCAGCTGGCCCGAAGCAGTGGCCCAGGTCAAAGACTGGATGACCTCATCCCTGCAGTCCGCCGAGACCCTCGATGTCGGCCGCGGCCACGGCCCGATCCACCACTTCGCCGACCTGTGGGCCTGAGCCGCCCAGCTCAGTCCTCAGACGGAGCTCCTTCGCTGAACCAGCCGCTCGGATTCGGCCGGTCAGCGGGCGTCGGGCCGGTGGCGCCTTCGCCGGACGTGGGCGCTTGGCGCTTCAGAGAGCTGACACGGTCGCGGATCTCTGCCATCTGCTTGTCCAGCGCGGCGGCCTTATCGGCGGCATCGCGCAGCTCCCCGAGGATGTCGTCGGGGACCTCGCCCTCATAGGTGTAGTAGATCTTGTGCTCCAGCGAGGCCCAGAAGTCCATGGCCACTGTGCGGATCTGGACTTCCACGTAGACGAACTCAGTGCGGTTGGACAGGAAGACCGGCACCTGCAGGATCACGTGCAGGGACTGGTAGCCGTTGGGCTTGGGGCTGCGGATGTAGTCCTTGACCTCCACGACCCGCAGGTCCGGCTGGCTGCAGAGCATCTCGGCGACCCAGTAGGAGTCGGAGACGAAGGAGCAGGTGATCCGGATGCCGGCGATGTCACGGATGGCGTGCCGGATGCCTTTGAGCGTAGGTTCGCAGCCGTAGCGCTGGACCTTGTCCATGATCCGATCGAGGGACTTCAGCCGATAGTTCACATGCTCGATGGGGGAGTAGTCGCGGGTGTGCTCGAACTCCTCGCGCAGGATGTTGATCTTGGTGAGGACTTCATCCATCCCGAACTTATAGTGCAGTTGGAACTCGGTGAGCTGGCGCCGGATGTCCATCATGCGGGGGACCACTCCGGTCTGCCCGTTCTTCCCGGCGTCGTCGTTGAGCTGGGAGAGCAGCTGCTGATACATGTCGGAGTCCGTGGAGGTGCCGTGGCCGGCCGTCTCCATCTCCGTGGTGGTGTGCGCAGTATGCGTCTCTGGGCTGTGGCCCTCGGCAGAGAGGAATCGGCTGTCTGCCGCGGGGGCGCTTCCAGAGGACATCATTTTCTCCTTGGAGTCGATGACTCGAATGGGGGAGCGGCTTAGGCGAGTCGGTGCAGGCTCGCCGGCGCTCTGTCGTCAACCAATTGTCGACCCTAGGGCATCCGCCTGTGAAGACCCTCCACATGGCGGCTAAGGTGGAGACAGACTGAGCGAAGGAGGTCCCTGATGAAGCCTCAGCCACTCAACCGGTCCACCCGTCAGGCCGCCCTGGAGCGTATGGCGGCGACGAGTTCCGAGGAGCCGCTGGATGTCCTGGTGATCGGAGGAGGCGTGGTCGGATCGGCCACAGCCTTCGACGCCGCCACCAGGGGGCTGGAGGTGGGACTGGTCGAGGCCCGGGACTTCGCCGAGGGGACCTCGTCACGGTCCTCGAAGCTGGTCCACGGTGGGCTGCGCTATCTGCAGATGCTCGACTTCAAGCTGGTCGCCGAGGCGCTGCGCGAGCGCGATCTGCTGCTGACCAGGACCGCACCGCATCTGGTGCGTCCGCTGCCGTTCATCTACCCCTTCGAGAAGCGCGTCTTCGAGCGGGCATTCGTGGGCTCGGGCGTCTCCCTCTACGACGCGCTCACGCTGCGTCCCGGCGGTGGCCGGCGTCGTCGGCGTCGGGCGGTGCCCTTCCACCGTCACCTGAGCCGTCATGGGCTGCGGCAGCGGTTTCCGGGGCTGGACGAGGAGAAGTTCGTCGGCGCTCTGGAGTATTACGACGCCCAGGTCGATGACGCACGCCTGGTCCTGACCCTGGCCCGTTCGGCCCACAGCCTGGGCGCCCACACGGCAGTGCGCACTGAGGCGGTGGACTACCTGCGGGACGCCGAGGGGCGGATCTGCGGTGCACGGCTGCGCGACCACGAGACCGGCCGTGAGTTCGAGGTCCGCGCCCGCGAGACCATCCTGGCCGCCGGCGTCTGGACCGGCGAGGCCCAGGAGGCCGCGCTGGAGGGCAGCGGCAGTCAGGCCGGGCTGAAGGTGCTGGCCTCGAAGGGCATCCACGTCACCGTCCCCCGTGACCGCATCCCGGCTGAGGGGACGGTCGGTGTGATCACCCAGACGGAGAAGTCTGTGCTCTTCCTCATCCCGCTGCGCGATGTCTGGGCCATCGGAACCACCGACACCGCCTGGCATGAGGCGGTGGATGCTCCTGCCCCCACCTCGGAGGACATCGACTATGTCCTGGCTCATGCCAATGAGGTGCTGGGGGCTGATCTGTCCCGTCAGGACGTGTTGGGCACCTGGGCCGGGCTGCGACCGCTGCTCCAGCCCACGGAGACGCAGGACGACGGCGACGGCTCAGCCAAGGTCTCCCGGGAGCACACTGTCATGCAGCTGGCGCCTGGGCTGATCGGGATCGCCGGCGGCAAGCTGACCACCTATCGCGTCATGGCCGAGGACGCCGTGGACTTCGCCGCAGAGGGCAGCTTCAAAGACCGGGAGAGCCTGACCGAGCTCATGCCGCTGGCCGGAGGCCAGGGCTACGGCGAATGGGTGGACCAGGCAGAGGACATCGCCCAGGCCTATGGCTGGGACGCTCACCGGGTGGACCGGCTGCTCAATCGCTACGGCTCCATGGTGGGCGAGCTCCTGGAGCTCATCGATGAGGACGAGTCGCTCGGCAGGCCTCTGGAGCACGCCCCGGCCTATCTGCGTGCTGAGATCCTCTATGCGGTGCGCTTCGAGGGCGCCATGCATCTGGACGATCTGCTCTCACGCCGCACACGCCTCTTCCACGAGGTGGCTGATCGTGGCTTGGACAGTGTCGAGGAGATCCTCGAGGTGGCAGCCCCTGAGCTGGGCTGGGATGCTGAGCGCACCGCGGCGGAGCGCTCTGCCTACGCCGGTTATGTCGAGGCTCAGCGTGCTGCAGAGAGCACAGAGCACGACGCCGAGGCGGCGGCTCTGCTCTCCGAGGCCCGCCCCGTTCCTGAGCAGCACGCCACCGAGCCCTCCGGCTCGGCCGGTGAGCCCACCGGCGCGGCGGAGAAGGAGCCCCAGGCATAAGCCCGGATCTGAGGGCTGGCCCATCGGAAAGCAGCGCTGAATCGCCTCCGCGAGCTGCCTCGCTGAGCGGCAGATTGGGACGCGTATCACTAGATGTAGCGTCAGAACGTGATCTGCGGCGCAACATCTTCGACCGATCGGGCGTTGCGACACGCCGCGACACACCTGTGGCGAAAAAATCTCAGCGGGGGAGAACCCTCCTCCACAGCTGTGGAGCGGCTGAAGGTGCCGAGCGTTCTGAGGCGTCAGATCAAGGATCGGGGAATCCACAGGGGGCTGTGCAGGGTCGGTGGAGAACTACAGCCGTGCAAGTACAGCATTTAGTGGTCACCCATAGAGCTCGACCCAAGATGTAGTATTGAGGGCGCAACGAAAAGAAAGACCCTTCGACTCCAGGGAGTAGCCGTTATGTCCGTGACTGTGTACACCAAGCCCGCATGCGTCCAGTGCAACGCCACCTACCGCGCCCTGGACAAGAACGGCGTCACCTACAAGACCGTCGACATCTCCCAGGATGCTGAGGCCCTCGAGCGGGTCCGCGCGCTCGGTTACATGCAGGCTCCGGTCGTCATCACCGAGGACGACCACTGGTCCGGCTTCCGTCCGGACAAGATCTCCGCGCTCTCCGGGAATGAGGCAGCCGTCTCGGCCGCTTAACCCTCACAGGACCTCGAGAAGCCTCGCTGCGACGATCGTGAGATGAAGACCTCCGCCCCGCTGATCTATTTCTCCTCCGTATCGAACAATACGCATCGATTCGTGGGGAAGCTCGGCCTGCCGGAGCAGAGCACCGCACGGCTGCCGCTGCGCACCAAGGACGAGACGCTCGAGGCCGCCGAGCCGTTCGTGCTCATCCTCCCCACCTATGGGGCGGACGGAGGTCGAGGCTCGGTGCCCAAGCAGGTCATCAAGTTCCTCAACGTAGAGTCCAACCGGGCTCTTCTGCGAGGGGTGATCGGCGCAGGGAACACGAATTTCCACGAGAGCTACTGCATCGCCGGGGACATCGTCGCCCAGAAATGCGGGGTTCCGCATCTGTACAGGTTCGAGCTCATGGGCACCGAAGAGGACGTGTCCCGAGTCAGACAGGGATTGGAAGAGTTTTGGAAACAGCAGTCAAGCCTCTCAGCCGCGTAGAAGAGCCAGCATTGGCCAAGGAGGTTCCCCCGCAGTGGGAGGGCCTGAGCTATCACGAGCTCAACGCCATGCTGAACCTGTACGGACCGGACGGAGAGATCCAGTTCGAGGCCGACCAGCTGGCGGCCAGGAAGTATTTCCTGGACAACGTCAACGTCAACACCGTCTTCTTCCATGACCTGGATGAGAAGCTGAAGTACCTGGTCGAGAACGACTACTACGAGCCGGCTACGCTGGAGCAGTACGACCGCTCCTTCATCCACCAGCTGTGGGACAGCGCCTACGCCGCGAAGTTCCGCTTCCCGACGTTCCTGGGTGCCTTCAAGTTCTACACCTCCTATGCGCTGAAGACCTTCGACGGCAAGCGGTACCTGGAGCGTTTCGAGGACCGCGTCTGCATGGTGGCCCTCTACCTGGCCCGCGGTGACGAGGCCCAGGCCCAGAAGCTCATGGAGGAGATCATCTCCGGGCGCTTCCAGCCGGCCACCCCCACCTTCCTCAACGCAGGCAAGAAGCAGCGCGGTGAGCTCGTCTCCTGCTTCCTGCTGCGCATCGAGGACAACATGGAGTCCATCTCCCGGGGCATCAACTCGGCCCTGCAGCTGTCCAAGCGCGGTGGCGGCGTCGCCCTGTCTCTGACCAACATCCGCGAGCACGGCGCTCCGATCAAGCAGATCCAGAACCAGTCCTCGGGCGTCATCCCGGTGATGAAGCTGCTGGAGGACTCGTTCTCCTACGCCAACCAGCTCGGCGCCCGCCAGGGTGCCGGCGCGGTGTACCTCAACGCCCACCACCCGGACATTCACCGCTTCCTGGACACCAAGCGCGAGAACGCGGATGAGAAGATCCGCATCAAGACTCTCTCGCTGGGCGTGGTGGTTCCGGACATCACCTTCGAGCTGGCCAAGCGCAATGAGGACATGTACCTCTTCAGCCCGTATGACGTCGAGCGCGTCTACGGCAAGCCGTTCAGCGAGATCTCGGTGACCGAGAAGTACTACGAGATGGTCGACGACGCGCGGATCCGCAAGAACAAGATCAATGCGCGTGAGTTCTTCCAGACGCTGGCCGAGATCCAGTTCGAGTCCGGCTACCCCTACATCATGTTCGAAGACACGGTGAACCGGGCCAACCCGATCGCCGGGCGGATCACCATGTCCAACCTGTGCTCCGAGATCCTGCAGGTCTCTGAGGCCTCTGAGTACGAGGCTGATCTGGGCTACGCCCAGGTGGGCAAGGACATCTCCTGCAACCTCGGTTCGCTCAACATCGCCAAGACGATGGATTCCCCGGACTTCGGGCAGACCATCGAGACTGCGATCCGGTCGCTGACCGCAGTCTCGGACATGTCCTACATCGAGTCTGTGCCGTCCATCGCCGACGGCAACCGGCGCAGCCATGCCATCGGTCTGGGACAGATGAACCTGCACGGCTTCCTGGCGCGGGAGCGGGTGCACTACGGTTCCGAGGAGGGCCTGGACTTCACCAACATCTACTTCTACACGGTGCTGTTCCATTGCCTGCGTGCCTCGAACCTGATCGCCAAGGAGACCGGCGAGACCTTCGACGGCTTCGAGAACTCGGCCTACGCCTCCGGAGAGTTCTTCGACAAGTACACCGAGCAGGTCTGGGAGCCTCAGACCGAGAAGGTCCGTGAGCTCTTCAGCCACGTGCACCTCCCGACTCAGGCGGACTGGCGTGAGCTGAAGGAGGAGATCCTCAAGCACGGCATCTACAACCAGAACCTGCAGGCCGTTCCGCCGACGGGATCGATCTCCTACATCAACAACTCCACCTCCTCGATCCATCCGGTGGCCTCGCCCATCGAGATCCGCAAGGAAGGTAAGCTCGGCCGTGTCTACTACCCGGCGCCGTACCTGACCAATGACAACCTGGAGTACTACCAGGATGCCTATGAGATCGGTTACGAGAAGATCATCGACACCTACGCCGCTGCCACCCAGCATGTGGATCAGGGGCTGAGCCTGACGCTGTTCTTCAAGGACACCGCCACCACCCGTGACATCAACAAGGCGCAGATCTACGCGTGGAAGAAGGGCATCAAGACCCTCTACTACATCCGCCTGCGTCAGCTGGCACTGGAAGGCACCGAGGTCGAGGGCTGCGTCTCCTGCATGCTGTGAGGCATGCCTGAGACATCTCGGCCGGCAGATCATCGTTCAGTCACAAGAGAAGGACACAAAGCGCGTGACCACTTCCGCAGAAGCGCCCCACTCCGTGTCGCTGCTCGACCATGTCGAGGCGATCAACTGGAACCGCATGCCCGATGACAAAGACGGCGAGGTGTGGAACCGGCTGGTCAACAACTTCTGGCTGCCGGAGAAGGTCCCGGTCTCCAACGACGTCCAGTCCTGGAGCACCCTGACTGAGGAGGAGAAGACTCTCACGATGCGGGTCTTCACGGGTCTGACCCTGCTGGACACCATCCAGGGGACCGTGGGCGCGGTGGCGCTGATCCCGCATTCGCTGACTCAGCATGAGGAAGCGGTGCTGACCAACATCGCCTTCATGGAGTCGGTCCACGCGAAGTCCTACTCGCAGATCTTCTCCACGCTGTGCTCCACTCGCGAGATCGACGACGCCTTCCGCTGGTCCAAGGAGAACGTGAACCTCCAGCGCAAGGCGCAGATCATCATGGATTACTACCATGGCGAGGACGGTATGAAGAAGCGGATCGCCTCCACGATCCTGGAGTCCTTCCTCTTCTATTCCGGCTTCTACCTGCCGATGCACTGGTCCTCCCGGGCCAAGCTGACCAACACAGCCGACATCATCCGTCTGATCATCCGGGATGAGGCTGTCCACGGCTACTACATCGGTTATAAGTACCAGCGGGCCCTGGAGGACGAGACTCCGGAGCGCCGTGAGGAGCTGAAGGCCTACACCTATGAGCTTCTCCTCGAGCTCTACGAGAACGAGGTCCAGTACACCGCGGACCTATACGACGGTGTGGGGCTGACCGAGGACGTCAAGAAGTTCCTCCACTACAACGCCAATAAGGCCCTGATGAATCTGGGCTATGAGGCGATGTTCCCCAAGGAGGTCACCGACGTGAACCCTGCGATCCTCTCGGCGCTGAGCCCGAACGCGGATGAGAACCACGACTTCTTCTCCGGCTCCGGCTCCAGCTACGTGATCGGCAAGGCCGTCGAGACCGACGACGAGGACTGGGACTTCTAAAGACCGATGTCCTGAGTTGTCGCCGTAAGGCCTGGCAAGGGGCCCGGATCCGCAGGTTTCTGCAGGTCCGGGCCTCTTCCATGTCTCCTCCCAATGAACACAGGAGGACGCCCCGGCGGAAGTCTCTGCTCTGCTCAGACGCCGCGTCCTAGCAGAGTGTGCTGTTTTCTGAGGCTATAGAGGCACGCGCCCACCCAGCCAGCGTTCATCACCGCTGTTGACCGCAGGGCCCAGCGCGGGCAGTTCACCGCCCCGAAGAGACAGACCCCGCTGGTCACCGACAGCCCTGTCCGCACTGCAGCCTGTGTGGTGAGCTCAGGATCGACCATCCGGTAGACGCCCGGTACCGATACTGCAGCAGCGCACCCCAGGCCATCAGCGAGCAACACGGCTTGAGACGGAGCCGAGAGGTCATCGCTCATATTCTTCATTCCTCGTTCGGCGGCATGTCTTCTCGGTCCGAGTGACGATCTGCATCCACAGCTGCTGACGGATGGCCCAAAGATCGGTCGACCAGGGCGCCCAAGACGTGGGACTGAACATCATGTCAGTTCTCCTGTTCAGATGAAGGGCACTACGACCCCGACGGTCAGAACCAGCAGACCGGCGGAGAGCCAGCGGTAGTTCTGGTACCACGGTTTGCCTTTGAGCTGCTTCGACTCCTCAGCCCATGTGCGCTTGTCGAAGGTGCATCCTGGATCGTGGCAGGGTCCGGAGCCGGTGTGAGCAGCGAAATGGTGGCGAAGCTGATGAGGCTGAGCACCACCATGATCCCGGTGGCGTAGAGGAACTGCACCCCGTGCAGACCGAAGACCTCCCCGGTGAGGAACCCGGCCAGCCCGAGCGGGGTGACCGCCACAAGGGTCCAGAAGGCTCCCTGGCGGGTTGCCCGCTTCCAGAAGATGCCCCCGACCAGGACGACGATGGGCATCGTCACGTAGCCGAGGAAAGATTGGAAGTACTCGACGAGTGTGTCGAAGCCGAGGATCACTGGGGCCCATGCCACCGCGATCACCATGAAGACGCCGACCAGTATGCGGCTGATCCGCAGCAGCGCCTTTTCGCTGAACTCCTTGCGGCTTGTCTTGATGAAGTCATTGACGACAAGGGCTGAACGCACCGTTGAGCACCGAGTCCAGGGAGGACATCAGGGCAGCCAGCAGCGCAGCCACGATGAGTCCGCGCACCCCTACTGGCATGTACTCGAAGATCAGCGAGGGCCAGGCCAGATCCGGGTACTCCAAGTCGGGGAACACATCGCGGGCCAGAATCCCAGGGAAGATCAGCAGCACCAGGAACGGCAGCTGCATGGCCCTGGCGAACAGTGCGCCCCACCGGCCATGGTCCAGGTTCCTGGCAGCCTGAAGCGCCCTGGGTTTCGTTCCGAGTCTCAGCAAGGAGAATCGGAGTATGCCCAAGAAGTTCAGTCCAGAGCTGCGTGACCGCGCCGTGCGCATGGTTCACGACCGTCAAGCCCTCGAGGGAGGTCCCAGAGCGCAGTCGATCCGTGCCGTCGCACCACAGCTCGGTGTCGGGGAGGAGACCCTGCGGATCTGGTGCAACCGCTACGGCCCCACCGAGCCGACCGGCCCGGGCGAGCCGCTCGAGGAGGAGAACCGGCGTCTTCGACGGGAACTCGCCGAGGCACGGCGCGCGAATGAGATTCTGAAGGCCGCCTCAGCGTTTTTCGCAGCGGAGCTCGACCGCCCCACGACGAAATGATCGCGTTCATCGACATGCATCGCGAACAGTTCGGGGTCGAGGCCATCTGCCGCATCCTCGGTGCGACAGAATGTGGGTTCATCACCTCCCGCGGATACCGTGCCGCAAAGAGCAGGCCAGCCTGCGCTCGTAGCATTCGGGACGAGATGCTCGTGGAGGAGGTGAAACGAATTCACAAGGAGAACTACAGCGTCTACGGGGTCCGAAAGATGTGGCACGCGATGCGGCATGCGGGATGGGACGTCGGTCGCGACCAGGTGGCACGACTGATGAGGGTCGCGGGACTCCAAGGCGTCCGGCGAGGCCGTAAGCCCGTCACCACCTGCCCTGGAGCCGGACCGGATGAGCGCCCCGACCTTGTGGAACGGAAGTTTGCCGCGGACCGTCCGCGGCAGCTCTGGGTCGCTGACATCACCTACGTCCGGATCCTCGCCGGATTCTGCTACGTCGCATTCATCACCGATGTCTTCAGTCGGAGAATTGTCGGCTGGGCGGTCGCACCCACACTCCACACACAGTCTCTACCTTTGCTCGCACTGGAGCACGCACTTCTTTCCACTGGTGCAAGCAGGAATGATAGCGGATTGGTTCACCACTCCGACAGGGGCAGTCAGGCCGTATTCAACTGGTCGTCGCAACAGTGTGTTGTTGGACTGAGCGTAGTTGATCGGCGAACGCCTCGGCGGGAGTGCGCCACCCCAAGATCCCGCGTGGCCGGTTGTTCATGGCGGTGGCGATAGCTGCGATTTCGGTGGCGTTCCACCTGGAGAGGTCAGTGCCTTTCGGGAAGTATTGCCGAAGCAGACCATGAGGTGCTCGTTGGAGCCACGCTGCCAGGGACTCTTCGCGTCAGCGAAGTACACCGGCAGCCCAGTCTCTTTCGTCAGCAGCGCATGTGCCGAGAGCTCTTTGCCGCGGTCCCAGGTCAAAGAACGGCGCAGCTGCTCAGGCAGATGGGTGATCGACTTCGCCAGAGCGTCTTTCATGGTCAACGCCCCATACCCCGCCAGTGCCGGGCCGTTCTTCGTTGGTCGAATTTGCCCGTACCCGGCCTGGCGGGGCAGGTGGACCAGTATCGCGTAGCGGGTGTGGGTTGCCCCCGGAAGTAGGTCCACGCGTTATGCGGGCCGCGGTTTCTTCAATGGGTACAGATTTCAGCATACTCAGCCGGGCTGCGGTACCCGAGCGCTGAGTGGCGCCGGATGGTGTTGTATTCCTTCTTCCAATCCGTGATGATCACCCGAGCATGGGTCAAAGACCAGAAGCTGGTGATGTTCAGGCACTCATCCCGGATCCTGCTGTTGAAGGACTCCACGTACCCATTGCGCCACGGCGCACCCGGCGGGATGTAGTGGATCCCCGTGACCTCCCCGGCCCAGTCGGCCATCGCGTGGCAGATCAGCTCCGGGCCGTTGTCACACCGTAGGACCTCTGGAAGCCCCCGGTCAGCGGCGATAGCGTCGAGGTGGGCGGTGAGGTCATCACCGGTGATGCTGCGGGCCACGATCCCGCCCAGGCATTCGCGAGTGTGCTCATCGACGATCGAGGCGATCTTGATCGCCCGGCCCGTCTCATCGGCGTCGAATTGGAAGTCCACCGCCCACACCACATTCGGCGCGTCCGCCTGCGGGGCTTCCGCGGTGGAGGACCCCACGCGTTTGCGTCGACGTCTCACCGGAACCCGCAGGCCCTCTTCACGCCAGAGCCGCTGGACCTTCTTATGGTTGACCGCCCAGCCCTCGGCTCGGGCATCATGATAGGCCCGCCGGTAGCCCCAGCGCGGGTGGTCCTTTGCATAAGCCCGTAGCCAGGCCCGCAGCCCAGCATCAGGATCACCAGCGTTCTCAGACTTCAGTGCCCGGCGGAAGGCGGATCGGGCAAGCCCGGCCAGCGCGGTGGCTCTGCGTTCACTGATGCCCATGGTGGCCATCAGGTGTCGCGCAGCTGCTCGGCGCCGGTCCGGGCTTAGAAGTTTCCCTCCGCCAGCTCCTTCAGCGCGGCCTTCTCCAGCTCCGCCTCGGCCAGGAGCTTCTTGAGCCGGTCGTTTTGCTTCTGAAGTTCCTTCAGCCGTTTGGCGTCTTCGGCTTTGAGCCCGCCGTATTGGTTCTTCCACCGGTAGTAGGTGGCCTCGGTGACTCCCAGTTCGCGGGCGGTGGCGGCGACGTCGTGGCCTTCTGCCTGGAGCTTCTCAGCGTCTTGGAGCTTCCGGATGATCTGTTCCGGGGTATGGCGTCTTCTCTTGCTTGTCATGGTCACACCAGTTTTCCTGCCCGGAGCGTCGGGCGCTAGTGCGACTCTCATAACTCGTGGACCGAAATTAGGGGGTCATGCCAGGTGGTGCGCTCGATCAACGTGGCCACGGCCGAACGCTTCAGTCCGATGATCAGGTCACCTTCCCAGTGGCCGGCGATCTTGCGGTCCTCGACCTCCTTGGGGCGTTTCTGCAGCACGGTCTCGGCAGTGACATGAGCCCAGGCTTCCTGCCGTGTGCGGGCCCGGGGCATTCGCTTGGTGCGACCTCGGCGCAGGTGCCAGGACTGCTTCCGGGCAAGCCCGCCGCGGGATTCGACGTAGAGGGCCTGATAGATCGCCTCATGAGAGATCCTCATGGTCGGGTCATCGGGGAACTCCAGTGGCAGCCGCTTGGCAATCTGCTGCGGACTCCAGGCGGTGACCCATTCACGGTCCCCACGGTGGGGCTTGTTCTTTCCATCCCAGGCCGGGCCCTCGGGGCCGACAACTTCACCTTCGGCGGTGATGATCTCACCGCTGAGCTTGTCTTGGACGTACTGGCGCAGCCGGTCGTTGGTGACCATCTTCGCGGTCTTCGGACGGCGGGCGCGCCGCTCAGCATGCCACTGAGCAATCGAGGCCTTGTACTCCAGCTGATAGGTCCTGGTCGAGGCGTTACGCCGTAGCTCCCGTGAGATCGTCGATGGGCTACGCCCCAGCCGACGGGCGATCTCACGGACCCCGCTGTCTTGGGCTCGCCATAAAGCGATGTCCTCCCGTTCAGAGGAGGAGATATACCGTCCGGAAACAGTCGAGGCCAAGTGTGGATTCACGCCACCAGCATGTCGGAACCAACGGTGAGCTACAGGCTCGGAGACACCGGCGGCTTCACCGGCCTCTCGGGTCTTAGCTCCTGCAGCGATGGCCTGCCAGAACCGCACACGGTCCTCGCGCCAAGCCACCGTTGGGCGCCCAGGAGAGACGATCTGACCGCGATATTCCCTTGCCCTCTTCTGCCTTGGGCCAATGCCCATCGAACACCTCCATCAGGTAGGTGTTGCGACGACCACTTGAATACGGCCAGTATGTCTCACTGGCCTATTCGGACGCTCTCATCGCAGCGGGGGTGAAAGCATCAGTCGGCACCGTTGGCGATAGCTACGATAACGCCCTGGCCGAGACCGTGAACGGTCTCTACAAGACGGAACTGATCTACTCGAAGCGGATCTGGGATTCGGTCAGCGAAGTCGAGTTGGCGACGATGGGCTGGGTCCACTGGTGGAACACGACCCGGCTCCACGAGGCGCTCGACTACCGCACTCCAGCGGCAGTCGAAGCGGCCTACACTCACACCACGACGACCGCGCCCGCGACCGTCTAACCACGGAACGAAACCCAGGGCGCTTCAGGCCAGGTCGCGGAAGACGCCCCAGTCGAAGCCGAACTCGGCGAAGAGCACCACGAAGATCGTGCCTGCGGCCAGGAGCAGCAGCACGCCTTGAATGGTGTCTGTGATCATCACAGCTTTGAGGCCGCCGAGGATCACGACCCGAGGAACTGGGTGCCGGAGAAGTTGGTGACGACCAGCGAGAACCCGACCAGCGGCCAGATCATGCCGCGCCCAGCCAGGAAGAAGTCGTCGGAGCTCTTGGTCCCACGTCCTACCCAGAAACCGATCGCCACGATACCGAGGGCGTAGGCAGCTATCACCGCCAGATCGAGACCAGCAAGTTCGAAACCCGGCATGATGCTCCTTGCAGCTATCAGCTCATCGATCAGGCTCCCACACGGTACGGCCGGTCCCCAGCGCAGGCAAGGAGTTCGGGTCCTCGGACCGTGGCCCGCGGGTCGCGAGCCTCACCCTTGAGAAGCACGCCGAACCAGCGCTCCAGCGGGCCTCCTACGGTCTGAGAAGTACCTACAGGGGCCAGATCCGCAGATTTCTGCGGGGCCAGGGCTGTTCTCATCGGTGGCGCAAAGGGCTGTAAAGACCTGCGCGTCCGCCTTTAGACTGGCACCGGATCGCACCGCATCATCCAGGGGAGACAAGGCACCGATGTCATACGTCGCACCACCTGAAGTCACCGAGGACATGCTGGAGCAGGGCACCTCGAAGTCCGAACTGAGCAGCTGGCAGCAGATCCTGCGATCCATGATCGCCGTGTTCGTGCTCTCGGCCGCCACAGTCATGGCGATCCTCGCCGCGGAAGAGACAGGGAACAGCCTGGTGGGAGCACTGGTCTTCCCGTTGGGGCTGGCTGTCGTCGTCGTGCTCGGCCTAGAGCTGCTCACCGGCAACTTCGCCCTGGTGCCGCTGGCGGTGCTCGATGGCCGGGCCCGCCTGTCCTCGCTCTTCCGCAGCTTCGGCGTGGTTCTGACCGGGCACGTGATCGGCGGCCTGCTCTGTGCGCTGCTCTTCGCCGCGTGGCTCACCGAATTCTGGACGGGCGGGTCAGGTCTGCTGATCGACGGGCTGATCGACACCGCCGAGGACAAGACGCTCGCCTACCGTGATCTGGGCCTGCCCGCGGGGATCGGCCTGGCCCTGCTCAGCGGCATCCTGTGTAACTGGCTGGTGGTGCTCGGCGTGGTCATGGGTATGACCAGCACCAGCACCACGGGCAAGCTCGCGGCGCTCTGGCTGCCGATCGCCGCCTTCTTCTATCTGGGACTGGAACACGCAGTGGTCAATCTGTTCGTGATCCCCGCCGGGATGATGGTCGGAGCCGATGTCGGCGTCGACGACTGGCTGCTGTGGAACCAAGTGCCTGTGCTGATCGGCAACCTGATCGGCGGCTTCCTCCTCCTCGGGCTGCCGGTCTATCTCGCGTTCAGGACCACACAGGAGGATCTGCCGGCCGACACTGCCCATGAGCCCTCCGAAGGGCTGTGAGAGACCTAGACGACGACCTCGCGGAGTGCGCTGTCCACTCGCCGGGTCCAACCGCGGGCATCGAGGTGCTCCAGCAGCGGCACGGCAACGCGGCGTGAGGTACCCAGGGCCTGACGTGCCGCACTCACGGTGAACGGCTGCTCCAGCGAGGTCAGCTCTCGCATAGCACGTGCGGGCGAGCTCGGGAGCAGGACCACGCCCCCGGGCAGCCGCAGCAGGCGCCCCTGACGTTCGGCTGCGGCCAGTTCGCGATCGTGAAGTCCCAGTTCTCGCAGCCGGTCCGCCTCAGGAGCCGAGAACGGTCGTTCCTTCAGTTCCTGCTCCAGCACGGATAGTGAGGCTTCCGCCGCCCCCAGGTCCCGGGGGCCGTCACCGGTTCTGATGCGGCCGGCACTCTGGTGCAGTCCGGCTTCGTGGATGACCGGGCCCAAGAGAGCCGGATCGGGCAGCTTCAGCGCGTCGGCGGCCGCGCCCTGGGACAGCCCCGCTGAGAGCGGATGCTCGTGCAGGTGGGCTTCGGTCGCCGTGCGCAGCCGTCGCATCCAGGCGGAGGCCTGATCGGCATCCACCAGCCAGCCGCCCCATCGCCGCACCGCGCTCGGCAGCGCCTCAGGTACGGGGATCCCCATCCTCACCAGGTGCTCCTCAGTGACGGCGCGGCGACGTCTGACCTCATCGGAGAGCTCGCCGGAGCTGCTCATCTGGGCCAAGGTCTGCCGGCGTCGGGCTCCGTCACCGCGGCGGGTGAGCGGCGGAACATCGGCATCCAGGACCTGAGCTCCGGCCAGGACGGTCCGGCGCCCGGAGCTTCTGACCAGCAGTCGGTCGCCCACCCGCAGCGGCAGCGGACGGCTGAGGGTGAGGCGGGCGTGGTCGTCGTCGAAGGGGCGGCACCGGGCAGCCACGGCCGCTGTCCCGATGTGGACGGTGACACTCTGCGGAGTCTGCGAGAAGTCTTGGCCCGAGGCATGCCGGACATCGAGAGCATCAGTGAGGTGCCAGGCATCAGGAGTCAGAAGGACATCGCCTCGGCTGAGCTGCTCGGCAGAGATGCCCCGCAGGTTGATGGCCACGCGGTTGGCCGCTCGGACTGCGGCTGCGTCCTGGCCATGAGACTGCAGGCCACGCACCGTCACTGGCGCGTCCACGTCCGCGCCGAGCAGATGAAGGCGCTGCTCACGCTCCAGGCGACCTGCTGCGAGGGTTCCGGTGACCACCGTCCCGGCCCCGCGCAGGCTGAAGGCCCGATCGACCCAGAGCCGGATCGGTCCGTCCACCGCGGGAGTCTCCGCCGCCGAGAGGACCTCATCCAGAGTCGACCGCAGCGGGTCCAGCCCCTCGCCCGTGGCGGCAGAGACGGCGACGGCCGGCGCGTTCTGCAGGGCGGTGCCGGCCAGCTCCTCACGAGCCTCGGCCAGTACGTCAGTGACACGGTCAGGGGCCAGGTCAGTGCGAGTGATGACGATCATCCCTGTATCGACGCCGAGGGCGGCCACTGCATCGCGGTGATCACTGGACTGGGCCTGCCACCCCTGGTCGGCGGCGACCACGAAGCAGACCACCGGTGCGGGCCCCAGTCCGGAGAGCATATTGCCCAGGAAACGTTCGTGGCCTGGAACATCGACGAAGGAGACGCCCCGGCCAGAGGGCAGCGTGGTCGCGGCGAAGCCCAGATCGATGGTCAGGCCGCGGCGGTGCTCCTCATCCCAGCGGTCCGGCTCGGTGCCGGTGAACGCGCGCACCAGCGTGGATTTTCCATGATCGACGTGTCCGGCTGTGGCGACCACATACATGTCACACGTCCTCTCCGAGGGGTGTGCTTCCAGACGGCGTGGCCTGCAGGTCCTGAAGGACTGAGCGCACCGCCTCGAGCACGGTCTCATCCTCGGACTCGGGGACGCACCGCAGATCGAGCAGGCACCAGGAATCGCTGGTCCGGGTCACCACAGGAGGAAGGTGGGAGCGCAGAGGCTCAGCGGCCGACTCCGGCAGCTGGACCGCCCAGCCGGGAAGCGGGACCTCAGCGCCACCGCCGCCGCCGACCCGCCCGTCATGGGCCACGACGTCAGCACCTACGGCCTCAGCGATGCGCCGTGCCCTGGTCAGCAGATCCTCCGGATCCGCATGCAGCGATGTGGTCACCGGGGCGGGACCTGCGGTGAGCGTGGCCTCCAGTGCGGCCAGGGTCAGCTTGTCGGTGCGCATCGCCCGGGCGAGGGGATGGCGCTTCAGCTGAGCGATGGTCTCGGTGGAGCCCAGGAGCAGCCCGGCCTGCGGGCCTCCGAGGAGCTTGTCACCGCTGGCGATGGCCAGGTCAGCTCCGTCTGAGAGGACACCGCTGAGGTCTGGTTCCTCCGGCAGAACGGGTTCGGGTTCGAGGACACCGCTGCCGGCGTCGACCACCAGCGGCAGTCCGTGACGCTGCGCGAGCTCGGCCAGCTCGGCGGTGGGCACCGCGGAGGTGAAGCCGGCGATCCGGTAGTTGCTGGGGTGGACCTTCAGGATGCAGGCGCGCTCACCCTGAGGCAGTGCCTCCACCGCCGAGGCGTAGTCCTGGAGGTGAGTCCGGTTGGTGGTGCCGACCTCCACCAACTCTGCTCCTGTCGATTTGATGAGCTCGGGCAGACGGAACCCCGCGCCGATCTCGACCAGCTCACCACGGCTGATGATCACGCTTCCTGCCCCGACCAGAGCGGCGGCGGCCAAGGCGAGCGCCGCGGCTCCGTTGTTGACGATGAGGGCGTCCTCCGCTGGGCCGCAGGCCTCCAGCAGCGCATGGTGGGCGGCTGCTCCTCGCTGGGACCGACGGCCTGTGTGCAGGTCCATCTCGACGTCGACGTATCCGGCGGCCTCGACGATGGCTTGGCGAGCCGCTGGGGAGAGCGGCGCCCGCCCGAGATTGGTGTGGACCACCACGCCGGTGGCGTTGATGACCGGACGGAGGGAAGACGGGCGAAGGCCCTCCAGCTGGGCGAGCACCTCGGGCAGGACCTGTTCTGGGGAGATGCTCCCGCTGCGAGCACGGCTCTGTGCTTGGTGGACGATCCGCTGGAGAACGGGACGGCTGAGTCTGTGTGCGGCTTCGCGCACCTGCGGATGCGCCAGCACCGTGTCCGTTCCCGGGATTCGACGCCGGGGATCCTCCTCAACCACGTCCAGCCTCCTCGTCGGGGTGGGAACAGGTTTGGCGGAGGTGGACGGGAATCGAACCCGCCAGACCGAGGTACTCGGTCTCAACGGTTTTGAAGACCGCGGAGCCCACCAGGACCCATACACCTCCACGGCTCAAATTACCACGTCGGCGGCGGGGACGGAGTGCCGCAGTTCATGCTGGTCAGCGCGAGATTCCTGCCCTCTGGACGGGGTATGGCCGCCGGAGGAGGCCTCTCCTATACTCGCGGTATGACTGAGCGTGCACCTTCAGCTGGAACCGGAGCAGTCCGCCTGACGACCTACGCACACGGAGGCGGGTGTGCCTGCAAGATCCCCGCAGGTGAGCTCGAGGAGGTGCTCAGCGGTCTCGGCACGCCGGAGGCGGACCAGGTGATCGTCGGGCTCAACAACGGTGACGACGCCGCGGCAGTGCGCCTCGACGGTCAGACCGCCATCCTCTCCACGGCTGACTTCTTCACACCGGTGGTCGACGACGCCTACGACTGGGGCCGCATCGCCGCGGCCAATGCTCTCTCCGACATCTATGCCATGGGAGGCTCCCCCAGGGTGGCGATCAATCTGGTCGGGTGGCCGAGGGGAACTCTGCCGATGGAGCTGCTGGCGGAGGTCCTGCGCGGTGGCCTGGCTGTCGCGGAGCAGGCCGGCTGCCCGCTGATCGGTGGTCATACCGTCGATGATCCGGAGCCGAAGTATGGCCTCTCCGTCACCGGGACGGCAGATTCCGCATCTCTGCTGCGCAACGACGCCGCAGAGCCCGGTCTGCCGCTGACGCTGACCAAGCCATTGGGGCTGGGACTGCTGAACAACCGTCATAAGGCCACAGGGGAGGTCTTCGCGGAGGCGGTTGAGACGATGGTCACGCTGAACCGGGAGGCCTCAGAAGCCGCTCAGTCCGTCGGGGCGCGTGCTGCCACCGACGTGACCGGCTTCGGCCTGCTGGGCCACCTCTACAAGATGTGCCGCGGCTCAGGAGTGGGCGCCCGCCTCGATTCGGCAGCGGTCCCGCTGGTCTCGGGTGCCGCCGAGGCGCTGCGGGACGGCTACGTCTCCGGCGGGACGCGGCGCAATCTGGAATGGGTGCGCGACCATCTGTCCACCGGAGCAGAGGTGACCGAAGAAGACCTGCTGGTCTTGGCCGATGCACAGACCTCCGGCGGCCTGTTGGTGGTGGGCGAGGTCCCGGGCTATCCGGTCATCGGACACACCACAGCGCTGCCGGAGGAGTCTCAGACCCTGATCGAGGTCAGGTAGCCGCCGGACCGCACGTCTCAGCCAGCTGTGGTGATCGAGTCGTCCACCACTCCTCGTGCACGCCGCCGCTCGAGCCGATCCTTCTGCGGCTCGATCGTGTGCCGCGGGTCCTCTGCTGAGCTGATGCCCGCGCGCAGGATGCCCACACGGGTCAGAGCAGAGCCGCCCAGCAGCAGCAGACCGCTGAGTACTGCCGTGGGACGGCGCCCACCCAGCAGGACCGATCCGGCGGTGCCGGCGAGAGTCAGCCGTTCGGCCCATCTGAGCATCGTGCCGGGCGCGCCGTTCTCCAACGGCTCGGCCTCTGCCGGGTGCATCCGCTTCTTCATAATCTTCATCGAGGCAACCTCACCGATGGCCGCCGCGGCGGAGAGCCCCCGGGCGGGCTGAGTCTGCCCGGGCGGCGTCGAGACCAGGGCCGCTCCAGACGCGGCGAGTGCCGCTGAGGAGGCGAAGAGGAACGGCAGTTCGTCGCGACCGGCGTTCCACGTCGGCACCGCGGTGTCGGCCAAGAGTGCGCCGGTGTAGCTCGCCAGAGGAGCGGCCAGCAGCGTGGTGCCGACCTCGGCCGGACTCTCGCATACACGCAGCACACGCCGCGCCGGCCCGAGAGGAAGCCTGCAGACCGACAACCGGTCCACTTCGACGGCCGCCGTCACGGCGGCCGCAGTGCTGAAGGAGCTCAGCAGCCACGTCCCCATGCTCATGGGGGAGGTCGGTTTGAACGTGCGAAGCATATAGAGGAAGCGTTCCGGCCGGCCCAGGTCGTGGATCAATGCAGCGGTCCCCAGCCCGACGGCCCCCAGTGCGGTCAGCCGGGCGTTACGGCGCAGCAGGGGCCGGTCGGTCCACCGGGCGCCGACGGCGAGCAGCGATGATCCTCCGGCCAGGCCGCCGAGGAAGAGGTAGGCCGCGATCTCGTCACCCCACGGCGGTGCTTTCACCACTGGCCGACCGTAGTAGGAGGAGAACTGCGGCTTCTCCACCAGCGGGACTTCCCGAGCGCCCTCCTCAGCCCGTTGCCCCTTCCTCCGGCTGCGGCGAGTCTCCGGCGGTCGGTGGCTGTCATGAGGCGATGTCGTCATCTACGGCCTCCCCAGGCGAAGGAGGCACCGACCGCGGCGAGCATGCCGGCTGCGGCGACCACAGTGTGCTTATACATCCGCGGCAGGTCCTTGGTGGGCACGCGCGGATCGGGTGGCAGGCCATAGACCTCCGGCTCGTCGAGCAGCAGGAAGACCGACCCTGTGCCCCCGACGCCGTCCTGAGGGTTGGCCCCATAGAGCCGAGCCTCGGTCATGCCTTCGCTGTGCAGCTGAGCCACGCGTTCACGGGCCTGGTGGACCATATCGGTGTGCTCGCCGAACTTGATCGAGGTCGTCGGACAGGTCTGGGCGCAGGCCGGTGTCTGCCCGTCCACCAGGCGGTCATGGCAGAACGTGCACTTATTGGCAGTACCCTCGTTGGGGATCTCTTGGGCGTAGCGCGATTGGTTCCGCTCCGTCTTGGCGCGGATGATGCCTTCGTCCCTGCGTTCGATCACGCCGAAGGGGCACCCGCCCACACATGTGCCGCACCCGTTGCAGATATCCTCCTGGACCTTCACCGTTCCGAACTCAGTGCGGTACAGGGCTCCGGTGGGACAGACGTCCAGACAGCCGGCATGGGTGCAGTGCTTGCACACGTCTGAGGACATGAGCCAGCGGAACTCAGCAGTGTCCGGGGGAGTGGTGTCTCTGTCCCCGGATGGGCCGGGGGCTCCGGACGAGGACGGCGGCCCCACCCCTGGCATGCCGAGGCTGACGAGCTTTCTGCCGGACTCCCGAGCAGCCTGGATGCGTTCCTGGTCCTGCTCCACGAACGCTACGTGGCGCCACGTATTGGCACCGAGTGACCCCGTGTTGTCGTAGGAGGACTCCAGCAGGCCCAGATCACTGTCCATCGGGTTGCGGTTCCATTCCTTGCACGCCACCTCGCAGGCCTTGCAGCCGATGCAGATAGAGGTGTCGGTGAAGAATGACTTCCGCTCCTGGGCACGTTCCCCGTGGGCTTCAGCGCTGCGAGCGGGGTCTTCGGTGAGCGAGCGCATCAATCCTCCTCGCTGGTCGTAGTCTCGGGCTGCGGGTAGGGCGCGGTGAGTTTCTGGTTGCCTGTCTCCACGGTAATCCCTGCTCGCTGTCGGTAGCTCTCCACCAGATCCAGCAGCGCCTGGCCGCGCGGTCGCCGTCCAGGGATGACGTCGCACTGGGCGGCCTTCGATCCCTGAATCTGCACGTTGGGGTCCAACGTGATGCCCAGCAGGTCGTTGGCGGCGTCGCCTTCGACCACTGCATCCGTCCCTGTGCCCCAATGGTAGGGAAGGCCCACCTGGTGGATGCGTCTGCCCCCGGCCGTCAGCGCACGGACACGGTCTGTGACCAGCACGCGAGCTTCGATGGCCGAGCGTGGAGAGATGATGGTGGCCCATCCGTAGTTCTCAAGGCCGACCAGCTCTGCGAACTCCGGCGAGACTTCACAGAACATCTCCGGCTGCAGCTCTGAGAGGTAGGGAAGGAACCTGCTCATGCCTCCGGCCGTGTGGTGCTCGGTGAGGCGATAGGTGGTGAACACGTGCGGGTAGACCTCGGAGCCGCGGTGAGCGGCCGAGGGCGCGAGCAGATTGTCACGGCGGGGCAGGGTGATCCTGGCTGGATTGCTCTGCTGCTCATAGAGCGGATTGGAGATGGGCGATTCCGGAGGCTCATAGTGAGTGGGCATCGGGCCGTCCACCAGCCCGTTGGGTACGAAGAGCCACCCTTTGCCGTCGGCCTGCATGATGAACGGATCATCGCCGGCCAACGCATCAGGTCCTCCGGCATCGGGATGTGACTTCGTCCCGGGAGCGAGCGTCTCGGGGAAGTCGGGGACGTCGCGGCCGGTCCACCGCCCGTTCTCCTGATCCCACCAGACGTGCTTCTTGCGTTCGCTCCACGGCCGGCCTTCCGGGTCAGCCGAAGCACGGTTGTACAGGATGCGCCGGTTGGCGGGCCAGGCCCATGCCCATTCGGCTGCGGTCTCATCCTGTTCATGGCCCGGTCTGCGCCGTGCCGCCTGGTTGACCCCGTCAGCGAAGATGCCTGTGTAGATCCAGCACCCTCCGGCAGTGGAGCCGTCGGCCCGCATCTGGGTGAAGGCTGACAGCGGCGTGCCGGCGTCCGGGCCGCTGACGTAGTATCCGTTGATCTCTCGGAGCACAGACTCGGGGTCAGGCTCCCCATGCTCATCAGTGGGGTAGTCCCAGGTGAGATCGAGCAGAGGACGGTCCCGCGGGTCAGAGGAGTCCGCGACCCGGGCACGGATGCGCCTGCCCAACTCGTGGAAGAACTCCAGCTCGCTCTGAGCGTCATCGGGCGGAGTGACAGCCTGGTGCCGCCACTGGACAAGCCGCTGAGTCTGCGTGAACGATCCGGCCTTCTCCGTGTGGTTGGCCGCCGGCATGAAGAACACCTCGGTGTCGATGTCTTCGGTGCGCAGCTCGCCGCTCTCGATCTCCGGGCCGTCCTTCCACCATGTCGCTGACTCGATGAGGCTGAAGTCACGGACCACCAGCCACTTCAGGTGGGACATGCCCATGCGCTGCATTTTCCCGTTGGCTGAACCCACTGCCGGGTTCTGCCCGACGAGGAAGTATCCGTCCAGCTCGTCCCGGAGCATCCGTTCCACCGTCTGATAGGTGCCGTGGGCGCCGGTCAGACGCGGCAGATACTCGAAGGCGTAGTCATTTCCCTCATGGGCGGCGTCGCCGAACCACGCTTTGAGCAGGCTCACGGTGTAGGCATCCGCGTTGGCCCAGAAGCCCTTCTGGAGCTTTGAGCCGATGGCTCCGGTGAAGTCTTCCAGACTGTCGTGCTGACCTGCCTCCGGCATGGGGAGGTACCCAGGAAGCAGGTTGAACAACGTCGGAATGTCGGTGGAGCCCTGGATGGTCGCATGGCCGCGCAGGGCGACGATTCCGCCGCCGGGACGTCCCATATTGCCCAGCAGCAGCTGCAACACTGCGGCCGTTCGGATGAACTGGGCGCCTTGGGCATGCTGGGTCCACCCGACGGCATAGCAGAACGCCGTGGTGCGTTCGCGACCCGAATTCTTCGTGATCGACTCCGCCAGGTAATGGAAGTCCTCAGCAGAGATGCCGCAGGTCTCTTCGACCATTTCGGGGGTGTATCGCCGGTAGTGACGCTTCAGCAGCTGGAAGACCGAGCGGGGGTCCTGCAGGGAATCGTCCCGCGCGACGTCCGCGTGCCGCAGCGCCGGGCCGCCGGCGCCGTATTCATGCGGCTCAGCGACGTCACTCTCCGGTTCTGTCCCAGGCTCCTCGACCTTCTCGTCATCTCCGCGGGAAGCATAGGACCAGGACGTCGCATCGTAGGTGCCCTTCTGTGGGTCATACCCGGAGAAGAGCCCGTTCAGGTCCTCGGTGTCCTGGTAGTCCTCCGAGACGATGGTGGCGGCATTGGTGTAGTGCCGGACGTACTCGTCGAAGTGCAGGTCGTTGCTCAACACGTAGTTGATCAGCGCACCGAGCAGGACGATGTCGCTGCCGGCACGCAGAGCGACATGCTTATCGGCCACAGCGCTGGTGCGGGTGAAGCGGGGATCGATGTGGATCACGCGCGCTCCGCGCTGCTGAGCCTCTGTCACCCATTGGAATCCGACGGGGTGGCACTCGGCCATGTTGGATCCCTGGATGATGATGCAGTCGGCGTTGGCCAGATCCTGCTGGGGTTGTGTGGCGCCCCCGCGCCCGAACGAGGTTCCCAGACCGGGAACCGTGGAAGAGTGTCAAATGCGGGCTTGGTTCTCGATCTGGACGGCGCCGGCAGCCGAGAAGAGCTTCTTGATCAGATAGTTCTCTTCATTGTCGATGGTCGCTCCGCCCAGACTGGCGATGCCCATGGTCCGGTTCACTGGGTTGCCATGCTCGTCCTCATCCTCCCAATGACGACGGCGCGACTCGACGAAGCGGTCGGCGATCATATTCAGCGCCCGGTCCCGATCGAGCTCCTCCCACTCCCGGGCTCGGGGTGCACGGTAGAGGACCTTCGTCTGGCGGCCGGAGGAGTTGACCAGCTGTTCGCTGGCCGCTCCCTTGGGGCACAGCCTGCCCCGGGATATCGGTGAGTCTGGATCGCCTTCGATGTGGATGACACGGTCGTCCTTGGCATAGACCTTCTGCCCGCAGCCCACCGCGCAGTAGGGGCAGACGCTCTGCACCACGGTGTCGGCATCTTCGGTCCGCGGAGCGGTCCGGCGCGTCTTCTGCGACGTGACAGCAGCGCCGCGGCCGGTGGAATCCCGGGAGCGCAGCTGACGGAGGACGGGCCATTCGAGAGGCGTGATCCGTGCCATAGGGCTCATGCTAACAGCTGTGAGTGCCGTCAGGGAGGACCTGACAGTGCTGCCCGGCAGATCTGTGGGCGGTGCGCTGTGGGCGGTGTGCCGGCGGGCGGGCGCAGAAGGGCGGCCGAGATTTCAGCAGGTGAGCGCAGGGACCGTAGACTCATTTCTCATGAGTGAAGCCGGGTCGCTGCTGCTCTATAGGCAGCCGGAGAGTCTCGGGGCCTCCAGAGATCTCGATCTGGCCATCGAGCTGCTCCGCGGCACTCGCCGATATGCCCAGGATCCGCACGACCCGCTGGCCACAGGCCCCATGCTGCGCATCTATCAGCCTCTGCCCACTGTCGCCTTCGGCCAGCGGGACCAGAAGCTGCCGGGCTTTCGCGCCGCGGTCGAGGCCTGCGCCGACAACGGATTCGCTCCGTTGGTGCGCCGAGCCGGAGGACGTGCCGCCGCATACCATGGCGGTTCACTGGTCATCGACCATATCGAGCCGGATCCAGACCCGATCCGCGAGTCGCAGGACCGTTTCCGTGCGTTCGGAGCGCTCTTCGTCGAGGCGCTGCAGCGCTGTGGGGTGGATGCGCTGCTGGGGCCCATCCCTGCGGAGTACTGCTACGGGGAGCACTCCGTCCATGCGGTGATGCCCGGAGAGCCGGATGTCCGCATCAAACTTGTGGGAACCGCCCAGCGTCAGGTCGGCTCCGGCTGGCTGTTCTCCACCTCTGTGGTGGTCGAGGACGGTGCACCCATCCGCCGCGTGCTCACCGAGGCCTATGACGCTTTGGGCCTGGAATGGGATCCTCTCACCGCAGGGGCTGCCGCGGATCTGCTCCCCGGGCTGACCATATCCGAGGTGGAGCAGGCCGTGGTGGACACCTATCGCCGGCATTGGGAGCTGAGACCGGGCACCCCGGGCCCGCTGGGCTGATCTGCCCCTCCGTCCGGCCGCGGTGGCCGACGGCACGGCGGCGGACGCAGCACGACCCCGGGCACAGCGGTCCGTGCCCGGGGTCGTGCTGCTTCTGAGATGCTCAGCGGCTGAGACCTCAGCTGTTGTTCTTCACAGCCTCATCCACGGTGGGCTTCTCCGCACCGACTGTGGTCGAAGGACCGTGGCCTGTCTTCACGGCGGTGTCCTCAGGCAGAGCGAAGAGCACTGTGCGGATCGAATCCACGATGGTCTCGAAGCTGCTGTAGGAGCGTCCGGTCGCGCCGGGGCCCCCGTTGAAGAGGGTGTCTCCGCCGAAGACCACACCACCCTCCAGGTCTGCCGCGTAGTAGCAGGTGGAGCCGGGGGAGTGGCCGGGGGTGTGCAGCGCCTTCAGCGTCGTTCCTGCCACGGTGAAGGTGTCTCCGTCGGAGATCTTCACATCCGGCTCCCCGTCGGGGTAGACCTGCTCCCAGAGGACCTTGTCCTCCCAGTTCAGGTGGATGTCGCCGCCGATGCGGGCCTGGACGTCCTTGACCTGGCCGATGTGATCATCGTGGGCGTGGGTGAGCAGGATTGCGGCCACCCGACGGCCGTCCACCGCCTTCTCCACGGCCTCGGCGTCGTGGGCTGGATCGATCACGATGACCTCCTGATCGTCGCCCACGATCCAGATGTTGTTGTCCACCTGGTGGGTCTCGCCGTCCAGGGAGAAGGTTCCGGAGGTCTCCAGGTGCTCGATACGTGCGTTCATGCTGTGCTCCTCATCCTTGCGGGGTGTTCCTGGGACGTGATGCGGCTCAGGCCTGGATCTCGACCACGGAGCGCAGCACCTCGCCGCGGTTCATGGTGTCGAAGCCCTCCTGGACCTTGTCCAGGGTGATCCGTTCGGTCACGAAGGCATCCAGGTCCAGACGGCCCTGCTGGTACAGGTCCACCAGCATCGGGAAGTCGCGGGACGGCAGGCAGTCGCCGTACCAGGAGGACTTCAGCGATCCGCCGCGGCTGAAGAGGTCCTGGAGCGGCAGCTCCAGGGTCAGGGAGGCATCCGGCACACCGACCAGCACCACACGGCCAGCCAGGTCGCGGGCGTAGAAGGCCTGCTTATAGGTGGCAGGGATGCCCACGGCATCGATCACGAGATCTGCGCCGAACCCGCCGGTCAGCTCTCGGATGGCTTCCACTGCGTCGGTCTCCTTCGAGTTGACCGTGTGGGTCGCACCGAGCTCTTCGGCCTTCTCCAGCTTCCGCGGGTCGAGGTCCACTGCGATGATGGTCGTCGCTCCGGCGAGCTTGGCTCCGGCGATGGCGGCAGTGCCCACTCCGCCGGCGCCGATGACGGCCACCGACTCTCCACGCTTGACCTCACCGGTGTTGATCGCGGCGCCGATGCCGGCCATCACTCCGCAGCCCAGCAGGCCCACCGCGGCGTTGGCTGAGTCGTCGACGTCATCGATGACGGTGCACTGGCCGGAGTGGACCAGAGTCTTCTCCGCGAAGGCGCCGATGCCCAGCGCGGCCTCCAGCTCGGTCCCATCGGTCAGTGTCATAGGCTGTGCGGCGTTGTGGGTGTTGAAGCAGTACTTCAGGTCACCCTTGGCGCAGGCGCGGCATTCGCCGCAGACGGCGCGCCAGTTCAGGATGACCTTGTCGCCGACTTTGACGTTGGTCACGCCCTCGCCGATCTCGGAGACTCGAGCAGTGGCCTCGTGGCCCAGCAGGTAGGGGAAGTTGTCTCCCACCTCGCCCTGCTGGAAGTGCTGATCGGTCTGGCAGACGCCGCAGGTCAGGACGTCGACGACGACTTCGCCGGGTCCCGGGTCCGGGATCACGATCTGCTCGACGACCGCCGGGGCGTTCTTCTCCTTGACCACGACAGCATTGACGGTCTGTGACATGGCATCTCCTCAGTAGGTGTGTGCAGACAGGTAGGTGCACCCTCATTCTGGCAGTCGCCCCCACGCCTGAACAGATGCTGTCCGGCTAGGTCGGCTAGCGAAACGTCCAGGTCAGGGGAGGAAGAAGAACTGATCAGAAGGTGAGGATCTGTGGGAACTCCACGATGATGCTGGCGGCCGCCGCCAGGTAGAGCAGAAGCGCGGCCACCCACCACCAGTCGCGGGCCGCCCGCCGCAGGCCCTCTCCGGCAGGGATGACTCCACAGATGATGTTGCGTGCGGTCACCGCGGCGGCCATCGGGATGACGGCGGCCCAGACGATCATGCAGTAGGGGCACAGGGCCCCGATCACGTAGACGGCCTGGGACCAGAGCCACACACAGAAGCCCAGGGCGAAGAGCACCCCGGCCTGCAGGCCGACCCAGTACCAGCGGGGCAGGAGGAGACGCCCCAGCAGTCCGACGCCGATCGCGATGATCAGCGGAAAGCCCACCACGCCGATGAAGATGTTCGGGAAGCCGAAGGTCGAGGCCTGCCAGGACTCCATGACCTGGCCGCAGGAGACCCACGGGCTGATGTCGCAGGCAGTGGAATGGCTGCTGTCCTGCCACAGCTGGATGCGTTCGTAGAGCAGCAGGAAGGTCGCCGCCGCGGCGACGAGTCCGGTGATCACCAGCCAGAGGCCCAGCCCGCGGTCCCGCGCCACGTGGGGGACGTCTGCCTGCCCGGCAGTGCTGCTCCGGCCTGCCCGCGGCTCCTCGGGGGTGCCCTGCGACACGCCCGGCGTCGTCTCAACTGCCATACTGCGATTCTACGCGCCTGTGCTCGGCACCGACGACGCCGTGATGCCGGCGGCTCCGGGCAGGTGTGCGATACTGGGGGTTATCGAGATGCGGACCACACCCGAGTATCGAGAAGGCTTTGGACATTCCGTCGAGTCGCCGCGGAAGAGACGCGGCACCACAGCCAGTGATGACGGACGGCCGGACAGCCGTGCAGAGCGCGCCCAGATAGTGGGGCAGCGCCCGGCGAGTCCCGGCAGAGCTGAGAAGACAAGGTTTTTGAGACAACACAGGCAGTTCGAAGGCCGCACCCGTGGTGAGAGGACGGGGCAACGAGGCCGGCGACACGAGAGAATCGTCGCCTCCGCCAGCTGGTGAGTGTGGCACCGCCGGAGACGGCAGGAGCAATTGCATACATGACCGACACCCCTACACCCCAGTCGTCAGGCGCTGACGTCTTCACTCCGCTCTTCCAGGCACCGGATCTGGACTCGGTGGAACCCGTCAGAGTGCGTCCTGCTGAGCACCAGGAGCCCGAGGAACACTCCTCCGACGACGCGCAGCAGACCCAGTACGCCGAAGATCAGCAGAGCCAGGACGACGGCGGCGGCCGCAAGCCGCGTCGCAAGCGTCGTCGCGGAGGCCGCAACAAGAATCGCCAGGACCAGGACGGCCAACAGGCCGACGACTCCCATGACGGGGCAGAGGCCGAGGCGTCAGGCTCCGGCGCCTCCGCCGACCAGAAGCAGGACTCAGCATCCTCCGGCAGCGAGGCCGAGGAGGAGCAGGTCATCCGCAAGCGTCGCCGCCGTCGTCGTGGCTCCATGGACATGGAGCTCGAGGAGGAGAGCGACGAGGCCCACACGGTCACCCGTGTGCGTGCGCCTCGGGAGGCCGCTGAGAGCGATGCTCCGGACAAGGTCACCAGCCTGAAGGGATCCACTCGGCTGGAGGCCAAGCGGCAGCGACGCCGCGCATCCCGCGAAGGCGGCCGGAAGCGCCAGGTCATCACGGAGGCAGAGTTCCTGGCCCGCCGCGAGTCGGTGGACCGCAAGATGATCGTGCGTCAGCGCGGCGAGCGGATCCAGATCGGCGTGCTCGAGGACGGCGTGTTGGCTGAGCACTACGTCTCCAACACCACCCAGGACTCGCTGATCGGCAATGTCTACCTGGGCAAGGTCCAGAATGTGCTGCCCTCCATGGAGGCGGCCTTCGTGGACATCGGTCGCGGGCGCAACGCGGTGCTCTACGCCGGTGAGGTCGACTGGTCCGCTGCGAATCTGGGCGGAAAGCCGCGGAAGATCGAGAACGCTCTGAAGTCCGGTGACCCTGTGCTGGTCCAGGTGACCAAGGACCCGGTGGGACATAAGGGCGCCCGGCTGACCAGCCAGGTCTCCCTGCCCGGCCGCTACCTCGTCTTCGTCCCAGGCGGAACGATGACGGGGATCTCCCGCAAGCTGCCGGACACCGAGCGCTCCCGCCTGAAGAAGATCCTCAAGGAGCACATGCCTGAGGACGCCGGCGTGATCGTCCGCACGGCCGCAGAGGGCGCCTCCGAGGAGGAGCTCACCAATGACATCAACCGCCTGCGGGCTCTCTGGGAGTCCATCCGCGAGCAGGAGCAGGATCGGAAGGTGCTCCCGCCTGAGCTGCTCTACTCCGAGCCGGACCTGACCATCAAGGTGGTCCGTGACGTCTTCAACGAGGACTTCTCCTCCATGGAGATCCAGGGGGACGAGACGTGGGACAGCGTCGAGGCCTACGTCACCTACGTGGCTCCGCATCTGCTGGATCGTCTCACGAAGTGGGAGACTCCGCAGGACGGGCAGCCCGGCGACGGGGACATCTTCGCCCACCACCGCATCGACGAACAGCTGAACAAGGCCCTGGACCGCAATGTGAAGCTGCCCTCAGGCGGATCGCTGGTCTTCGACCGCACTGAGGCGATGACCGTGGTGGACGTCAACACCGGCAAGTTCACCGGCTCCGGCGGCAACCTCGAAGAGACGGTCACCCGCAACAACCTGGAGGCCGCCGAGGAGATCGTCCGCCAGCTCCGGCTGCGCGACATCGGCGGCATCATCGTCATCGACTTCATCGATATGGTCCTGGAATCCAACCGCGACCTGGTGCTGCGCCGCCTGGTCGAATGCCTGGGACGGGACCGCACCAAGCATCAGGTGGCCGAGGTGACCTCGCTGGGTCTGGTCCAGATGACGCGTAAGCGCATGGGCACCGGGCTGCTGGAGGTGTTCTCCGAGGGCTGTGAGCACTGCGCCGGCCGCGGCATCATCACCCATGAGGAGCCGATCGAGCACCGCCCGGCCTATAACTCCCACGGGGAGCAGCAGGGCGGGCGCAGCTCCAAGAAGCGCCGCAAGTCCAAGGGTGGTCGCGGCGGAGGCGGCTCCTCGGAGAACGGCTCACACTCCAACGACTCCTCGGCCGAGCAGTCCAAGGAGGAGAGGGAGAAGACCGAGAAGGCCCGCCAGGCGCTGGCTCAGGTGGCCGCAGCCACCACCGGCAAGCAGGATGAGGCTGAGGATTCCGGCCCACGAGAGGGGGCCCAGCAGGGCTCCGGGCAGAAGCAGGGCTCAGGATCCAAGAAGGGTTCCGGGCGGAAGCAGAGGTCCGACTCTGAACAGAAGTCCGGTTCTGAACATAAGTCCGGCGGCCGGAAGGATCACGAGGCATCGGAGCAGGAGCAGCCCGTGCTGACCATCGGCGGAGAAGAGGTCCCGGTTCCCCGCGGAGAGACGCAGGGGGCAGGCTCCGGCCGGAAGAAGGCAGCCCAGCAGGCCGACCCTGAGAAGGCCGAGGAAAAGCTCTCCCTGGACTCCTTGGACCAGGTCCTGAGCTCACGCACTTCGACGGCTCAACAGGGCTCTGCAGCCCGGCCGCCGCGCCGACGCCGTGCGGCCGGCGCCTCCCAAGGTGCCGCCGGAGAGGTTCAGCAGGTCTCAGCGGCAGTCTCCGGGCCTGCCAAGACTTTCTCGTCCACCACGGCTCAGGTCGCGGCGGAGGAGCAGAAGAAGCAGGAGGAGAAGCCTTCCGCTGAGCCGATGATGTTCGGCGTCGGTGTGAAGGCCGAAGACATCTCCTCCCCGAAGAGGAACAGCTGAACAGTCCCCGTCGGCGATGGCGCGCAGCGCAGCACGTGTACGACGCGCGATCGCTTGCCGGGGAAGGGGATATGCCGTACAGTAGATCCCTGGTGTCATCGGCACCGTCATGTCTTCCATGCGCTGTCACAGGCGCATGAATTATGTCCGTTTTATTCATCGAGAGAAGTGAGTCCCAAGTGGTGTACGCGATTGTCCGCGCAGGCGGCCGCCAGGAGAAGGTTTCCGTCGGAGACCTCGTGACCCTTGACCGCGTCCCCGCCGAGGCAGGCAGCACCATTGAGCTGCCGGCAGTGATGCTGGTGGACGGGGACAAGGTCACCACCGGAGCCGAGAAGCTGGCCAAGGTCAAGGTCGAGGCTGAGGTTCTGGAGAACGTCCGTGGCAAGAAGGTCGTCATTCACAAGTACAAGAACAAGACCGGCTACCAGAAGCGCCAGGGTCACCGTTCTGAGCTGACCCGGGTGAAGATCACCTCCGTCGGCTGACCTTCTGCCCACCGGCAGACTTTCCACAGAATTCCCGTCCATCATCCTGAGAGGCAGGCAGACCTATGGCACATAAGAAGGGTGCGAGCTCCACTCGCAACGGCCGCGATTCCAACGCACAGCGCCTCGGCGTCAAGCGTTTCGGCGGCCAGAACGTCTCCGCCGGCGAGATCCTGATCCGCCAGCGCGGCACCAAGTTCCACCCCGGCACCAATGTCGGCCGCGGCGGCGATGACACGCTCTTCGCCCTCGCCGACGGTTCGGTGGAATTCGGCAACCGTCGCGGCCGCAAGGTCGTGAACATCGTCCCAGCAGCCTGAACAGGCCTGCACAGACGATCTGACACGTAGAGTCAAGGGTGGGCCCGTCTTCGGGTCCACCCTTGTTCTGTCTTAACAGCCGGTCCCACTCCGGCAGCGAGGAGAGCAGTCATGGCACATTTCGTGGACCGCGTGGTGCTGCACGTGGCCGGCGGCCAGGGAGGCAACGGCTGCGTCTCCGTGCACCGCGAGAAGTTCAAGCCGCTGGGCGGCCCGGACGGCGCCAACGGGGGCGACGGCGGCGCTGTGGAGCTGGTGGTCAGTGCACAGACCACCACTCTGCTGGACTATCACCACCGCCCCCACCGCAGCGCGGAGAACGGGGGAGTGGGTCAGGGCGACCTGCGTCACGGCCATAAGGGGCGGACGCTGGAGCTTCCTGTTCCTGACGGCACCGTGGTCAAGGATCGTGAGGGCAACGTGCTCGCGGACCTGGTCGGCATCGGCGCCCGCTTCACCGTGGCCGAAGGAGGTCAGGGCGGCCTGGGCAATGCGGCGCTGGCCTCCAGGAAGCGCAAGGCACCGGGTTTCGCCCTGCTGGGCACCCCCGGTGAGGAACGTGACATCGTCCTCGAGGTCAAATCCGTGGCGGACATCGCCCTGGTCGGATTCCCCTCGGCGGGGAAGTCCAGCCTCATCGCCGCGATGAGCGCAGCACGGCCAAAGGTCGCCGACTACCCGTTCACCACTCTGGTGCCCAACCTGGGTGTGGTCGAGGCCGGGGACACCCGGTTCACCGTGGCCGATGTTCCTGGGCTCATCCCGGGCGCCGCCCAGGGCAAGGGCCTGGGCCATGAGTTCCTGCGCCACGTGGAGCGCTGCGCCGCGCTGGTCCATGTCCTGGACTGCGCCTCCCTGGAGACCGACCGTGACCCCATCGGTGACCTGGAGGCCATCGAGGCCGAACTGGCCGCCTATGATCCTGACACGATCGAAGGGACCGGCGGCGGCTCCGAGGGCGCTGTCGACGCGGTGCCGCTGCACGAGCGTCCCCGTCTGGTCGCGCTGAACAAGACTGACCTGCAGGACGGGGCCGAGATGGCCGAGATGGTCCGCAGTGAACTCGAGTCACGCGGATACCGCGTCTTCGACATCTCAGCGCTCAACCGTGAGGGCCTGCGCTCTCTGGGCTTCGCCATGGCTGAGCTGGTCGAGGAGGCACGCGCGCAGCGCGAGGTCGACGTCGCCCCGGTCCAGGTCACTGTTCGCCCCCAGGCGGTGAACCGGAAGAGCTTCACGGTGACGCCGGAGGAGCAGAACGGCGAACCGCTGTGGCGGGTCCGCGGCGCCAAGCCGGAGCGCTGGATCCAGCAGACCGATTTCAACAATGACGAGGCAGTCGGCTACCTGGCCGACCGGCTCGCAAAGATCGGCATCGAGGATGAGCTCTTCTCCCAGGGTGCGAAGCCGGGTGACGCTGTGCTGATCGGTTCCGACGAGGACGGCGTCGTCTTCGAATGGGAGCCGACGATGGCCGCCGGTGCCGAACACCTGACGGGGCCGCGCGGCACGGATCTGCGCTTCGAGGACAGTCAGCGTCCCACCCGTGAGCAGAAGCGTCAGGAGCAGCTGGATCGGCGCGCCGCCAAGGCCGCCACCCGCGCTGAGATGGATGCTCAGTATCAGGCCGAGCAGAGCTATGAGAACCAGGGAGAGACTGAGGTGCACTACATCCGGCCCGATGCCGAGGACGAACGATGAGCACGCCCCGGCTGACTGAGTCGGTGATCTCCGGGCGCGAGGACATCTCCCGTGCTCGACGCCTGGTCATCAAGGTCGGCTCCTCCTCCCTGACCACTCTGGACGGGGGCATCTCTGTGGAGGCGGTCAACGCGCTGGTCGATGATCTGCAGAGTCTGCAGCGCCGGGGCACCCAGATCGTGCTCGTCTCTTCGGGTGCGATCGCCGCGGGCTTGGCACCTCTGGGCCTGAACGTGCGTCCGCATGATCTGGCGACTCAGCAGGCCGCCGCCGCAGTGGGCCAGGGCCTGCTCCTCTCGCACTATTCCCGGGCCTTCGCCAGCTATGGCACCACCGTCTCCCAGGTGCTGCTCACGGTGGAGGACCTCATCCGGCGGACTCAGTACACCAATGCGCTGCGGGCACTGGAGAAGCTGTTGAGCCTGGGAGCGGTCCCGGTGGTCAATGAGAACGATGCGGTGGCCACCCACGAGATCCGTTTCGGCGACAATGATCGCCTCGCTGCGCTCACTGCGAATCTCATCCGGGCAGATGCTCTGGTGCTGCTCTCCGACGTGGACGCGCTCTACGACGGCCCGCCGGACGAAGGCGGGCGGCCGGTGCCCACTGTCCGTGGGGAGGAGGACCTGCAGGGCGTCACGCTGGGTCGGCGCGGCAAGGCCGGCGTCGGGACTGGGGGAATGGTCACCAAAGTCGAGGCTGCCCGCATCACTGCCACCAACGGCATCCCTGCGATGCTCACCTCAGCTGCTCAGGCCGGTGCGCTCTTCTGCGGCGAAGAGGTCGGCACCTACTTCCAGGCTCAGGGCCGACGCCGCGGGGCGCGCTCAGCCTGGCTGGCCCACCTGGCCCATGTGAAGGGACGGCTGGTCATCGACGCCGGAGCGGTCCGTGCCGTCGTCAAGGACCGCCGGTCGCTGCTGCCGGCAGGGATCACTGGGTTCACCGGTGACTTCGAGGCCTCTGATCCGGTGGAGATCACAGATGCCGACGGCGTGGTGCAGGCGCGCGGACTGACCGCCTTCTCCTCGGAGGAGCTGCCTCAGATGCTCGGGCGCACCACGGCTGAGCTGGGACGGTCCTTGGGGCATGACTATGAACGTCCCGTGGTCCACACCGACGACCTGGTCCGGCTCCAGCAGGGTTAGGGTAGGACTATGGCAGAGATCGCAGAAGACATCCGCACCGTCTCCGACAGGGCTCGGGCCGCTTCCCGGACTCTGAACCGTCTGGACCGAGAGCATAAGGACCGGACGCTGGCCGCCGTGGCCTCGGGTCTGCGCGAGTCGGTCTCATCGCTGATGGCCGCCAACCGAGAGGACCTGGAGCGCGGACGCGACTCGGGACTCAGCCGCGCGTTGCTGGACCGGTTGGCCCTCGACGAGGAACGCATCGAGAAGCTCGCCCAGGCGGTCGAAGAGATCATCGCACTGGATGACCCGATCGGCCGGGTGATCCAGGGACGCACCCTTCCCAACGGCCTGCGCCTGAGTCAGATCAGTGTTCCGCTGGGGGTGCTCGGGGTCATCTACGAGGCACGCCCGAACGTCACAGTGGACATCGCCGCCCTCGCCCTGAAATCCGGCAATGCGGCCGTCCTGCGCGGAGGATCTGCGGCGCAGAGCACCAACGAGATGCTGCTGGCCATCATCCGTGAGGCGCTGCGCAGCACCGCAGCTCCGGTGGAGGCCGTTCAGTCCATCGATGCCTATGGGCGCGAAGGCGCGACCGAGCTGATGACACAGCGCGGATCGGTGGACGTGCTCATTCCGCGGGGCGGTCGAGAGCTGATCCAGCATGTGGTCCAGAATGCCCGGGTGCCTGTCATCGAGACCGGCGAAGGCAATGTGCATCTGTTCATCGACGCCAGCGCCGATCCGGAGAAGGCTCGGGAGATCGCGCTGAACGCAAAGACCCATCGGCCCAGTGTCTGCAACACCGCGGAGACTCTGCTCATCCACTCCCAGGCGGAGGAGGCCGGCCGCGAAGTGCTGCGTTCCCTGCACCGGGCCGGAGTCAACCTGCACCTGGACCCGCGCGCCCGGCACTGGCTTCCTGCCGAGGAACCGGAGGACCCCGCCAAGAACCAGGTGTACGGCACGGTCTCCGAAGTCACCGACGAGGACTTCGCCACCGAATACATGGACCTGGACATCGCTGTGGCAGTGGTGGACTCGCTGGATGAGGCCATGGACCACATCACCCGGTGGAGCACCGGGCACACCGAGGCCATCGTCACCGACTCGGTGACCAATGCGGACCGCTTCGTCACTGAGGTCGACGCGGCCGCGGTGATCGTCAACGCCTCCACCCGCTTCACCGACGGTGGCCAGTTCGGGCTGGGCGCCGAGGTGGGGATCTCCACCCAGAAGACCCACGCGCGCGGTCCCATGGGTATGGGCGAGCTGACCACCACCAAATGGGTCGTGCGCGGTGAGGGCCAGACCCGCGCCTGACGCGCGCGCCGGGCCCTTTCCCGTAGACTGATCCCCAGAGACTTCATCATCTTCGACATCTGACACGTTCGACTTCTGACAAGGGAGAGGCATGCTGAATCTGCCGTTCGCCACTATGTTGCTGGGCTCTGAGATGTACCAGCACACTGAGCTCTTCATGCCCGCCGAATGGTTCGGCATCATCATGTTCGCCGTTCTGATGCTGATTCTCCTGACCACCGTCGCCTTCGCCAATAAGGGCAAGGAGCTGCCGGCCCGCGCTCACGAGGACCACTGAACCACTTGGCTCAGCAGTCCCCGCGCCGCCTGGGCATCATGGGCGGCACCTTCGATCCCATCCACCACGGTCACCTCGTGGCCGCGAGTGAGGTTGCCGCTGAGTTCCAGCTGGACGAAGTGATCTTCGTGCCCACCGGCGAACCGTGGCAGAAAGCCTCCCGCAGCGTCACTGCGGCAGAGCACAGGTATCTGCTCACGGTGATCGCCACGGCCTCCAACCCGCGGTTCACCGTGTCTCGAGTGGACATCGATCGCGGTGGGCCGACCTACACCATCGATACGCTGCGGGACTTCCGCAGGATGTATCCCCAGGCGGAGCTCTTCTTCATCACCGGTGCCGACGCCATGGCGCAGATCATGTCGTGGAAGAACGTCGATGAGCTCTGGGAGCTCGCCCACTTCGTCTCTGTGACCCGTCCGGGCTATGTCTCACAGGACTTCGGGCGCACGGAGCAGATCTCGCTGATGGAGATCCCGGCGATGGCCATCTCCTCCACCGACTGCCGTCGGCGTGTGGAGGACGGAAAGCCGGTCTGGTACCTCGTGCCCGACGGCGTGGTGCAGTACATCAACAAGCACCGGCTCTACGAACTGGATTCGGCCACACGCGGCCGCAGTGACGCTCCCTCCGGCTCCGACACGCCTACGATGGAGCAGACAGACGAATCACGGACCCTTCACAGTCCGCAGGAGGCCACATCATGAGCGCAGATACCACCGAGCAGGATGGCGGCGGGGGAGAGGATCTCCGCGCCCGGTATCTGCCTGTCTCCCGCAAAGAGCTGCGCCGCCGTCGTGAGGCCGAGCTGGCGACCCAGGATGAGCCCGCTGAACAGGGTGAGGACGAGTCCGTCCAGCAGGAGCAGCCGGAGGACGAGCAGGGATCCGTCACGCTTCCGCGGCCTCCGGAGGACCGGACCGAGGTCGATATGCCAGCGGTCACCGACGCTTCTGTCGACTCCGACCAGGAGGACCTCGCCCCGGCTGATGCTCAGCCGGAGGACAAGCCGGAAGATGCTCCCACGTCTGAGAGCTCCGAGGCTGAACCTGCTGAGGATGATGGTGCCCTGGACGAGGAGGACCGGGACTCAGCCGCCGATGCTGAGCTGACACTGGCGCCTGACTCTGCAGAGGCGGATGACGCCGCTGAGGCTGACGACGCCGCTGAGGCTGACGACGCCGACGACCTCGCGGAGAAGGCTGAACCCGACGCTGAGGACCCCGCTGGCCTTGACGACCAGACTGAGGACTCAGATGCGGATGAACCCGCTGCAGATGAGCTCGCTGTAGGGGACGACGCGGACACTGCTGTCGACGAGCAGGACCCGCTGCAGAGCGCGGCGGCCGATGAGGACGGCGCTCAGGATCCGGACGAAGTGGTGGACCCGGATGACACCACCGATCTCGACGGCGACGTCGAACTCGGCGACGACACGAATCTCGGCGATGACTCCGGGCGCGAAGCCGACGATGACGAGGAGGCCCCGGTGCCGGCCTCCCGCCGGTCGCGCAGGCTTCTGCGCGAGACGGATTCTCTCGATGTCCTCGACGACGAGAAGCTGCGCGAACTTGAAGAGCTCAACCAGCAGGTCGCTCAGCGCGACGATCCGCACCGCGTGGACCCCGAGCTGCTGAAGAAGCAGCAGGCGCTGGCCGCCATGGCTATGCAGGCCAACCAGGAGCGCCTGCGCAAGGAGCAGGAGGAGCGCGAGGAGGCAGAGCGCGAGGAGCGCCGCCGCCGTCGTCGTCAGCGCCCCGAATCCGAGGTCATCACTCGCAAGGCGCTGCGCGCTCATGCCGAGTCCGACCAGGACGTCGAAGAGGAGCCCTACGCCACCGGGGAGATCGAGCCGATCCAGGCCCGCGGTGCCCACGGTCTGGAGCTGGACGAGATCGTCGAGCATTCGTCACGTCAGGCCAACCGGCAGAGCATGCTGCTGTGGTTGGTGATCATTCTCGCAGTCCTGCTGGCGGTGGCTGTGGGCGTCATCCTCTTCGTCGTGCTCTAAGCTGGAGAGGACATGGCTATCTCACAGACTGTTCTCGCAGAGCTTCGGACTGCCGCCGCGGCCGCATCCGACAAACTTGCCACCGATATCGTCGGTCTGGACGTCGGGGAGCGCATCGGCATCACCGATGCCTTCCTCATCTGCTCCGCACCGTCGGATCGGCAGATCAACGCGATCGTGGACGCGATCGAAGTCCAGCTCAAGCAGGAGCATTCCTCTGCACCGCTGCGCCGCGAAGGCCGCGACTCCGGCACCTGGGTGCTTCTTGACTATGGTCATATGGTGATCCACGTCCAGCACGAGGAGGAGCGGACCATCTACGGGCTGGACCGACTCTATGCCGATGTGGAGCGTGTCGATCTCGATTTGCATGATGCTTCAGAGGTGGATTAGAGTATAAGGGTTGCCGCGGAGGGATCCGGGGAAACAGAACAAGAGAATACGGGGCATTGGCGCAGCTGGTAGCGCGTCTGTATGGCATACAGAAGGTCATCGGTTCGAGTCCGATATGCTCCACAGAAAGATGAAGGTCCGATCCGGTCACGGGTCGGACCTTCATCGTATCTGCAGATGCATTCTGCGCTCGTTCAGTCCAGCCTTCATCGTTGAGCGCGCCCCCGAGCCCCGTGATGTACTGGCCCCATGCGGATTCTGATCTACGGCGCAGGGGCCATGGGCCTCTACCTCAGTGCTCGGCTGGCTCAAGCCGGCCACAGCGTCTCTCTGAAGGCACGCGGGGCAGCCGTCTCCCAAGCTGAGGCCGGCGTGCCGGTGACGATCGTCAGCGGGGGAGACTCCCACGAGGTCAGCACTGTGCGGACCGTCGCCGAGATCCCGTCCTCCTCCGACTTCGACCTGGTGATCCTGACGACGAAGGCCTGGCAGGTGCCGCAGGCGGCTGAGGAGGCCGCACCGGCGCTGAGCCCGCAGGGGCGTCTGCTGACCGTGCAGAACGGGGTCGACGCCCCGGCCCGGGCTGCCGAGCATGTCGCTGCCCGGCAGGTGCTGGCCGGTACCGCCGTCGTGATCGCCGAACGCACCGGACCCCTCCAGGTCTCTCTGAACGGCCCCGAGGCGCATCTGATCCTCGGACGCTGGGAGGCTGACGCTGAGGGGCAGGAGGGTGACCAAGCCATCACTGCCGCGCTCCTTCAGGCAGGACTTCTGGCGCAGTGGAGTGAAGACATCGTGACCGCGCTGTGGAAGAAGCTCGCGCTGGTGGCCTCCTACGGGGGAGTGGGTGCGCTCTCCGGGGCACCGGTGGGCATCACCCGCGCGGTCCCACAGACCAAGGCCTTGGTGCGCAACGCCATGCTCGAGGTCTTCAACGTGGGCAACGCTCGAGGTGCTTCCCTTCAGGAGCAGGACCTGGAGGACATCATGGGCACGTTCACCCAGAAGTTCCCGGAATCGACCACGTCCTCATTGCAGCGTGACCTCCTGGAGGGTCGGCCCTCCGAGCTGCGGGACCAAGTGGGAGCAGTGGTGGCTCACGCCCGTGAGCTGGGAGTGGACGTGCCGATCTTCGAGACGATCTATGCCTCGCAGCTTCCTCGTGAGCTTCAGGCGCGAGCGGCGGCCGAACGCAGCTGAGCGCCGGTCCGCCGACCCTTGAGCCCTGCACGCCGCTGTGATGGTCTGTCACCGAGGAGGTCCAGCCTCTCCGCATGAGTGCATCAGGAAGTGAGGGTCTCTGCGTATCGCCGTCGTCGGTGCCACCGGAAATCTCGGCACCGCTGTTCTGAACCAGCTGCAGTCCACACCGGAGGTCGCCTCGGTCCTCGGGATCGCGCGCAGACTCCCCGACGTCGACGCCGCTCCCTACAGCGGTGCTCAGTGGCTCAGCGCTGACATCCAGTTCGAGGAGTCGCGCAGCGCGCTGGCCGAGGCGTTCGCGTCGGTGGATTCGGTCATCCACCTGGCCTGGCTGATCCAGCCGAACAAGGAGCGCGACCTGCTGCGGCGGGTCAACGTGGACGGGACCCGACATGTGCTCGAAGCCGCTGAGAAGGCCGGAGTCGGGCATATCGCAGTGGCCTCCTCAGTGGGGGCCTACTCGCCGGTGGACGATGACCGGCCCCGAGGGGAGGACTGGCCGACCGGAGGGATCCCGACCTCGCACTACAGCGTGGACAAGGCGGCTCAGGAGCGAGTCCTGGACGAGTTCGCTCAGGCGCATCCGGAGATCGCAGTGGCCGGCCTGCGCCCGGGGCTGATCTTCCAAGCCTCCGCCGGTGCGGAGATCCAGCGATACTTCGCCGGGACGTGGGCACCTGTCCAGGTGCTGAGCTCTTTCCGCCCTCCGGTGCTGCCGCTGCCGAAGGGGCTGAGGACGCAGGCGGTGCACGCCGATGACGTGGCCGCCGCGTTCGTCCAGGCCGTGGTGCGCAGAGCTCACGGGGCTTTCAACATCTGTGCTGATGACCTGCTCACCGCCGAGACCATCTCCCAGATCGTCGGGCAGGGCCGACACCTCGACGTTCCCGGGGCGGCGCTGCGCCCGCTGCTGCGGGCCGCGCACCGGGCCAGGGTCATTCCCATGGATGAGGGGTGGTTGGACATCGCCCACCGGGTCCCTGTGATGGACAGTTCCCGGGCGGAGGAACAGCTCGGGTGGAGACCTCAGAAGTCCGCCGCGCAGGCCTTGGAGGAGCTGATCCACGGTATGGCGCGTGGATCGGGGACGGAGTCCGTGCCCCTGCGCCCCCGCAGCACGCCGGTCGCCCACCAGAGGGAGCTGCCCGGTCAGGAGCACCGTCTGCCGCAGCATGTGGACGCCCTGCTGCTGCGCCAGTACATGGCTGATCATCTGGCAGGTGCTACGGCGGGACTCGACCGGATCCTCCAGATGGCTGAGAATTTCGTGGATACACCCGTCTATCCGGAGGTCTCCGCCGTGGCAGAGGGAATCCGCTCGGAGCACGCCTTCCTGCAGGAGCTGATGAAGCGGCAGGGCTTTCCGCGCCCACCTTTCTCTACGGCCCTGACCTGGGCGGGAGAGAAGGTCGCGCGTCTCAAGCCCAATGGGCGCGGCCCGGCAGGCCGTTCCCCGGTCCGCATGGTGCTGGAGGCTGAGCTGATGATCACCGCGGTCACCGGCAAGATGCACGGGTGGAAGACGATGCTCGATCATGCCGAAGCGCTGGGCGTCGCCCCTGCCGTCTTCGAAGAGCTCATCGAGGCCGCCGAGCAGCAGAGGCAGACGCTGGGCGAGGTGCACAGCTACGCCGCACAGCGTGCGTTCCGCCAGGGGGAAGAGACCTTCGAGCCCCAGAAGCAGCAGTGAGCGGCCGCTGCGAGTCCTTCTGAACCTCTCGTAAGAGGCGACTTCGGTTGTTACTCTCAGACGTGTCCACCCCATGCGGAAAGAAACGTGTTGAAGTTGGCTGGCGACGAACAGATCCTGACCACGCGGCAGGGGCATCCTGTCCAGTACAACCAGAACATGCGCACCATCGGGTCGCGGGGACCGGCGACCTTGGAGAACTACCACTTCCTGGAGAAGATCTCCCACTTCGACCGTGAACGGATCCCGGAGCGTGTGGTCCACGCCCGGGGATTCGTGGCCTACGGCGAGTTCGAGGCCACTGGCACGATCGGTGACGAGCCGGCATCGAGGTACACCCGCGCTGCGCTCTTCTCCGAGGCTGGCAAGAAGACCCCGCTGGCCGTCCGATTCTCCACGGTCATCGGCGGACGGGATTCCTCGGAAGCTGCCCGCGATCCGCGCGGCTTCGCGGTGAAGTTCTACACCAAGGAGGGCAACTGGGATCTGGTGGGGAACAACCTGGCGCTGTTCTTCATCACCTCTTCAGCCCTCGCGGGATTCCCGCCACCTACCGCCATATGGAGGGCTTCGGCGTCAACACCTACAAGATGGTCAACGCTGAGGGCGAGACGGTGCTGGTGAAGTATCACTGGCATCCGCGGGCCGGCGTGGCCTCGCTGTCCTCAGAGGAGGCTGCCAAGGTTCAGGGCCAGGACACCGGGCATGCCAGCCGTGACCTCTTCGACGCCATCGAACGCGGCGAGTATCCCCAGTGGGACTTTTACGTCCAGATCATGGACGACCACGATCATCCTGAGCTGGACTGGGACCCCCTGGACGACACCAAGATCTGGCCCGAGGAGCAGTTCCCGCTGCGCCACCTGGGCACGATGACGCTGAACCGCAACGTGGACGACCATCACAACGAGAACGAGCAGATCGCCATGGGCACCGGTGTGCTGGTGGACGGTCTGGACTTCTCCGACGACAAGATGCTGATCGGCCGCACATTCAGCTATTCGGACACGCAGCGCTACCGTGTGGGCCCGAACTACCTCCAGCTTCCGGTGAACTCGCCCAAGGGTGTCGAAGGCGGTGCCAACACCCACCAGCGCGGAGGCCTGATGTCCTTCGGCGTGGACGTGGCGCCGGGTCAGAACCCGCATGTGAACTACGAGCCTTCGATCACCGGGGGACTGCAGGAGGCGGAGAAGAAGCCGAACAACCCGCCGGAGGTCTCCGGTCAGCTCGCTCCGGCCTCGCTGGAGCGCACCAATGACTACCTCCACGCCCGGGGGCGGTACTGCACGATGAACGGGTGGGAGCGTGACCACCTGGTCGCAGAACTCGGCGGCATGATCCAGCAGGCCGCACCGCAGGTCCAGGAACGCTTCCTGTGGCACCTGTTCATGATCCATGACGACTACGGCACTCGCGTGGGGGAGTACATCGGTAAGACCGCTGATGATGTCAGGCACCTGGAGCCGCTGCCGTCGCAGCGCTTCACTGAGGACGAGACGAAGCGCCTGCAGAACCTGGGCAGCAACAGTGATGCCTTGGACGCCTCGCAGTGGGGAGACTGGACCTCCTCGGTGATCAACCACCAGGTCACGGCGGAGGAAGTGCTGCAGGGCCTCGGATCGCTGGAGTACTCGCGCTGAGGCACCTCTGAGGTGCAGTGCTGGTAGTACGGCACACGCTGTACGGCGCGGAGAGTGGCGTACAGTCGCTGGGCCGGGCAGAGGCGGCGGCAGAAGAGACCGAGTCTCTGCCGCCGCCTTCCGAGAACTGGGCTCGTTGAGAGAAGGGAGGCATCCATGGCGCGCAGCAGCGTCGAGAACTGGTCCGGGAGCATCAGCTTCACTCCGCAGAAGCTGGCACGGCCAGGGAATGAGCGCGACGTGGTTCGCCTCGTCAGACGCGCCCGACGCCGGGGCAGCGGTGTGCGCCCCATCGGTTCAGGGCACTCCTCAACGCCTCTGATGAACACAGATGACGTGCTGGTCTCGCTGGACCGGATGAGCGGCGTCGTCGAAGCAGACCCTGATCTGGGACGGGCGAGCATCCTTCCCGGCACGGGGCTGAGTGAGCTGGGCGCAGAACTGGAGCAGTTCGGGCTCGCCATGGAGAACCTGGGCGACGTCGACTACCAGACGATCGCCGGGGCTCTCGGCACTGGGACCCACGGCAGCGGCATCACGCTGGGCAATCTCTCCTCGACGATGATCGGCGGTCGGCTGGTCACGGGGACCGGCGAGGTGCTGCCCTTCGGTGTGGACGCCGGAGAGGATCCTTCGGATCCGCTGGCGCGTGCCGCGCAGGTGTCGCTGGGAACTCTCGGCATTCTGACCTCGGTCACTCTGCAGCTGGAAGAAGCCCATGAGCTGCATCGGCAGAATTGGATGACGCACATCGACTGGGTTCTGGAGCATTTCGACCAGCTGGTCCGGTCACACCGCAGTGTGGACTTCTACTGGTATCCGCGCAGTGACCTGGCGCAGGTCAGGACGTTGGACAAGCCGGGCCAGGAACCGGACCTGATGCCTCCGGGAGAGCTGAAGAAGGACGTCGTCGGGCCCAACTACGAGGTCATACCCAACGACCGTCATCTGAAGTTCGAAGAGATGGAGTACATGCTGCCGCTGGACACTTCGCTGGAGGCGTTCCGCGAGGTCCGCCGGCGGGTCAAGGAGGTGCACCGTTCCCAGGTCGGATGGCGGGTGCTGGTCCGCACGATCGCCGCGGATCAGGCGATGATCTCCAACGCCCAGCACCGCCAGACTATGACGATCGCTCTGCTGCAGAACCACAGTCTGCCCTACGAGGACTATTTCGATGACCTCGAACCTGTGTTCCGCGAGTTTCGGGGCCGGCCGCACTGGGGGAAGAAACACTCTCTGAAGGCGCCGCAGCTGCGCATGCTCTACCCAGAATGGGCAGACTTCCAGGCCCTCCGGCGTGACCTGGACCCTGATGGCATCTTCCTGAACGACTACCTGCGTGAACTCTTCGGCGAGGAGGACAGATGAGAGACGACTCCCTGGGACGCACCACGTGGGTGTTCTCTTCCGGCTTCGCCCCGAGCGGCAGCACCGGACGAGAGCCGGAGTTCACCTCACGCAACACCCTGTGTCTGCTCAACACTGGTCAGAAGCAGGCCTGCGCGCATCTGACCTTCTACTACGACGACGCCGACCCGGTGGGACCCTACGAAGTGCTCGTGGAGGCACAGCGGGTCAAGCATCAACGGATCAACGATCTGATCGACCCTCAGGCCGTGCCGTTGGACACCGCCTATGGGCTGGTCATCACCTCAGACCGGCCAGTGGTCGCTCAGCTCTACTATGTGGACACCCGCGGGGGAGCCCTGGCGGTCAGCCATCTGAATCCTGCGCCGCACTGCTGATCAGTTCGGCATAGCCCTCACGGAAGCTGGGATACCTCAGAGGCGGGTTCGTCGGCAGACTGCGCAGAGCCGAGGCGTCGATGGTCTTGCCGCGCGGGCTGCCGTCGCCGTTGTCCGGTGGAGTCGGCACGCCCAGACGCTCGGCGATGAAGGCTGCCACCTCCGCCTGTCGGGCAGGGGCGCCATCTGTGGCGTGCAGGAGCTCCGGCGGGTCCGTCGACTCCACCAGCGTGACGAGGATCTCGGCCAAGTCGTCCCGATGGATCCGATTGGTCATCAGCATGTGATCCACGGGGTCTCCGCGCCTGATGCGTTCGATCGTGCGGGTCCGGCCGGGGCCGTAGATCCCAGCGGGTCGGATGACGACGACGTGCTCGAAGAGGTCACGGGCGTCCTGCTCCGCGGCCAGCAGCACTTCGGAGGTCTCAGTGCTGGGCGCCGGGGGAGTCTCCTCGGTGACCCGCTGGCCGTCGTAGGGGCCGATCACACTGGTGGAGGAGACGAACACGAGGCGGGGCTGCTGGTCGCCCAGGGTACGACGCAGACCCCGCAGTCCCTGTCGGTAAGTGCGCTCGTAGTCGGCTGCGGTGCGCCCGTCGGCGGTCAGCGACATCACGACGACGTCGGTGCTCGGCAGCCGCATGTCGGCCGGATCAGCGAGGTCGAGGCGCAGTGTGGCCAGAGCGCCGGAGGCAGAAGGCTGGCGTCGCAGTCCGGTGACCGCCCACCCTCGCCTGAGCAGACGAAGGCCGACCGCGGTTCCCAGGTCCCCGCAGCCGGCCATGAGCACATGAGATGTCATGGGCCCATCATCTCAGTGCTTGCGCAGCGCCGTGATGAGTTCGTCCTTGTTCATATCCGAATAGCCGGTGATGCCCAGCTCCTTCGCCCGATCCTTGAGCTCATCGACGGTCCGGTCCTCATAATTCTGTGCCTGACCGCCCTTCTCGCCCTGAGCCTCTCGGCCTTCGTCCGCTGCGGAGTTGGCGATGCGAGCCGCCTTCTCCTTGGAGTTTCCCTCCTCGCGGAGCTTCTCGTAGAGCTCCTGGTCCTTCACGGAATCAGCCATGACGTTCTCCTTCCGTCGTGCGCTGTCTCTGAGCCGCTCAGCCTCTGGACAGTTCGAGCCTCAGAAGCCCTTGCCGCCGGTGACCGGGATGACCGAGCCGGAGACGTAGGAGGCCTCCTCGCTCGCCAGGTACACATAGGCCCCGGCAAGCTCCGCGGGCTGGCCCGGGCGGCCCAGGGGAGTGTCCTGTCCGAACTCTTCCACGGACTCCTCTCCGAAGCCGGTGGCCGGGATCAGCGGAGTCCAGATGGGCCCGGGGGCCACGCCGTTGACCCTGATCCCCTTCTCGCCGAGCTCTGCGGCGACGGACTCGATGAGGGCCACCTGTGCCGCCTTGGTCATCGCGTAGTCGAACAGCGGCGGCTTGGGACCGACAGCCTGGATGGAGGTCGTCACGATGATGGACGCGCCCGGCTGCAGGTGCGGGACCGCCGCCTTGGCGAAGGCGATGTGGGCCACCAAGTTGGTGTCGAAGACCTTCTTGACCTCATCGATCTCAGTCTCATCGATGCCGGTGCGCGCCTTCTGATAGGCCGCGTTGAGGATCAGCACGTCGAGGCCGCCCAGGTCTTCCAGCGCCTGTCCCACCAGTGATTCGGCGGCCTGCGGCTCCCGGATGTCCTGAGGATAGAGGAACGCCTGCTGACCGGCCTCGCGGATGAGCTCAGCTGTGGCTTCCGCATCCTCCTGCTCCTCGGGCAGATAGTTGATGGCCACGTCAGATCCCTCTCGGGCGAAGGCGATGGCCACCGCTCGGCCGATGCCGGAATCGCCGCCGGTGATCAGTGTCCTGCGTCCCTGAAGGCGCCCGTGGCCGGTCCACGTCTGTTCGCCATGATCGGGTGTCGGCCCGGTCTCCGAGGTGAGCCCCGGCTGACCGACGTCCTCGTGAGGCGGCATCTCGTCGGAGCGGTGCTTGCCGCGCGGGTCCTGCTGGGTCTGCTCAGTCATGCTCATGCTCCTCACATCGTGTGATGGCATTCATCGATACGGTCAGGACTGTTCTGTACGGTCAGGACTGTGGCTTCAGGACGACCTTGATGCAGCCGTCCTCCTTCTTCTGGAAGGTCTCGTAGGCTCCCGGGGCGTCCTCCAGGGGCAGGGTATGGGTGACGAAGTCATCGACACCCAGCGGATCGGCGTCGTCCTCGACGAGGGGGAGGATCTGTTCCACCCAACGCTTCACGTTGGCCTGCCCCTGACGGACGGTGATCTGTTTGTCGAAGAGCGTCAACAGCGGCAGGGGAGACGCCTGGCCGCCGTAGACGCCCGAAAGGCTGATGGTTCCGCCGCGGCGGACGAGCTCGATGGAGGAGTACAGCGCGGCCAGACGGTCCATACCTGCGTTCTGCATCATCGACTGTCCGAGCTTCTCCGGAGCATATTGGGCCGAAAGCTGGGCGAACTTGGCCATGACCCCCTGGGCGCCGCCGTGCGCCTCCATGCCCACAGCGTCGACCACGGCGTCCACACCACGGCCGTGGGTGGCCTCACGGATGGTCTCGACGGCGTCGTCGCTCAGGTCATGGACCTCCACGCCGTGACGGGCCGCCATGTCGCGGCGTTCCTTCTCCGGTTCGACGGCGTAGACCTGCATTCCCTGATGGGCGGCGATGCGCGCCACGAACTGCCCGATGGGGCCCAGGCCCATGACGGCCAGGGAATCTCCCGCGGAGGCGCCGGTATAGGCCACGCCCTGCCACGCGGTGGGCAGCACATCCGAGAGGAAGAGGTACCGGTGGTCCTCGAGCTCATCGCCGACGGCGATGGGCCCGTAGTCGGCGTGGGGGACCCGCAGGTATTCGGCCTGACCGCCGGGGATCTGTCCGTAGAGCGCGGAGTAGCCGAACAGGGGAGCGCCCATGCCGGTCTCGGTGACCTGCGTGGTCTCACACTGGGTCTGCAGTCCCCGATCGCAGAAGAAGCAGCTGCCGCAGGCGATCTGAAAGGGGATCACCACTCGGTCGCCGACGCTGAGCCCGCTGTTCGGACCAGCTTCGACCACTCGGCCCATCGGCTCATGACCGACGATGTCGCCGGGTTCCATGAACGGCCCCATGACTTCATACAGGTGCAGATCCGACCCGCAGATGGCGGTGGAGGTCACCTCGATGATGGCGTCGTCGGGCTTCTGGATGGTCGGGTCCGGGACTGTCTCCACAGACATCTTGCGGGGACCCTGCCATGTCACTGCCTTCATGTGTTGCCTCCTGGACCGATCGTGGAACGTGCTCTGTGCGGAGGCGACGAGGGGACACCCGTCGTGGGCTGTGTGGCTTGCTGAACGTACCTCGCTGAACCCCTTCATCACCCTATGTGGGGCCACACTAATAGGTTCTGGCTCAGAACACACTGGTCATGAGGCCATCAGAGACCAAAAAAGTCGTGAACGATCGGTGGTGAGATGGACGTGCCGCTGAACGGCCAGCTGTCAGCTGTGTGCCCGACGGCGGATCATGCCGCTCAGCACGCGACGGCCCAGCAGGAACACCGCCAGCACGCCTGTGGCCACCAGGACGAACGAGAGCTGTGTGCCGCCGTCGGTGAACAGAGTGCGCAAGGTCATGCCGAAGATCACCGTGCCGAGCACCACAAGGATGCCGGTGGGCCAGATTCTGTTCGGGCTGACCCAGGAGAAGGCCAGGAGCCAGCTCAGCGCCAGACCGAGCAGGAAGGGCCATGCTGTGCTGATGATCTCGGAGAGTCCGAGCCCGGAGTCGTGCGAGCGGTTGCCCAGCAGAGCGAACACCAGCACCAGGAGCCCGTCACAGAGCAGGCAGAGCGCTGAATGCAGCGGCGCGTCGGTGCGATGGGTCAGGGCAGGATGGCGCTGTGACGACTGAGAGCTCATAGGTTCAGTCTAGGAGAGCGACGCCAGGCGATTAGGTTGACATAATATAGATTATCGGACGACAGTATGGATGTCCGCCGCAGGCCGGTGCAGCCCGCTGGACAGACTTTCAACACGTCACTGACGCGCCACCCCTCAGAGACTGTCTCGGTCTGACCACGCGCCCAGCGTCACCGAGGCAGAACGCGGGATACTCTGGAGGGCGATGAGTGATCTCTGGCCTCTGAGCTGCCCACACTGTTCTGCCTCCATGACCTTGGCTGTCGACGACGATCGGCTGCGTGGCTTGGACTGCCCCTCCGGTCACCACTTCACGGCAGCCAAGCAGGGTTATGTCAACCTATTGGTGGGTCGAGGGAGCTCATCCACACCAGACAGCTCAGAGATGATCATGGCGCGTGAGCGTGTCCAGCAGGCAGGTCTGTTCGACCTGGTCGCACTGAAGCTCAACGCGATGCTGGACGAGCACGCACCCGAGGCGACGATGATCCTCGACGCCGGCACCGGCACGGGCCACTATCTGCACGAGATCCTGGATGCACACCCACAGCTGCGGGGCATCGGTCTGGATCTCTCCAGCGCAGGGCTCAAGCGAGCCGCCAAACACGAACGCGGCATGGCCCTGGCATGGGATCTGTGGAAGCCCCTCCCCCTGGACGAGAACAGCGTCGACGTCGTGCTCGACATCTTTGCTCCGCGCAACCCCGCGGAATATGCGCGTGTGCTGCGCAGCTCCGGTGCGGTCGTCGTCGTGACACCGCGGAACGGGCACCTGGCTGAGCTCGCTGAGGCGGGCCTGCTCACTCAGCAGGAGGATAAGCACGAGAGCCTGCTGGCTCAGATGCGGCCGACCTTCGGTGACCCTCTCGCCCACGGCTGGGTCACCAGCACGCTTCCTGTGGAGGACGAGGAGGCCGCCGACCTGGTCATGATGGGCCCGGCGGGCCATCATCGTGACCGCGCGGACGTCCTGGTGGCCGTCGAGGGCCAGGAGATCTGGTCAGTGACCGTCGACGTCGACATCACTGTCTGGGCCGCACGCTGAGCATCTCGACGCCGCACTGCCGCCTCGATAGGGTGAAGCCATGATCGAATGGTTCAGCGAGAATCTCTGGGCCGCCTGGCTGGCGCTGGCCTTCGTGCTGCTGCTCTTCGAGATCTTCATGCTCGATCTGCTCTTCCTCATGTTGGCCGCAGGTGCTGGTGCGGCCACCACAGTGGCTCTGGCCGACGGACCGCCATGGTTGCAGGTCGTCGCAGGATCCGCGACTGCCCTGCTCATGCTCGGTGCCGTGCGTCCGGTGGCGCTGAAGCACCTGAAGAAGGGGCCAGAGGCCCAGCTGACCAATGTGGATCGCATGGCAGGCCTGGAAGCCATCGCCCTGGAACCCATCACGGAGGCCTCCGGCCTGGCCGAGGTCGACGGCGACACCTGGACCGCCCGTGCCGCCGGCGACTTCCGCATCGAGCCCGGCAGCACTGCCCTCGTGGACTCCGTCGAAGGTGCCACGGTCTATCTCAAGCCGACCCTCGGCATCGAATGGAATGAAGAAGGAACGGTGACTCCATGAACGTCGCACTCATCGTCGTGCTGCTGGCCCTGATCGCATTTGTGGTGGCGATCCTGGTCAACAGCGTCAAGATCGTGCCGCAGGCGCGCTCCGGCATCATCGAGCGGCTCGGCAAATACCAGCGCACCCAGGGGCCCGGCCTGACTCTGCTGGTGCCCTTCATCGACCGGCTGCTCCCCCTGCTGGACATGCGTGAGCAGGTCGTCTCCTTCCCGCCCCAGCCGGTGATCACCGAGGACAACCTGGTGGTCTCGATCGACACTGTGGTCTATTTCCAGATCACCGACCCCAAGGCCGCCACCTACGAGATCCAGAACTACATCGTGGCCGTGGAGCAGCTGACCACCACCACGCTGCGCAATGTGGTCGGCGGCATGAATCTCGAAGAGGCCCTGACCTCTCGCGACAAGATCAACTCCATGCTGCGCGGCGAGCTCGACAAGGTCACCGGCCGCTGGGGCATCCGCGTGGCACGTGTGGAGCTCAAGGCCATCGACCCGCCGCACAGCATCCAGGACTCCATGGAGCAGCAGATGCGCGCCGAGCGAGACCGTCGCGCGGCGATCCTCACGGCAGAAGGCACCAAGCAGTCTGCGATCCTCACCGCGGAGGGTGAGCGTCAGGCCGCCATCCTGGCCGCAGAGGGTGAAGCGCAGGCTCGTATCCTGGCGGCCAACGCCGAGGCCCAAGCGATCGAGACTGTGTTCAACGCAGTGCATGACTCGGAGCCCGGACCGGAGCTGCTCTCCTACCAGTACCTGCAGACCCTTCCGGAGATCGCGAAGTCCGACTCCAACACCATGTGGGTGATCCCTGGTGAGTTCGGCGAAGCGCTGAAGAGCCTCTCAGGCGCCTTCAGCAGTGAGTCGGGCGCTCAGCAGGACGGGTTGAGCTTCGAAGAGCGTGAGAAGGAACGGGCCGCCCGCGCCGAACGGCTGAAGCAGCGTCGCCAGGAGAAGGCCGAGGAAGCCAGTGAGCGCAAGGGGAAGCCGGCCATCTCCGATGCGATCGCAGACCTGGCAGAGTCGGCTCGCACCACGTCGGTGACAGATGACAACCCCAGCTATGTCAGCTCAGAGGAGCTCGAAGAGGCCGCTCGCAAGGCTGAGTCCGGCCGAAAAGGTCTCCAGGGCGATGACTCGCTGGCCTGGGAGCAGCAGGACCAGACCCAGCCGCCCCAGCAGCCCGACGGTCCGGATCAGCAGGGCTCCGAAGCTCGCGGACAGCAGACTCAGCACGGCCAGTGGCAGAATCCCCCGCAGCAGTGGAATAATCCCTGAGCGTTCTTCTGTTGTAGATCCAGAAGAGTACTGTCCCGAGAGCTGGAGGAAGAGCTATGAGCGATCGCAGTCTGCGCGGTATGCGCCTGGGTGCGCAGTCGATGGAGACCGAGCACGGTGTGGAGCCAGCTCCGCGTCAGGACGTGGAGTATGTCTGCGAGGACGGCGAGAAGATCGTCGTCACCTTCTCCGCCGATGCCGAGATCCCTCCCACCTGGACCTCTCCCACAGGCAAGGAGGGCGTCCTGGTGGACGGCTCCAAGCCCGATGAGACTCCGGACAAGCCGGTCCGCACCCACTGGGACATGCTGCTGGAGCGTCGCTCCGAGGAGGAGCTCGAGCAGATCCTGCAGGATCGTCTGAAGATTCTGCGTGAACGGCGCGGCGAGAAGGTCGACGCCTGAGCCTCGTCTTCCCCGCCCCATAGAGAAGCCCCGGTCGGGTGTCCGACGGGGGCTTCTCTATGTCTGGGCTGAGCGCATCACCGCGTGCCCAGCTTCTGGGCCAGAGTCTGTCCGCGCGCCCGCAGACCCCATCTCGTCACATTGGCCATGGCCTCGACCACGATGTCCGAGCTCATCTTGGAGGCGCCGAGGGTCCGTTCCACGAACGTGATGGGCACTTCGGCGATGGTCTTGCGCTGACGTGCCACGCGGAAGGTCATATCGACTTGGAACCCGTATCCCACCGACTCGATGCTGGTCAGGTCGATGTCCTCCAGCGTGCTTCGGCGGAAGGCTCGATAGCCCGCCGTGATGTCGCGGACCTTCAGGCCCAACATCGTTCGCGAATAGAGACTGCCGGCGCGGGAGATCAGCTTACGGTGCAACGGCCAGTTGACCACCGAGCCGCCGGGGACCCAGCGCGAGCCGATGACCAGGTCAGCCTCATCCACCGCAGCCAGCAGCGCGGGCAGCTGTTCGGGCTGGTGGGAGCCGTCGGCGTCGAGCTCCACGAAGACGTCGTAGTCGCGCTCCAGGCCCCAGCCGAATCCAGCGATGTAGGCACCGCCCAGGCCGTTCTTCTGGGTGCGATGCAGCACGTGGATCTGTGGGTCAGCGGCATGCATCTCTTCGGCCAGGTCCCCCGTGCCGTCAGGGCTGTTGTCGTCGACGATCAGAACGTCGGAGTCAGGAACAGCGGCGCGGAGCCGCTCCACCGTGATCGGCAGTGCCTCGATCTCGTTATAGGTCGGGATGATCGTCAGAGTCTTCACAGGTGACTTCGTGCCCTTCTGCAGCTGGTACGTCGGTGAGGCGGTGACAGTCTACTCGGCGTCACGGCTGAACAGGATGGCGCCGTCGATCACCGTGTGGACCAGCTCGGGGAAGCTCTCCCCGTCCAGATACGGCAGCAGCGGGGTCCTGGCACGCGCGTCGGTGGACCAGGCGGCGGTCCGGGAGTCAGGGGTCTGGACCGCCAGAGAGTCCACCTCCCAGACGGCGTAGGTGGCCGGGGCTCCAGGATTCAGCTGGCCGCCGGCCGCCCCACCGGCAGCGCCGCCGGCCAGTGAGCGGTAGGCGCCGCGGACCTGGGCATTGAAGCCGGCCCGGACCGAGACGGGATCCGCATCATGGTGGACGTGTTGGGAGATCAGCTCCCACGGGTTGCGGCCCTGTTCCGGCGCTGCGCTGGAGGGCAGACCCACGCTGAGTGCGGTGGCCAGGTGCCCCGGCGCGCGGAAGATCACATGCACCCCGGTGTTCAGCAGACGCTCCCACAGGTGGCGATCCGAGGTGTCGAAGCCGGAGAGCACAGTAGGTGTGGCCGGCGAAGGAGTCATCTTCTCCCGGCGCAGCCGCTCATGGGACGACACCACAGCATCGACCAGCGCGGCCGCACGGTCCCCGGCTGCTGCGGCGCCGGCGTCGTCGGCTCCGTCGATGATCAGCTGCCGCTGAGCTCCGCTGGCCGTCCGTCGGATCTCCAGAAGGATCTCCTCGGCCTGATCGGTGCTGCGCCCGGCGAAGAGATCCTCCGTGCTGACGGCGAGGGCCAGCGGTGCGCCCGCGGCCTCGTCCAAGACTCGCATCATCTGGACCACCTCGGTCAGGAAGCTGGAGGACCGCGGATCCTCCAGGTCCAGCCCGCCCATATCAGTCACATGCAGATGGGGGAAGACCGGCAGCGGGTGCTCGCGCGCCTCCGTGAGGACCTGCTGCAGCAGCTGCTCCACCACCCCCGGAGCGTCATAGCGGTCGAAGCTCTGCTCTCCCTCCGCCGTGTTGATCCGCAGACCGAGGAACCGCTCCCGGGAGATCCGCAGGTCCAAGCGCACGGCGCCGTAGCCCAGCGTCAGAGCCTGATCGAGAGCGGGGCGGCTGTCCGCCGGCTCCGGGCCGTCGAGCACCGGGGAATCGACCCAGCCGATGAAGGCGGGCGCCACCAGTGCGCGGTCCAGATCCTGGACCTCAACAGTGTCCTCGGTGCCCCGGCGGGCCGTGTCCTCATCCCCGACCCAGGCCACCAGGCCGTCTTTGACCAGCAGGGATTCGGCGTAGGGCTCTGTGGTGCTGTGCACGGTCCCGTTGATCAGCAGGCGAGGCGCGCGGGTCGCCGATGTGCTCTCAGTCGTCAATGAGGTCTTCCTCCGTCGGTTGGTAACTCACAGAGGAGTAGGCCACCACTCCCCTGGCGATCAGGTCCACCGCCTCATGGCAGGCGGCAGAGAGTTTGGCTGGGGTATGCGGGACTTTGCCCAGCTGGTCCAGCACATCGATGCACTGCTTGGCCCACCGGACGAAGTCTCCGGCGGCCAGCGGCGTATCCTCCAGGGCACTGCGGAGGCTCTGTCCGGAGGCCCACGCGTACATGGGCAGCGCCAGTCCCAGCTCAGGGGCGGAGGTGGGCTCGAGATGATGCTGCTTCTCCAGAGCCTCCAGATCTGCGTGGACCTCCAAGGCCGTGCGTGTGGCATCGCTGAGCCCCTTGGTGGGCATGACGGGCATCGCACCCTCATCCTCACGCTTGGCCTGATAGACCAGCAGTGTGGAGAAGGCCGCGAGCTCCTCCGGCTTCAGCGCTGAGAGCGTCCCGCGCTCCTGCAGCAGCTCGGTGAAGAGGTCACGCTCGCCGTAGATGCGGCGCAGGCGCTGTCCACGCTCTGTGACCACGAACTCGGCCCGCGCCCATTCCTCTCCGACCGGGTCGGCGGTAGGCATCTGCTCGGGGTCGGCCGGCTGCAGATGGCCGAGGTCGTAGAGCACGCCGGAGACTCGGTCGAAGGTCTTGGCGATGGAGCCGGTGCGGCGATCGATCTTCTGCTTGAGCTGATCGGTCTCCTTCTTCAGCTTCCACCAGCGCTCGGCCCAGCGGGCGTGGTCCTCCCGATCGCTGCAGCTGTGGCACGGGTGCCGACGCAGCTGTGACTGCAGCTGCTCCACCTGCTCCTCGCCGCCAGCGTCCTCGACGAAGCCGAATCCGGCAGTCGGAGCGTTCTTCCGGGGCGGGACCCGGTCATGGACTGCCGAACGCATGGAGGCGGCCAGGTCACGGCGGACTTTGGGCACCTTGACCTGGGGTTTGCGGGGCAGCCGGATGCTGGCGATGACCTCTGGCGGCTGCGGAAAGTCTTCCACGGTGACGTTGCGCAGCTTGCCCTGCTCGGTGATGACTCCGGGCCGCGGGTCATGCTCGGGCGCAGTGTGCACGACCAGACAGGTGCCCAGTCGGCGCTTGCCGCCGTCGACCTCGATCACATCGCCGGGCTGCAGCGCCGCCAGGACGCGGACCAGCTCGCGGCGGCGCTGGCGGTTCCGTGCCTTGGCCTGGTCCTTCTGCAGATCGTTGAGCTGGCGCCGCATGGCGGCGTACTCGCCGAAGTCCCCGAGATGACAGGCCATCGCCTCTTCATAGCCCTTCAGCGAGGACTCGCGTTTGGCCACATCGCGGGCCAGGCCGACGACCGCGCGGTCCGCCTGGAACTGCGCGAAGGAGGACTCCAGAATGGTGCGGGCCCGGCGTCGTCCGAACTGTGCCGTGAGGTTGACCGCCATGTTGTAGCTGGGCCGGAAGCTGGAGTTCAGCGGATAGGTGCGCTTGGAGGCCAGTCCGGCCACCTGGCGTGGGTCCATCCCGGGCTGCCAGACGACGACGGCGTGGCCTTCGACATCGATGCCGCGACGTCCGGCCCGTCCGGTGAGCTGGGTGTACTCCCCCGGGGTGATGTCCTCGTGAGATTCGCCGTTGAACTTGTCCAGCTTCTCCAGCACCACGGTGCGGGCGGGCATGTTGATGCCCAGTGCGAGGGTCTCGGTGGCGAAGACCACCTTCAGCAGCCCTTCGGCGAAGAGCTCCTCCACGAGTTCTTTGAAGGGCGGCAACATCCCGGCGTGGTGAGAGGCCACGCCGTTGATCAGCGCCTCACGGAAGCTGTCGAAGCCCAGGACTGCGAGGTCCTCCGCGGGCAGCTCCCACCCCATGGCTTCCACGCGCGAGGCGATCTCCTGCGTCTCCTCGCGTGTGGTCAGCCGCAGGTCGGCATGGAGACACTGTTCCACCGCAGCCTCGCAGCCGGCCCTGGAGAAGATGAAAGTGATGCACGGCAGCAGACCGTCGCGGTCCAGCGCTCGGATCATCTTGGGCCGGTTCAGCCGAGGGCGACCTGCCGGGGATCCGGAGATCTTCGAGACCTCACTGTGGTCCCTGCCCCCACGGTGAGCGCTGCTGCGGTGGTCTCGGTGCATGTCGCGGCGCCCACGACCACGCGATCGGTGCCCGCCGGAACGCCGTGAGGGAGGGCCGGAGTGCTGCAGAGTCATCCGCTGCAGCTCCGGGTTCACCAGAGACTTCGGGTCACTGTGCGGACCGCCTGAACGCCGCCCTGTCCTGCCGTCCTCCGGGGTGATGAAGAGGTCGTGCAGCTCGTGGTCGAAGAGCATGTGCTGCCACAGCGGGACCGGGCGGTGCTCGGAGACCACCACAGCGGTCTCGCCGCGCACGGTGTCCAGCCAGGCGCCGAACTCCTCGGCATTGGACACCGTCGCCGACAGCGCCACCAGCTGCACGTGCTCGGGCAGGTGGATGATGACCTCTTCCCAGACTGCGCCGCGGAAGCGATCGGCCAGGTAATGGACCTCGTCCATGACCACATAGCCCAGGTCGTCCAGCGTGGTGGAGTTCTGGTAGAGCATATTGCGCAGCACCTCGGTGGTCATCACCACCACCTGCGCCTCGGAGTTGATGCTGGTGTCCCCGGTCAGCAGCCCCACGCGGTCGGCACCGTACTCCTCGACCAGCTCCTGGTACTTCTGGTTGGACAGTGCCTTGATGGGGGTCGTGTAGAAGGTCTTGCTGCCCTGGGCGATGCCCAGATGGACCGCGAACTCCCCCACGATCGTCTTTCCCGCACCGGTGGGCGCGGCCACCAGGACTGCCTGACCGGATTCCAGGTGCCGGCAGGCCTGAAGCTGGAACTCATCGAGGTCGAAGCTCTGCTGGGCACGGAAGGCGCCCAGCTCAGTCGCAGCTTCGGCGGCCCGCTGTCGGGCGGCCGCATACCGTTCTGCAGGAGAGCGCTGCTCCTCGTCCGGAGAACTCATAGGCTCCAGCCTAATGCCTATAGGATGGCTCGTTGTGCCCTCCTCACCGAGTCGTCAGCCGATCTTCCCGTTCAGGACTGTGGTCCTCGGGGCGCTGATCCCAGCCTTCGTGTTCAGCGCGGGCCTCGGTGCGATCCTGCCGATCATCGCGCCCTTCGCGGTGGAGCAGGGAGCCTCTCTGGCGACGGCAGGTCTGATCGCGGCCATGCTGCCGCTGGGCCAGATCCTGGCAGACCTTCCCGCCGGCGCCTTGGCCTCCAAACTCGGCGACCGCGCTGCACTGCTGCTGGCCGGCTCGCTGGCGGGCGCGGCCTTCCTGGCGGCGGCTCTCTCACCTTCGCTGATCACACTGGGAACGGCCATCCTCGTGGTGGGTGCCGCCAATGCCGTGTTCCAGCTGGCGCGGCACTCCTATCTGACCGTGGTCACCCCGGTGACCCAGCGGGCACGCGTGCTCTCCACGCTCGGCGGGGTGCACCGCATCGGCCAGTTCGTCGGCCCCTTCCTGGGTGCCCTGGTGACCCTGGGCGGGGACACCCGCGGCGTCTTCCTGGTCGCCGTGGTCACCTCTGCGGCGGCCACTGTCACCGTGCTGCTGGCCAAGCCACGGCAGAGGTCCCATCCCTCCGCCCACGCAGAGCTCGACGCCGACGCCGCCCGCTCCCCTGCCGCCAAGCCCACGCTGCTGGACATCCTGGTGGAGCACCGTCGGAAGTTCCTGGCCCTCGGGACGGTTGCGCTGCTGGTGGGCATCATCCGCGGTGCCCGGCAGCAGGTGATCCCCCTGTGGGGCGAGCACATCGGATTGGACCCCACCACCATCTCGCTGATCTTCGGCCTGGCCAGCGGCATCGACATGCTGCTCTTCTACCCCGCGGGCAAGGTCATGGACCGCTGCGGGCGGCTCTGGCTGGGGGTGCCGGCCATGGTGCTGCTGGGTATCGCAATGGCTCTGGTCCCCGTGACCGCCACGGCCTCCGGGCTGGCGATCATCGGTGTCCTGCTGGGCTTCGCCAACGGACTGGGCTCGGGGATCATGATGACCATCTCCTCAGATGTCTCCCCGGAGGTGGGCCGCCCGCAGTTCCTGGGCATCTGGCGCCTGCTCACCGATATCGGAATGGGCGCCGGTCCGCTGATCCTGTCCGGCGGTGCGGCCCTGGGCTCCCTGGCCGTGGGGGTCTGGGTGGCCGCGGCCATGGGCCCGCTGTCCTCCGCCGGGATGCAGCGCTGGCTGCCCCGGTACTCCGATCATGCCAACCGGACCACCCGACGTCGGGCCGGGCTGCTCTGAACTGCTGCTGCGCGTCTGCTGCGGCTCAGCCGGTGCGTACCGGGCTCAGCTCCGCGGCCTCCTCATCGGTGAACAGTCTGGAGCGCACGATGAACCGGTGTCCGGTGGGCCCTTCGATGCTGAACCCGGCGCCGCGCCCCTGTGTCACATCGATGGTGATGTGCGTGTGGGACCAGTATTCGAACTGCGCTCGGGAGATCCATACCGGCACCGGCTCAGGCGTGCCGGGCTCGAGCTCGCCGAGCAGCACATCGGCCGGGCCGGTCATGAAGGTGCCCTGGGTGTAGCACATGGGCGCCGAACCGTCGCAGCAGCCCCCAGACTGATGGAACATCAGCGGCTGCCCGTGGTCCTCGCGCAGGGTGCGCAGCAGGGCAGCGGCCTCCTCCGTGATGGCGACTCGTTCGGCACCCATGCTTCCCTCCTCAAAGGCCTAGAAGAATCCCAGCTTGTCCTCGGAATAGCTGACCAGCAGGTTCTTGGTCTGCTGATAGTGATCCAGCATCATCCGGTGGTTCTCCCGCCCGATGCCGGATTGCTTGTAGCCTCCGAAGGCCGCGTGGGCCGGATACTGGTGGTAGCAGTTGGTCCAGACGCGGCCGGCCTGGATCTCCCGTCCAGCACGATAGGCGGTGTTTCCGCTGCGGGACCAGACTCCCGCTCCGAGCCCGTAGAGGGTGTCGTTAGCCACTGAGATGGCATCCTCATAGGTGTCGAAGCCGGTCGCAGAGACCACCGGACCGAAGATCTCCTCCTGGAAGATGCGCATGCTGTTGTCTCCGCGGAAGATCGTTGGAGCCACGTAGTAGCCCTCGGAGAGACCTTCTCCCGGATCCATCCGCTGCCCACCGGTGAGGACCTGGGCGCCTTCCTTCTGTCCGATGTCCAGATAGGAGAGGATCTTTTCCAGCTGGTCGTTGCTGGCCTGGGCTCCCACCTGGGTCTCGGTGTCCAGCGGATTGCCCTGCTTCATCGCTAGGGTCCGTTCGACGGCGGCGTCGAGGAAGTCGTCGATGATGCTGTTCTGGATCAGCGCGCGTGATGGACAGGTGCAGACCTCACCCTGGTTCAGCGCGAACATCGCGAAGCCTTCCAGCGACTTGTCGTAGAAGGCGTCGTCAGCGGCGGCTACATCCTCGAAGAAGATGTTGGGGCTCTTCCCACCCAGCTCCAGAGTCACCGGTATGAGGTTCTGCGAGGCGTACTGCATGATCAGCCGGCCGGTGGTCGTCTCTCCGGTGAAGGCGATCTTCTTGATGCGTGGGCTGGATGCCAGTGGGGCCCCAGCCTCTGCGCCGAAGCCGTTGACGATGTTGAGCACCCCATCGGGGAGCAGGTCCCCGATCAGCTCCGCCAGCACCATGATGGAGGCCGGTGTCTGCTCTGCCGGTTTGAGGACGACGGCGTTGCCCGCTACCAGGGCGGGGGCCAGCTTCCAGACAGCCATCAGGAGTGGGAAGTTCCACGGGATGATCTGTCCCACCACACCGAGGGGCTCGTGGAAGTGGTAGGCGACGGTATCACCGTCGATTTCGCTGATCCCGCCTTCCTGGGCCCGGATTGCTCCGGCGAAATAGCGGAAGTGATCCACTGCCAACGGGAGATCCGCGGCGAGGGTCTCGCGCACAGGTTTGCCGTTCTCCCAGGTCTCGGCGACCGCCAGCATCTCGAGGTTCTCCTCGATGCGGTCCGCGATCCGGGTCAGGACGACAGCACGTTCGGCGACCGAGGTGCTGCCCCAGGCCGGAGCCGCGGCATGGGCGGCGTCGAGCGCGGCGTCGATATCCTCTGCGGTGGAGCGTGCGACTTCGGTGAAGACCTTGCCGTTGACCGGTGAGGGATTCTCGAAGTATTGCCCCTTCACGGGGGCGACCCATTGTCCACCGATGTAGTTGTCATAGCGGGACCGGTAGCTGACGATGCTGCCCTCAGTGCCGGGCTGTGCGTAGACGCTCATCATGACTCCCTTGATGGTCGAAGCAATCCTTGGAAGTGATCCGTATCACTTAAGAGAACCATAGGGCCCAACGCGTTGCATAGACGTTGCACCGGCTTGCTGCCTCGCCGGTGTGAGCGAGAAGTCGTGACATGCACCGGAGTGCTCTCTACTATGTGATGCAGAACACGTCGCGATGACCGGAAGGAGCGCCATGCCAGCACTCCCGGAGGAGCCTCGGACCTGGGGCAGGCTGTCTCCCGACCTGCAGGCATCATGGCGGCGCTCAGCCGGCTACCTCGCGAATCCTGCTGCCGCCACAGCACCGATCGACTTGGGCGACCAGGATCTGGCCGCCTACCTGGAGGAACATCCGCTTCGCTTGGTGTTGCCCGTCTTCCGCCGACTACTCATCGAACCAGCCGCCGACGCAGGTCTGATCACAGCCATCGGTGACGCACAGGGGCGTCTTCTCTGGGTTGACGGCGCCCGGCCCACCCTCCGCCGGGCTGAGGGATCCGCCTTTCAGCCCGGTGCCAAATGGTCCGAAGATGCCATCGGAACCTCGGCACCGGGACTTGCCCTCGCGACCCGCCGTGGCGCGCAGGTTCACCAGGAGGAACACTTCGCCTCCTCCGCACACCACTTCTCCTGCTCCGCTGCCCCCATCCACGACCCGCACACAGGGAATCTGCTCGGGATGGTCGATCTGACCGGCGGCCCGGAGGCTGTTGCAACCCATTCGCTGCCCCTGATCTGTGCTGCGATCTCGGCCGCGGAAGCCGAGCTGAAGGTGCTGCCGGCGCGCAGTTCCAACCCGCAGCTCACCGCGCTGGGAACTGCGGCTCCCCAGCTGATCTCAGCCGGCAGGCGCGTCCGCCTGACCCTGCGTCAGGCCGAACTGCTGATGCTGCTGACCTGGGAGGCGTACACCGGCGGCCCGGAGACAGGCCTGAGCGCCGGGGAGCTCGCAGCACAGCTCTACGGCGAGACCGGACATGAGGTGGCACTCCGAGCAGAGATCCTCCGACTCCGCCGGGTCCTCGACTCAGCACCTGTCGAAGGCCTTCAGGTCCTCAGCCGGCCATATCGCCTCTCTGCTGCCCCGGAAGTCGACGTGCTCCGGTGCGCACGGGCCCTCACCGCCGGCGATCGCTCCTCCGCCCTGGATCTCTACGGCGGACCGGTCCTTCCCCTCTCCGAGGCTCCCGGGGTTCTGCACATCAGACATCGGCTGTCCGTTCTGCTGCGTGAGTCCGTGCTCTCAGACGGGTCGGGTCAGGAGCTCTGGCGCTACCTGCAGCTGCCTGAGACAGCTGGGGACGAGGACGCCGTCTACACCGCTCTGCGCACTCTGCCGGCAGACTCGCCCCAGCGTGCGGCGCTGGTCGCCCGCATGCAACGTTGATGCAACGGCCAGCTCAGTAGCTTCGGAGTACACCGCACTCAGAAGGTGCGGGCACCGATCAGAAGCACATCAGCCGTGACGAAGGAGCCACCATGAGCACTATGACAGCCGCCGTCGTCGAAGACTTCGGAAAAGACTTGGCAGTGACCGACTACCCCCGTCCCGCACCGGGGCCGGGACAGGTTCTGGTGAAGCTCATCGCTTCAGGGGTATGTCACACCGACCTCCACGCCGCTGAAGGGGACTGGCCGGTCAAGCCCGCGCCACCGTTCGTCCCCGGACACGAAGGCGTCGGACTCGTGGAAGAGCTCGGTGAGGGGGTGACGAACCTCGAGGTGGGCCAGATGGTGGGCAACGCCTGGCTGTGGAGCGCCTGCGGTACCTGCGAACACTGCCGCACCGGTTGGGAGACGCTCTGCGAAGCGCAGACCAACGGCGGCTATTCAGTGGACGGATCCTTCGGGGAGTACATGCTGGTGGACGCGGCTTTTGCGGCAGCTGTCCCGGAAGGATCGGACCCGCATGAGATCGCTCCGGTCCTCTGCGCCGGCGTCACCGTCTACAAAGGACTGAAGACGACGGGGGTCCGTCCGGGGCAGTGGGTGGTCATCTCAGGGATCGGCGGTTTGGGGCACATCGCAGTCCAGTATGCCGTCGCGATGGGAATGCGGGTGGTCGCCGTCGACGTGGCCGATGACAAGCTCGCACTGGCTGAGCGCCACGGAGCCGAGATCACGCTGAACGCCCAGGGCCGGGATCCTGCTCAGGAGATCAGCGAGAGGATCGGCGGTGCCCACGGCGTGCTGGTGACCGCGGTCCATCCCTCCGCCTTCGGCCAGGCCATCGCGATGACCCGCCGCGGCGGAACCATCGTCTTCAACGGACTGCCGCCGGGAGACTTCCCCGCTCCGATCTTCGACATCGTGCTGAAGGGTCTGACCATCCGTGGCTCCATCGTGGGAACGCGCCAGGACATGGTCGAGGCGCTGGACTTCTATTCTCGGGGGCTGATCCACCCGACCTTCTCCAAGCGACCGCTGGACGACATCAATGCCGTCTTCGATGAGATGCAGCACGGGAAGATCGACGGACGGGTGGTCATCGACTATTCAGCGTGAGTCCCCGTGTTCCTACAGCGGCTTCGGGGTGCTCCTGTGCTCCAGGCCTGCCCGGTCCGGCTCCATCCGGTCGCCACGGCCACCGCAAGACAGGCGGCTGAGGTGAGCAGGACGGCCCACCAGGCCCACGGAAGCAGGAGCATCCCCAGCGCCGCTGTCAGAGAGACCACGAGGCCCTCGGCCACCCAGAACAACACCTTCAACCCGGAGAGATCGCCAAAGGGAGTGGGAATCGGGACCAGCGAGTCCAGGGGCATCTGGCGGTTTCGCATGGTCTGCATGAAGCGGGCGGACAGAACGATGCCGGTCAGCACGAGGCTCCATCCGATCGCGGTGCCTGAGTGCTCCCCGAGCCACCACGAGGCTGTCAGCGCGGTGAGATGCCCGAGGCCGACAGCCACAAGACCTGCCGCGCAGGGCCAGGCCAGCCTCCGCAGCGTTGCTTGCCGAGCAGCCCACCCGAAGAGTGGGGCGGCGTCGAATTCGTCTTTGAGGCTGCGCCATCCATCGGCGATGGCCCCGCTGCCAAGGTGCAGCAGAGCCGTGCCGAGCAGAATGGCCGGCACGAGGATCAGCATACGATCCTCGTCCTCCTGAGAGCTCCCGGGGCCCGCGGCGCCGAGGCACAGGCTGACCAGCAGGACCCCGAGCATCATTGTTGAGAACCCGAGCACCAGCCGCCGTGGGGTCCGAGTCGCCGCCGCCACATCAGCGACGAACCCGCTGAAGGCGCCCCTCAGCCCGGTTGTCGGCCCCCGGACTGCCCAGCGCATCAGCGCGTTGCCACGGTGCCGGGGCCTGTCACGAAAGAGCTCGGCAGCGTCGTCGAAGCTGCCGGTGGAGCTGTAGAGCCGCGCATCGGCTATCCGCCTGCTCTGATCGATCAGCGTCCGCGCAGGCATGCCGCCCAGTGCAGAGGGGATCAGCACCATCAGCGCCACCCCGACGACGGCGACCGCCCCGGAGACCGCCAGCGCGGCACCCGAGGCCTGGTCCGTCCAGAGAAGGGCGAACCAACCGCCGGGTGCAAGCCAGATGCTCCTCGCAATCACCAGGGGCGCTGCGGCGAACACCGTGAGCGTCAGAAAGATCAGCAGCCCGGCGGTCGACGGCCGCGGCACGGCGGCCCACCGCTGTCCCAGGAACCAGAAGAATGCACAGTGAAAACCGGTGAAGAGCGAACCGGACAACAAGAGCCAGAGGTGGTCAGGGCCCCATACGCCGGTCTGCAGCACGGAGAAGCCCGCGACCGCCGTGGCTCCGACGACCGCCGCGGCCACAGAGGTCATCATGCTGAGGGTCGGCCGGAGGAGCACTCTGCGGCGCTCGAAATCGCCGGTGAGCAGCGTGTGCGCCAAGAAGGGCGTGAGATAGGCCGGGCCCTGGCCCGTGCCGAGCAGGTAGGCCAGCGCGCTGAGGAGGCAGAGGACGGCATTGATGACGACCAAGGCACCGTCACCGGTGAGTGCCGTGGCAGTGGCCGCGTTCAGGGATGTTCCGATGAGGTACGCCGTAGGCACCACATAGATGCCCAGCATCAGGGCGATCACGTAGAGGCTGAACCAACGGCCCGTGGCCTCGGTGGCCTCCTGCCTGCGTGAGTAGATATGCCGGACGGTTCGCAGCCGTTCCAGCTCGGTGCGCGCAGGCCCGTTCATCGACTGCCCACAGGGCCGAGATCCAGTTGCCGGGCAGACCGCTCGATGATCTCTGCCCGGTGCGTGGCAGCGACCACCAGGGCCCCAGCGGATGCCCGTTCTTCCAACACCGAGATCACTGCCTCTACCCGCTCCTCGTCGAGATGGCGCTCCGGCTCATCGAGCAGGAGAAGTCCCCCAGGGCGGCTCAACGTGAGCCCCACTGCGAAGAGCTGGAGCTGTCCGGCGGAGAGCTCATGGGGGAAGCGCCCTGCCAGCTGAGGGATCGTGAGGCGCTCCAGGAGCCCGTGGGAGGTCTCTTCAGCAGAATCCGGCGGAGGCGCCCCAGGAGGCTCCCACCATAGTGAGCTGCTCGGAGAGCGTCATCTCACGGGCCATAGGCGGGGTGTCGATGAGCGAAGCCGCCGCCGCGCGAAAGCCCCGGTCATGCTCAGCCGGGACCCCGGAGAAGCCCTCGGCCTCGCTGCGGATCTCACAGCTGCCGCTGGTGGGAGGCATCCTGCCGGCCAGAATCTTCAGCAGGGTGGTCTTGCCCGTGCCGTTGGCACCGGTCAGCGCTACGAGGCCCGGGCCGACCAGCTCAGCAAAGAGGGCGGGCAGCAGGGTCGCGTCCTCCACGGAGACGGTGAGAGCTTCACAGAGAACGCGCATTCCGCCACGCCAACACCGCCGATCTGGGGCGGAATCCTCCAAAAGGATGACAACGGGAGCTGCTGAGGAGTCAGCTCAGCCCATCAGGGGTGAACCGATGAAGGGATCGAACCCGAGGCCGACGAACAGCAACGTCAGGTACATGATCGACAGGTGGAAGACCTTCATAGCCTTCTTATCGGTCAACGCTTCGTTCTGCGCCTGGCGGTAGAGCACGTGGGACTCGAAGACGAACCAGGCACCGGCGATGACGGCCACTGCCGTGTAGGTGACGCCGGCCCATCCCATAGGGACCAGGAGCAGGGAGCACACCACAGTGGCCCAGGCGTAGAGCACCACCTGGACTGAGACGGTCTTCGCGGTGGCGATGGCTCCCAGCATCGGCACATCGGCCAGCTGATAGTCGGTGCGGTACTTCATGGACAGCGGCCAGTAGTGCGGCGGGGTCCAGAGGAAGATGATGGTGAAGAGCACCAGGGCGGGCCACTCCACAGAGTCACGGACTGCGGCCCACGCGATGAGCACCGGGAAGCAGCCGGCGAGGCCGCCCCAGATGATGTTCTGCTCGGTGCGCCGCTTCAGGATGATCGTGTAGATGACCACATAGAAGAAGATCGCTGCCGCGCCCAGCGCTGTGGCCAGCGGGTTCGTGCCGAACCAGAGCACCACCATGGAGAACAGGCCCAGCAGCCAGGAGAAGACCAGGGCCTCACGGGGAGTCAGCTCCCCGGTGACCAGCGGCCGCTTCTTGGTTCGGTTCATCACCTTGTCCATATCGCGGTCGATATAGCAGTTGAACGCACCTGCTGAGCCGGCGGCGGCGGCGCCGCCGAGCACAGTGGCCAGCGCCACCCACAGGTCGGGCAGGCCGCCCTGGGCGAAGAACATCGTCGGAATCGCAGTGACGATCAGCAGCTCCATCACACGCGGCTTCGTCAGCGAGACATAGGCTGCTGCTTTGCGCTTGAACCCGATGCGGGAGGGATTCTCCGGGGCATCGGTCTCAGGGGTGCGAGTGCTCAGATCGGTCACCGCTCCAGTGTACCTTTTCTACGCTCCGTAGAAGAATGGTTGCGCGTGTTCTCCACCGCCTGGGTCGTCTCAGGCATCGATCCGTTCCTTGTCCAGAGCCTTGGAGCCTTCGATGATGAAATCTCTGCGCGGAGCGACCACGGACCCCATGAGCAGATCGAAGACACGCTCGGCCGCCTCGGCATCTTCGACGCGGATGCGACGCAGGGAGCGGTGAGCAGGGTCCATCGTCGTCTCCGAGAGCTGATCGGCGTCCATCTCGCCCAGACCTTTGTACCGCTGGATGGGCTCCTTATAGCGCAGCCCCTTGCGCTCCAGATCGGCGAGCAGCCGGTTCAGCTCGGCTTCAGAATAGGTGTAGCGGATCTCATTGGCCCTGCGCCCGGAGTGGATGACCTCCACCCGGTGCAGCGGCGGCACAGCCGCGAAGACCCGGCCCGCCTCGATCATCGGGCGCATATAGCGGAAGAACAGGGTCAGCAGCAGCGTGCGGATATGAGCGCCGTCGACGTCGGCGTCGGTCATCAGCACCACCTTGCCATAGCGCGCCGCCTCCAGATCGAAGCTGCGGCCGGAACCGGCTCCGATGACCTGCAGCAGCGCAGCGCACTCGGCGTTGGAGAGCATATCGGCGATCGAGGCCTTCTGGACGTTGAGGATCTTGCCGCGGATGGGCAGCAGCGCCTGGAAGTCTGAGGACCGTGCCAACTTGGCGGTGCCGAGCGCCGAGTCGCCCTCCACGATGAACAGCTCCGTGTCCTCGACCCCCTTGGAGCGGCATTCCACCAGCTTGGCCGGCATCGACGAGTTCTCCAGCGCATTCTTCCGGCGCTGGGTCTCCTTATGCTGGCGGGCGGAGATGCGAGACTTCATCTCAGCCACGACCTTCTCCATCAGCGTGGTGGCCTGCTGCTTCTCAGCACGCTTGGTGGAGTTCAGACGAGTCTCGAGCTCTCTGCTGACCACTTTGGTCACGATCTGGCGTGCCGCTGGGGTGCCGAGGATCTCCTTGGTCTGGCCTTCGAACTGCGGCTCGGCGATGCGCACGGTGACCACGGCGGTCAGGCCGGCGAGCACATCGTCCTTCTCCACCTTGTCGTTGCCGGCTTTGAGCTTGCGTGCATTGGCCTCGACAGCTTTGCGCAGGGTCTTGAGCAGAGCCTGCTCGAAGCCGGACATATGTGTTCCGCCCTTGGGCGTGGCGATGATGTTCACGAAGCTGCGCACCGTGGTCTCATAGCCGGTCCCCCAGCGCAGGGCGATGTCGACCTCGCAGTCGCGCTCGACGTCCTGCATATGCGACTTGCCGTCGCCGTCCAGGACAGGAATGCGTTCGGTGAAGCTGCCGTGCCCTTGGATCCGCCAGATGTCGGTGACGCCCGCATCGGGGGTCAGGTGCTCGACGAATTCGCTGATGCCGCCGTCGAACTGGAAGACCTCCTCGACGGGCTCTGCACCGCGCTCATCGCGGATGGTGATGCGCAGCCCGGGGACCAGGAAGGCCGTCTGGCGGGCCCGGTTGACCAGCTCCTCGTCGTCGAACCGGGCGTCGGGAGTGAAGATGTGGCGGTCTGCCCAGTAGCGGATGGTGGTGCCGGTGACTCCGCGTTTGGCCTTGCCGACCGCTTCCAGCGGCGAGCCCTTCTCCGCCGGGGTGAACTCAGCGTCAGGTGTGGCTCGGGAGCCCGCGAAGGTTCCGGGTTCGCCTCGGCGGAAGGACAGCTGGTGGACTTTTCCGCCGCGTGTGACCTTGGCGTCCAGGCGTGAGGAGAGGGCATTGACCACTGAGGCGCCGACGCCGTGGAGACCGCCGACTGCGTTGTAGGAGCCGCCGCCGAACTTGCCGCCGGCGTGCAGCTTGGTGAAGACGACTTCCAGCCCGGAGAGTCCGGTGCGCGGCTCGACATCGACCGGGATGCCACGACCGTCGTCGGAGACCTCGACCGAGTCGTCCGGGTGCAGGGTGATCGAGATGGTGGAGGCATAGCCCGCCAGGGCCTCATCGACGGAGTTGTCGATGATCTCCCAGAGACAGTGCATGAGCCCGCGGGAGTCGGTGGACCCGATGTACATGCCCGGCCGTTTGCGTACGGCTTCCAGACCCTCGAGCACCGACAGATGACGGGCATCGTACTCGGAACGCTGCGCCACGAATCTCCTCCTGCATATAGCCGAACCTGTCCAGGGTAGACCGACTGAGCTCCCAAACGGCGCAGAAGCGCCGAAGCCGGCGCCCACAGGCTGCTCGGACCCACGCGCTCGGCCCGGATGCTCTGCCACGGGTCCCGAGTGCTGAGCCGGTACGCGGTCAGCGAAAGCAGCCCGTGTGAGGGCCCCTCTGCCGAATGATCGGCAGGTGTCCGTGGTTATATGGATGACACCACGTATTTGTGAGGAGGCGAAGAGCATGACCGGAACCACGGGAACTCTCGAAGCACAGACCACCTTGACCGCTCTGGACCGCTGCGACCGCTGCGGTGCTCAGGCCTACGTCCGCGCAGTGCTGTCTTCCGGCGGCTCGCTGCTCTTCTGCAATCACCACGCACGGCAGGTGGAAGAGAACCTCCGCCCGCAGAGCGCTGAATGGGTCGACGAATCCTCCAGGATCTCCTGACCCTGAGCGGCCCCGATACAGAAATGCCCCCGGTACTGTCCGGGGGCATTTCTGTATCGGCTTCCGCAGGGGCGCCTCCTCGGGAGGACGAGCTGTACAGCCCCGTCCTCCCGAGGAGGCGGTGGGCCGTGCGCCCACCGCCTGAGAGCTGATCAGTCGAGGTAGTCGCGCAGGACCTGGCTACGGCTGGGGTGCCGCAGCTTCGACATGGTCTTGGACTCTATCTGCCTTATCCGCTCGCGGGTGACCCCGTAGACCTTGCCGATCTCGTCCAGGGTCTTGGGCTGACCATCGGTCAGACCGAAGCGCATGGCGACCACGCCGGCCTCGCGCTCGGCCAAGGTGTCCAGCACCGAGTGCAGCTGCTCCTGCAGGAGCGTGAAGCTGACGGCGTCGGAGGGGACGACTGCTTCGGAGTCCTCGATGAGGTCACCGAACTCGGAGTCGCCGTCCTCACCCAGGGGGGTGTGCAGGGAGATCGGCTCGCGACCATACTTCTGGACCTCGACGACCTTCTCAGGAGTCATGTCCAGCTCCTTGGCCAGCTCCTCCGGAGTGGGCTCACGGCCCAGGTCCTGGAGCATCTGACGCTGGACGCGGGCCAGCTTGTTGATGACCTCCACCATGTGCACGGGGATGCGGATGGTGCGCGCCTGGTCGGCCATCGCGCGCGTGATGGCCTGACGGATCCACCAGGTGGCGTAGGTCGAGAACTTGAAGCCCTTGGTGTAGTCGAACTTCTCCACGGCGCGGATCAGGCCGAGGTTGCCCTCCTGGATGAGGTCCAGGAACAGCATGCCGCGTCCGGTGTAGCGCTTGGCCAGGGAGACCACGAGGCGGAGGTTGGCCTCCAGCAGGTGGTTCTTGGCGCGGCGCCCGTCTGCGATGACCAGTTCGAGGTCACGACGGAGTCGCTTGTCCTTGATCTCGTTCTCGGCGAGCTTGTGCTCGGCGAAGAGTCCGGCCTCGATGCGCAGGGCAAGGTCGACCTCCTGCTCAGCGTTCAGCAGAGAGACCTTTCCGATCTGCTTGAGGTAGTCCTTGACCGGATCTGCGGTGGCGCCGGCGGAGACGACCTGGACGGCCGGGGCGTCATCGTCGTCGGCGTTGGAGAGCACGAAGCCGCGGCCCTTGGTCTCCTCCTCCTCGACCTCTTCGCCCTTGACGGCCTTCTTGGCGTTCTCGACGATGGCCGCGGCGTTCTCCTCATCGCCTGCGGCGGCCGCGATCTTCTTGGCGACCTCCTCCTCGTCACCATCCTCCAGGGCTTTGGCGACGGCGGCCTCGAGTGCGGCGGTCGGCGCCGCGCTCTCCTTCTCCTCCTCGGCGAGCACCTCGTCCACCGGATCAGCGGCCTTCCTACGGCCTCCGGTCTTCTTGTCAGCAGGCTTCTTCGCCGAGGAGGTGCTCTTGCCGGATGCGGCCTGCTCGGCCTTACCCTTCTGAGCAGCGCTCTCCTCAGCCTCAGCAGCGGCTGCGTTGTCTTCTTTCGTCTTGGACGCAGTTGTTGGCACGGTGACCTTCCGACTCGGATGTGCGAAGGCGATGGGCTGACCAGTGGTCAACACACCTATGACCCTGTCAAGTCCGTCGCCCCGGCACAGCCCCTCTCCGGACTCTCAGAAGAGCCGCCCGGTGGGCTGGACCAGACAATGGATGCAGGGTCTCAGCATGCCATAACGGAGCTGGAGCTCTGTTCATTCCCGCTCCCGCTCAGAAATTTTCGAACAGATTTCCCCTGCTCATAGTTGCTCCAGCTCCAACTGTGCTGTTTGACCTGAGCCCAGGGACAGATGCCACCCACATCCATATAGCGGCTCAGCAGCTGGGCCAAGCGGTTCTGCGGATACCTCTCCACGCAGCGGTCGGCGTACGCCCCGGCGATGCTGCCGCGTCCACGGGCCCACTCCACCCAGACCATAAGGCTGAGGATGTGAGAGCGCGCCGGGGCGTCCCCGAAGGCATGGGCCATTCTCAGCACCATCTCAAGCGCATCGATGCGCGCCCAGTCCGGCCGCCGACCCGTGTCCCCCAGGAACGCCGCCTGGAAGTCCTCCACCGCGGCATCGAGGTCCCCCGGAGCCGGTCGCCCTTCGCGCCCGAGAAGTTCGGCGATCTTCTCCCGATGACGACCGGATCGTGGCCCTGCTGAGAGCACCAGGTACCCGCACAGGGCCGTGTCGAAGTCCAACGCCGCCATCGGAATGATCGCATCACGCAGCCCACTGTCGGTCACAGCGGTCAGCATGGCGGCCAACTGGTCCGGGCACTCCGCCAGCCATCCGGCGGAGCCGCTGACCTCAGTGCGCGAGATCGCAGCGTCCCAGGCCGCAGCACAGACATAGGGAGGGCGCCCGTCCTGGGCGGCCATGGAGTCGAACCGTTTCCTGTGGGCGGCGACATCTTCGCGCAGCTGCTGCACCTCCTCGCGGCTGTAGAGCACCTCTCCCGTCGGCATCCCCGTCTCGAGGGGAGACGACTCGAACCAGCGGACCACAGCCTCCGGGCCCTGAGCCGCCGGTACAGGCCCGCCTCGAGGTCTACCCCGGCCCTGCACGGCGAAGAGCGGATGGTCCTGCAGGACAGCATCCATCTCCCGCCGCACGTCCAGGCCGGGATACCCGCAGCAGCGACGATCAGCGCAGTCATAGTCTCGGATGCGGTCCCCGCCGACGTACCAGGTGTGGACGATCGGAGCCTCACCCCGTGTGGCGAAGGACACCTTCAGCGCCTCCAGCATCCCTCCATAGGGACGCTGGCCGGGTTCCGCCTCCTCCGGGGCGAAGAGCAGCACCAGCGCCGCCTCAGGCACGGGCGAGGCACCGGCGCCGAGCAGACATTCTGCGATGCTGTCGGCGAAGTCGCTCAGGTTCTCCGCCGGCGCCTGTGCGGCGCCCGCGGGAAGATCCACGCGCAGATGGCCGCCGGTGGTCCCCTGATCCAGGCCGATGACCACGAGGGAATTCTTCGGAAGGAACCCGAAGGTCCAGCTGATCAGGGCCAAGGCTTCCCCGGGCCGGTTCAGTGAGAGGGGTGTCTGTGTATCCATGCCGCCAGTCTGTGCCGACGGCAGGCTGCTCCCGCCGAACTGAGGCGCAGCTGTGGAGAGCCGCGCGCGGCAGGTGAGCCGCACGCTGGGCTGTGGAGGAAATCAGTCCTGACTCTGGTTGCGAAGATACGCCTCGGCGGCCGCGCCGAGCTCCTCCGCGTCGGGGACGGCGTCGTCGTTCTTGACCAGCAGAGAGCGCTGCTCTGTGCCGGCATGCTCATCGAAGTTCTTCTCCAGCCGAGCGACCAGTGCCTGGATCTCGGAGTTCTGCTCCACCTGACGACTCACGTCCTGGTCCACCAGCCGGGCGGACTCGCGCAGCTCGTCAGTGGGGAGCATCAGCTCCAGAGCCGCACCTGAGTACTCCAGGGCCGCCACAGCAACCTGCGGATACTTCCCGTTGGCCAAGTAATGGGGCACATGGATGGTGTAGCCGACCACATCGTGGCCGGACTCGTCGATCCGCATCTCCAGGACCTGCCCGAAGCCGGCCTCCAGCTGAGCCGTGGGGGCCCAGGTGGAGATGCCTTCGATGAGATCCTCGCGATTGCCGTGGGCGGTCAGTCCCAATGGTCGGGTGTGCGGGACCGGCAGGCCGAGGGAATCCACCACGACCACCAGCTGCACGCCCAGGCGGTCGATCAGCTCCAGCACCGCTTCGGAGACCCGCTCCCATTGGAAGTCAGGCTCATCACCGGTGAGCAGCAGAAACGGCTGGCCCTGGGAGTCCCGCACCTCGTAGAGGTCGAGATGTGGTCCGCGATAGTCGGAGAAGCGACTCTCGGAGAACGTCACCTGCGGCCGCCGGGTGCGGTAGTCGAAGAGCGAATCGGCGTCGAAGCTGGCCAGCTGCCGGTGCGGCAGCGTGCTCAGCAGCGAATCGGTGAGCTGTTCGCTCAGCGTGCCTGCATCGCCGTGGCCCGCCCAGGAGACGAGCATGTTGAGGTCCCGACGCTCCTCAGAGGCGCCGGAGGCGTCGCGCAGCATCAGGTCACCGCCTTCGGCCCGCACAGCACCGTCAGGCAGGGTGTAGTCGTAGACACCTTCGCCGGTCTCATCCTGGCCGACGAAACCCGGTTCAGCCGGGTACACATGCAGAAGGTCCAAAGGGTCTCTCACAGCGCATTCTCCTCTCCGCACAGGCTTGCCGGTGCGTCTGTCCGGGGCACAACGCAGGGCATAGGCGCGGCATTCCCCGGCGCAGATGATTGTGGATAGGATCGACTCGGATAAAGAGGTTCGACCGATTCGGTCCCCTGGTGGGGATCAGACAGGACAGACGTGATCAACGACTTCCATCCCACACTGACCGCCGTCTCCAGCTCCGTGGAGAAGACCGACGCCGACGCTCTCGTCCTCGGCGTCGCCAAGGGTCCGCAGGGCCCGATCCTTCTCCCCAACCCCCTGGCCGACAAGGCAGCCAAGAGCGTGGCCGACTCGCTCAAGGCCCTCGGCGCCTCGGGCGCCGCTGACCAGTTGCTGCGGCTGCCCGGAGTCGACGGCTTCAAGTCCGAGACCCTGGTGCTGATCGGCGTGGGGCCGCTCACCGGTGAGCCCACCGGCGGCGTGTCCCTGGAAGCGCTGCGCCGAGCCGCCGGCTCAGCGGTGCGTCAGCTCAGCAGCGCCGATTCCGTCGCCCTCGCATTGCCGGCCTCGAGCGCTGAGCAGGTCGCCGCGATCGCAGAGGGCGCAGCCATCGGGGCCTACTCCTTCAACCACTTCCGCAGCTCCGAAGAGGCGAAGTCGAAGACCCCGGTCGGTGCGATCAGCATCCTGACAGACCTGAAGGACCGTCACACCCGCCCGGCTCTGGATCGGGCGGCCGTGATCGGTGCAGCCGTGCGCGCCACCCGGGATCTGGTCAACACTCCCCCGAGCCACCTGTACCCCGAATCCTTCGCCGAGATCGCCGAAGAGCTGGCAGGCCGCACCAAGGCCCCCGCTCAGGGAGGCGGCACCACCAGAGCACCGAAGCTCAAGGCCAAGGTCTGGGACGAGAAGGCCTTGGAGAAGGAGGGCTTCGGGGGCATCCTGGGTGTGGGCAGCGGCTCCGCACGCAAGCCCCGCCTGGTGCGGCTGGAGCACTCCCCCTCCAAGCCTGTGGCGCATATCTCTCTGGTGGGCAAGGGGATCACCTTCGACTCCGGCGGACTCTCGCTGAAGCCCGCCAATGCGATGACCACGATGAAGCTGGACATGGCCGGTGCGGCCGCTGTGACCGCCGTCGTGCGTGCCGCTGCGGACCTCGACCTGCCGGTGAAGGTCACCGGCTGGCTGTGTCTGGCCGAGAACATGCCCTCTGACACTGCCCAGCGCCCCGAGGACGTCATCACCATCTACGGAGGCAAGACAGTCGAGGTGCTCAACACCGACGCCGAAGGCCGCCTGGTCATGGCGGACGGGCTGGTGGCCGCCTCGCAGGAGAACCCGGACGCGATCATCGACATCGCCACTCTCACCGGGGCCCAGATGGTCTCCCTGGGCGTGCGCACCAGCGGCGTCATGGGCGAGGAGGGGCTGCGCACCGCCCTGTTCGAAGCATCGCAGCAGGTCGGAGAGTCTCTGTGGCCCATGCCCATCCCGGAGGAGGCACGCTCCGGCTTCGACTCCGATGTGGCCGACCTGACCAACACCGGGGACCGCTTCGGCGGCATGCTCAACGCGGCCGCGTTCCTGCGCGAGTTCGTGGGCGAACGGTCCGACGCCGAGGCTTCCTCTCTGGATCCGGACGCCGGCCGGATCCCCTGGGCGCACGTCGACATCGCTGGACCGGCCTTCAACGAGAAGAGCCCCTACGGCTACACCGCCAAGTCCGGAACCGGTGTCATGGTCCGTACGCTGATCAGCTACCTGGAGTCCATCGGACGCTGAGCGCCCCCTGCGCCGCTGATAAGCTGAAACTCAGAGAAATCGACATCAATTCTCATGCAACCCAAGGGAGAACACCGTGGCTGATCAGCCTCAGGAATTCGACGTACTCGTCCTCGGCGGCGGCAGCGCCGGCTACGCCGCAGCGCTGCGCTCCGTCCAGCACGGACTGACCGTCGGCCTGGTCGAGAAGTCCAAGCTGGGCGGAACCTGCCTGCACACCGGATGCATCCCCACGAAGGCATATCTGCACGCAGCCGAGCTCGCCGATGAGGCCAAGGAGTCGGAGAAGTACGGCGTGAAGATGACCTTCGAGGGCATCGACATGGCCAAGGTCAAGGAGTACAAGGACGGCATCGTCGCCGGTAAGCACAAGGGTCTCACCGGCCTGCTGAAGATGCGCAAGGTTCAGGTCATCGAGGGCGAGGGCAAGCTCGTCTCTCAGGATGCGGTCGAGGTCGGCGGCACCCGCTACCGGGCCAAGAACATCGTGCTGGCCACCGGCTCCACCTCCAAGACGATGGGCCTGCCCCTCTCGGGCAAGATCATCACCTCCACAGAGGCTCTGGAGCTGGAGCGCACTCCGAAGTCGGCCATCGTCCTGGGCGGCGGTGTCATCGGCTGTGAGTTCGCCTCTGCCTGGACCTCCTACGGCACTGAGGTGACCATCATCGAGGGCCTGCCCACTCTGGTCCCCAACGAGGATCCCTCGATCATCAAGCAGCTCGAGCGCTCCTTCAAGAAGCGCGGCATCAAGTCCAATCTCGGGACCTTCTTCAAGTCCGTCGAGGAGACCTCCGACGGCGTGAAGGTCACGCTGGAGGACGGCAAGACCTTTGAGGCTGAGATCTGCCTGATCGCTGTGGGCCGCGGCCCCGTCACCGAAGGCCTGGGCTTCGAGGAGCAGGGCATCACCCTGGACCGAGGCTTCGTCATCACCGACGAGCGCCTCCACACCGGCGTCGGCAACATCTACGCCATCGGCGACATCGTGCCCGGTCTGCAGCTCGCGCACCGCGGCTACCAGCAGGGCATCTTCGTCGCCGAGGAGATCGTGGGCAACAACCCGGTGATCGTCGAGGACATCAACATCCCGAAGGTCACCTTCTGCGAGCCTGAGATCATGTCTGTCGGCTACACCCAGCCCAAGGCTGAGGAGCAGTTCGGCAAGGACCAGGTCGAGATCACCGAATACAACCTGGCCGGCAACGGCAAGTCCTCCATCCTCGGCACCGGCGGCATCATCAAGATGGTCGGCGTCAAGGGCGGTCCGATCGTGGGCGTCCACGGCATCGGCACCCGCATCGGTGAGCAGATCGGTGAGGCCCAGCTCATCGTCAACTGGGAGGCCTACCCCGAGGATGTGGCCACCCTCGTCCATGCCCACCCGACCCAGAATGAGGCCCTCGGCGAAGCCGCCATGGCCCTCTTCGGCCACCCGCTGCACGGCTGAGTCCACCCAAACGAGACGACTAGGAGTCGGACACAATGTCTGAGACTGTAAATCTTCCGGCCCTCGGTGAATCCGTCACCGAAGGCACTGTGACCCGTTGGCTCGTCGAAGTCGGTGACGAGGTCGAGGTCGACCAGCCGATCGTCGAGGTCTCCACCGACAAGGTGGACACCGAGGTCCCCTCCCCCGCCGCCGGCACCATCGAGGAGCTGCTGGTCAGCGAGGACGAGACCGTCGAGGTCGGCGCACCGCTGGTCAAGATCGGCGACGGCAGCTCCGGCGGCGGTTCCGAGGAACCTGCCCAGCAGAGCGAGGAGCCCGCCGAGGCTGAGGAGGAGGCCCCCACCCCGGCCGCCGGTGAGGCCGGCGGAGCCGAGGCTGTCGCAGAGGAGCAGAGCCCGGCAGAGGACACTGAGTCCTCCTCCGACTCTGCCCCGTCGGGTGATGCTCAGGAGGTCACCCTGCCAGCCCTCGGTGAGTCGGTGACAGAAGGCACTGTCACCCGCTGGCTGGTGGAGGTCGGCGACGAGGTCGACGTCGACCAGCCGCTGCTCGAGGTCTCCACCGACAAGGTGGACACCGAGGTTCCCTCCCCCGTCGCCGGAACCGTCCAGGAGCTGAAGGTCAGCGAGGACGAGTCCGTCGAAGTCGGCGCTGTGCTGGCCCTGGTGGGTTCGGGCGCCTCCGCAGGCGGATCGGCACCCGCTCAGGAGGAGCCGGCTGAGGAGAAGTCTGCCGAAGAGCAGGCGCCTGCTGAGGAGCCGCAGGCCGAGGCCGCACCTGCCCAGGAGGAAGCGCCCAAGCAGGAGGAGGCCCCCAAGCAGGAGCCGAAGCAGGAGGCCCCACAGGCTGAGGAGAAGCCCGCACCGGCGTCGTCCTCCTCGGCTGCTTCGTCCTCCTCGGGGGAGGGATATGTGACTCCGCTGGTGCGTAAGCTGGCCAAGCAGGAGGGCATCGACCTCTCCTCGGTCAAGGGCACCGGCGTGGGTGGCCGCATCCGCAAGCAGGATGTCCTGGACGCGGCCGAGACGAAGAAGTCCTCGGCCCCGGCTGAGTCGGCACCGGCCGGCGGCGAGGGCTCGAAGCCTGCGCCGAAGGTCGAGGTGGACACCACCAAGCGCGGCACGACAGAGAAGGCACCGCGCATCCGCCAGGTCATCGCCCGGCGGATGAAGGAGTCCCTGGAGGTCTCGGCCCAGCTGACGCAGGTGCAGGAGGTCGACATGACCCGCATCGTGAACCTGCGTGCCAAGGCGAAGGCGTCCTTCAAGGAGCAGAACGGTGTGAACCTGACCTACCTTCCGTTCATCGCTACGGCAGTCACGGAGGGACTCAAGCAGCACCCCAAGCTGAACGCCGAGTACCACGAGGATTCGCAGGAGATCGTCCACCACGACGCTGAGCACCTGGCCTTCGCCGTGGACACGGAGAAGGGCCTGCTGGTCCCCGTGATCTCCGACGCGGGCGACCTCTCCATGGCCGGGCTGGCCAAGAAGATCACCGACGTGGCCGGTCGCACCCGTGACGGCAAGATCGGCCCGGAGGAGCTGGCCGGCGGCACGTTCACCATCACCAACATCGGTTCGGTGGGCGCGCTGTTCGACACTCCGATCATCAACCAGCCCCAGGTCGCCATCCTGGGCACCGGCACCATCGAGAAGCGTCCCAAGGTGGTCACCGATGCTGATGGCAACGACACCATCGGAATCCGCCACCTGATGTACCTCTCGCTGACCTACGATCACCGGATCGTGGACGGCGCGGACGCCGGCCGCTTCCTGCAGACGCTGAAGGCGCGTCTGGAGGAGGGCAACTTCGAGGCGCAGCTGGGGCTGTGATCCCCGACTTCCTCTGAAGTCGTCTGTCCCTGTGGGGGCCCGCTCGTGTGAGCAGGCCCCCACAGCTGTCTGCGCCCACGATCGAAGCGGCGACCGTCGAGCCCCCGCACTCATGCTCCATCGGCTCCGGCCTCGCCGTCCGGCCTGCGCCGTCCATCGGGCCCGCTCTCGGTCTCCGGCCTGCTCTGGTCCCCGGCGTCGACCCCCAGAGGGTCCAGATCTTGGACCTCGTAGAGGAGCCAGCTGCCCTCGACGCGGTGCAGGACCAGCCTCACGTCCTGGCTGTGCAGCTGGTCAGTGCGGACGTCGTAGACACTGACGCGGACGTCCAGGACAGACTCGTCCTCGGCGGCTGCGACGATCTCATGCGAGTCCCCGGTGGTGGGGGCCTCCGCAGTGCCGTCGAGGGGCTCGATCCGCAGCGCGGGATCCTCATAGGTGATCTGGGAGGCATGGAGAGTGTCCATCAGCTCGCGCTCAGCGGTGAGCGCCGGGGAGTCATCCACTGTGTATGTCTGCGGAAGGTCTGAGCTGGGATCGCTGAGTGCCTCCGAGCGCAGTTCCACGATGCCGTCCAGGGCGTCCACCGGCTCGTCCTGGGCCAGCAGCTCCAGGGCCTCGTGGGCCTCCGGCGTGTCTGCCGCCTCCGGGTCCGGCGTGAGGTCATCAGCTTCCCGGGTTCCCCCAGCATGACCGACTGCCGAGTCGGCGACGTCGTCCCCTGAGGTCCCCCACCACACTGCTGCACCGAGCCCGAGGAGCAGCGCAGCCGCAGCGGCGGCCAGCACGGCTCTGCTGCGCACAGCGCCGCTGAGGCGCAGGCGAGGACCATCCTGAGGGTCCGGCAGGCGTGTGGGCAGTTCGGGCAGGACCTCGTCATCGACGTGGGCGCTCAGGTCCACCGGCTGTGCAGGTGCGGCTCTGAAGAGATCGTGGGCGAACTCACCGGCGCTCGGGCGATCCTCCGGATGCTCGGCCAGGGCCTCCTCCAGCAGTCTGACCAGGCGGGGCGGGGCCTGTGGGCAGTGGGCGCTCAGCGGCATCCGTTCCCGTACCCGCGGTGGCCTCTCACCGGTGAGAGCGAACCAGCAGACGGCGGCCAAGGAATACACGTCAGCTTCTGGGGCGAGATCACGCGCCAGCCTGCGCGAGAGGCTGCGCTCCTCCTGCTGGCTGCGCCTCAGATTCTCGCGCATCAGGTCCTCACGCTCCGGGGCCATGAAGCCGGGTGTCCCTCGCTCGCTGAGCGATGTCCCCAGCAGCTGGGCCTCCCCTAAGTCGGCCAGTGCAGGACGACCGTCGGGGGCCAGCAGTATGTTTCCCGCTGAGATGTCACCGTGGACAGCGCCCAGCCCGTGCAGATGGGCCGTGGCCTCAGCGACAGGACTCAGCACAGTCACCAGCTCGCCCGGGCCGATGCGGCCCTCTGCCCTGATCAGGGCACTCAGCGACCCACCCGTATAGGGCTCCAGGAGCAGGCCGGTTCCCCGCGACGTCTGCACTGCTCCGTAGGCACGCACGATGTGGGGGTGTCGCAGCGGCTCCATGGCCTGCAGCTCAGCCCTGATGTCTTCGGGCGCGGCTTGTGACTGCGCCTGCGTGGGCGCATCGGTCTCAGCCCTCGGAATCGTGTGGGGTTCGGGTGCCCCGTGGGGCAGCTTCAGTGCGATCTCTTCGGGCAGACTGCGCATCTGAGGCGAGGCGGCGCCAGCCCGTCTGATCAGCCACACGGTGGCAGCGCCGCCGGTGCCCAGCAGCCTCCGCACCGAGAAGCCTGGCACCGTCGGGGGCCGCTGGGTCTCATCATTGCTCTGCATGACGCCCACACTGCCCCAATCTTCGACGACGGTGCTGCGCTTCTCCACAGGGCTGGCGCTCCGAGGCCGTTCTCCACAGATGCGACGCCCCTTCCATTGCGTCGGTGCGGTCACATCTCTAAGCTCTGAAGGTTTAGGCTGGGGGCATGGACCTCGAACTTCGCCGCCTCGGCTTCGACCCCGAACTGGTCGACTACACCGAGGCACTCGAGCTGCAGCGTCATCTCCACACCAGCGTCCGCGAGGGTTCATCCCCCTCGACTGTCCTGCTGCTGGAGCACTCCGACGTCTACACCGCCGGCAAGCGCACCGAAGAGGCAGACCGTCCCAAAGACGGGACGCCGGTGATCGATGTGGACCGCGGAGGCAAGATCACCTGGCACGGTCGCGGTCAGCTCGTGGGCTACCCCATCCTGCAGCTGCGCGACCGCTCCCTGGTCAAGGACTACGTGTGCACCCTCGAAGGGGTCATCATGAAGGTGCTGGCCGAGGACTATGGGATCCAGGGACAGCGGGTCGAGGGCCGCTCCGGGGTCTGGCTCACCGACGGTCTGCGTGACCGCAAGATCGCTGCAGTGGGCATCCGCGTGCACCAGTCGGTGACGCTGCACGGATTCGCCCTCAACTGCTCCAACTCCCTGGACCCGTTCGAGAACATCATCCCCTGCGGGATCAGCGACGCCGACACCACCACGATCAGTCGCGAGCTCGGACGCACGGTCCGTCCGGCCGACGTGGTCGAGCGTATCGCCGAAGAACTGAAATCAGCCCTGCCCCAGTACATCGGTGCAGGCCAGCGGACCTCTCAGTCCGCCGATGAGGAGCCGGTGACCAGTGCCTGCTCCATCGCACAGCCGAAGGAAGGTGTCCCCCAGTGACCGAACAGGCAGTCCGTCCCGCCGGAGGATGCGGCACAGGCAGCGCAGCCAGCTCCACCGTGGCCCCCGAGGGGCGCCGCATGTTGCGAGTCGAGGCGAAGAACGCCGCAGTGCCCGTGGAGCGCAAACCGGAATGGATGCGCTCTAAGGTCAAGATGGGCCCGGAGTTCGTGGAGATGAAGAAGCGTGTGGGCCAGAAGGGCCTGCACACGGTCTGCGAGGAAGCAGGCTGCCCCAACATCTACGAATGTTGGGAAGACCGCGAGGCGACGTTCCTCATCGGCGGCTCGGCCTGCACGCGGCGCTGCGACTTCTGCGAGATCGATACCGGTCGCCCGGCCGCACTGGACGAGTCCGAGCCGCTGCAGGTGGCCCAGTCGGTGGCAGAGATGCAGCTGCGCTACGCCACAGTCACCGGTGTGGCCCGCGACGATCTCGACGATGAGGGCGTCTGGCTCTATGCCGAGACCATCCGTAGGATCCACGAGCTCAACCCTGGCACCGGCGTGGAGATCCTGATCCCCGACTTCTCCGGCAAGGAGGAGAACATCGCTGGCATCTGCGAGGCCAAGCCCGAGGTCTTCGCCCACAACGTGGAGACGGTGCCGCGCATCTTCCGGCGCATCCGCCCGGCCTTCCGCTACGAGCGCTCCCTCGATGTGCTCACTCAGGGCCGCAGCCACGGCATGATCACCAAGTCCAACCTCATCCTGGGCATGGGCGAGACGCGGGAAGAGGTCTCGGAGGCTCTCCAGGACCTTCACGACGCCGGCTGCGACCTGCTGACCATCACTCAGTACCTGCGTCCGACTCCGCGCCACCTGCCGGTGGACCGCTGGGTCAAGCCCCAGGAGTTCCTCGACGTCCAGCAGGAGGCCGAAGAGATCGGTTTCCTGGGCGTGATGTCCGGGCCCTTGGTGCGCTCCTCCTACCGAGCCGGCTCGCTGTGGGCCAAGGCCATGCAGAAGAAGGGCTGGGAGATCCCGGCCGAGCTCTCCCACATCGAACCGTCCGGGCAGACCCGTCAGGAGGCCGCTACGCTGGTCGCCGCCGGGCACTGATGCGCTAGACTGGAGCCATTATGGCAACCGGTTCATCCTCCACTCCCCAGGTCACCTCCAAAGCCGAGGCGAAGGCCCAGCTGAAGAAGCTCAGGGCCCAGCAGGCCGCTGAGAAGAAGGCTCGCAAGTCGCGTCGCAAGGACAAGAAGAACAAGGGCGAAGGCTTCTTCGCCCGGCTGAAGCAGGTCTTCAGCATGACCCGGGAGTTCGACCCGAACATCGTCTGGTGGATGGCTCTGGCCTTCCTCGTCACCCTGGCGGTCAGCTTTGTGCTCTTCAGTGTGCTGCTTCCCTTCCACTGGGTGACCGGTCTGCTGATCGGAGTGCCCTTCGGGCTGCTGGCCGCGATGATCGTGATGAATCGACGGGCGGAGAAGGCGGCCTTCGCTCGGATCGAGGGACGCCCGGGAGCATCTGCTGCCGCCCTGGGCACGCTGCGCCGCGGATGGATCGTCACCGAGGACCCGGTGGCGATGAACCCCAAGACTCAGGACGCTGTGTTCCGCGTGGTGGGCCGTCCCGGACTCATCCTGGTCTCCGAGGGCCCGGCAGGTCGGGTCAACAAGATGATCGAGAAGGAGCGACGCCGCTTCTCCCGCTACCTGCCCAACGTTCCTGTCCACGTCGTCCAGTGCGGCCGCGGCGAGGAACAGGTTCCGCTGTCCAAGCTGACCAAGTCGATCAAGAAGCTGCCCAAGACGCTGACCAAGCACGAGGTCAACGCTGTCGAGAAGCGCATCGGGGCCCTGTCCAACACCAAGCCCCCTATTCCGAAGGGCGTGGACCCCTACCGTGTCCGGCCTGATCGCAAAGCGCTGCGCGGCTGATCCTGCTCAGACGATCTGGTAGAGTGGTCTGCTGTCTGGCAGGCAGAAGTATGTCTTCTGTCGTAGTCATCGAGCACTCGGCAGCTCGAGCTCTCCCTGTGTGATCCGGAGGCCAGGACGCAGCTGTGCTTCCTTCGTGCCGCGCAGCTGCGATAAACCACGATGCCGACTGATACGAAAGGCACACTATGCCCACCACACCCCTGCGCGGTCGCCGCACCGTGAAGGCCAGCCGCGCCCTCGGCGTTGCGCTGACCCCCAAAGCCCAGAAGTACCTGGAGCGCCGCCCCTACGGCCCCGGCCAGCACGGCCGCACCCGCCGCAAGACCGACTCCGACTACGCAGTGCGTCTGCGCGAGAAGCAGCGCCTTCGCGCCCAGTACGGCATCCGCGAGTCGCAGATGGTCCGCTACTACGAAGAGGCGAAGCGTCAGTCCGAGGGCCTGACCGGTGAGAACCTCATCGAGCTGCTCGAGTCCCGCCTTGACGCTCTGGTCCTGCGCTCCGGCTTCGCTCGGACCATCGCCCAGGCCCGTCAGTTCGTGGTCCACCGCCACATCACTGTCAACGGCAAGCGCGTGGACCGTCCGTCCTACCGCGTGAAGCCCGGCCAGGTCATCCAGGTCCACGAGCGGTCCGAGAAGTTCGAGCCGTTCCAGGTCGCAGCTGCCGGCGCCCACCAGGACGTGCTGCCCGCAGTGCCCGGCTATCTGTCCGTGGAGATCGACAAGCTGCAGGCCACCCTGAGCCGCAAGCCCGAGCGCGCCGAGGTCCCCGTGACCTGCGAAGAGCAGCTCGTGGTCGAGTACTACGCACGCTGATCCCTTCAGCGCACTGAGCGAAGCCCGTCACGTCCCCACCGGGATGCGGCGGGCTTCGCTGTATCCACTAAGATTGTCCAGTCATCACCCACAGCGGAAGAAGGGTCATCCCCATCATGAAGTCTGAGGACATCGCGAGCACCTGGTACGACTATTTCGTGGCCAAGGGCCACACCAAGGTGCCCTCGGCCTCATTGGTCTCCCCCGACCCTTCTCTGCTGTTCACCATCGCCGGGATGGTGCCCTTCATCCCCTATTTCACAGGTACGGAGACAGCGCCGTATGACCGCGCCGTCTCTGTTCAGAAGTGCATCCGCACCGAGGACATCGAGGAGGTGGGCAAGACCGCCCGCCACGGCACCTTCTTCCAGATGTGTGGCAACTTCAGCTTCGGCGACTACTTCAAGGCCGGCGTGATCCCCATGGCGTGGGAGCTGCTGACCAGCCCCATCGACGGCGATCCGGAGACCGGGCTGCGCGGCTTCGGTCTGGATCCGGAACGACTGTGGGTCACCGTCTACGAGGATGACGATGAGGCATTCGGCATCTGGCGCGACACCGTCGGAGTTCCTGAGGACCGCATCCAGCGATTCGGCCCCGAGGACAACTTCTGGAACACCGGCCAGCCCGGCCCCGGAGGGCCATGCTCCGAGATCTACTACGACCGCGGCCCGGCCTATGGCGCCGACGGCGGCCCTGCCGCCGATGAGAACCGGTACGTGGAGATCTGGAACCTGGTCTTCATGCAGTACCGCCTGTCGTCGGTGCAGTCGAAGTCCGAGTTCGAGATCGCCGGTCCGCTGGAGAAGCAGAACATCGATACCGGTCTGGGCCTCGAGCGTCTCGCGATGATCCTGCAGGGCGTGGAGAACATGTACGAGACCGACCAGGTCCGGCCGGTCCTCGACCGCGCTCAGGAGCTGGCTGGGGTCACCTACACCTCGACAGAAGATCCGCAGGACCCCAACCACACGACTGACGTGCGGCTGCGGATGATCGCTGACCACACCCGCAGCGCCCTCATGCTGATCTCCGACGGCGTGCGCCCGGGCAATGAGGGCGGAGGCTACATCCTGCGCCGACTCATCCGCCGGGTCATCCTCGGTATGCGCCTGATGGGCGTGGAGAAGCCGGTCTTCTCCGACCTGATCGGCGTCTCCCGTGACGCCATGAAGGGTGTCTACCCCGAGGTCGCGACCAACTTCTCGAAGATCGCTCAGGTGGCCGAGCGTGAGGAGCAGGCATTCCTGCGCACCATCGCCGCCGGCACCGAGCGCCTGGAGTCTGCGGTGTCCGCCGCCAAGTCCACCGGAGCTCCGCTGAAGGGCGCAGACGCCTTCGCTCTGCATGACACCTACGGCTTCCCGATCGATCTGACCCTGGAGATGGCTGCTGAGGCCGGCGTCTCGGTGGACGAGGGCCGCTTCCGCGAGCTGATGAGCGAGCAGCGTGAGCGCGCCCGTGCCGACGCCAAGGGCAAGAAGTCGGGCCACGCCGACACCGAGGTCTACCGGCAGCTGCTGGCCGACACTCCGACCCACTTCACCGGTTACACCGAGCACACCACTGAGTCCCGGATCCGGGGGCTCGTGGTCGACGGTGAGAGTCGTGACCGCGCCGCAGCCGGCGAGGAGGTCGAGCTGATCCTCGACGCCACACCGTTCTATGCCGAGGCCGGCGGCCAGGCACCCGACACCGGGCGGATCACCGGTGATGGATTCGAGATCGAGGTCACCGACGTCCAGTCCCCCATCAAGGGGCTCTCCGTCCACCGTGCACGTGTGGTCTCCGGAGAGGTCCCTGCGGGGGCTGAGGCACTGGGGGCCATCGACCTGCGGCGCCGCTTGGACGCTCAGAAGGCCCATTCGGCCACCCACATCATCCACGCTGCTCTGCACGATGTGCTCGGGCCTGAAGCTGTCCAGGCCGGCTCCTTCAACAAAGAGGGCTACCTGCGCTTCGACTTCTCCGCGGATCAGGCGATGAGTGAGAGTGCCCGTCAGGAGCTGGAGGAGATCTCAAACCTCGCCATCCGCGACAACTATGAGGTCAATACGCAGGTGATGGGCCTGGACGAGGCCAAGAAGCTCGGGGCCATGATGCTCTTCGGCGAGAAGTATGGCGACGAGGTGCGGGTGGTCGAGATGAACGGCCCGTGGTCCCGTGAGCTCTGCGGCGGCACACACGTGTCCTCCACCTCAGAGATCGGCACCCTGGCGCTGCTCTCCGAAGCCTCGGTGGGCTCGGGCAACCGACGGGTCGAGGCCCTGGTGGGGATGGACGCCTTCGAGCACTTCGCCGCCGAACGCACTCTGGTCAACCAGCTCACCGAGATGCTCAAGGTTCCTGCCGATCAGGTGCCTGATCGCATCTCGTCGACCTTGGCCAAGCTCAAGGAGACTGAGCGTGAGCTGGAGCGTCTGCGTGCCGAGCAGCTGCGCGCCCAGGCCGGTGCGCTGGTCGACCAAGCGGTCGATGCCGCCGGCGTCGACGTCCTGGCCCACAACGCCGGAACCGTCTCCGGGGCCGATGACGTACGGAATCTGGCCATGGACCTGCGGGGACGCTTCGGCTCCCGGGCCGCTGTGGTGGCCGTGGCGGCAGAGTCCAAGGGGCGTCCGCTCATCGTGGTGGCCACCACCGAAGAGGCACGCGCCGAGGGGGTGTCCGCCGGTGATCTGGTCAAGCAGGCCTGCGGCGTGCTGGGCGGAGGTGGCGGCGGGAAGCCGGACATCGCCCAGGGCGGCGGTCAGGACCCCTCCAAGATCACCGAAGCGCTGGACGGACTGGTTGCCTCCGTGAGGAACCGCGGCTGATGCCGCAGCGTCCCGGCGTCCGGCTCGGAGTCGACGTGGGCGATGCCCGCGTCGGCCTGGCCGCCACTGACCCCGATGCGCTCCTGGCCACACCGGTGATGACACTGCGCCGGGACCCGAACAGGGGTTCCGACCTGCGGATGCTCACCAAGATCGTGGCCGATCGTGCCGTCACCGTCATCTACGTCGGTCTGCCCCTGTCTCTCTCCGGCGCGGAGACCCCCTCGACGCAGAAGGCGCGTGACTACGCTCAGGCGCTCTCTGGACGTCTGGCAGAGGCAGAGCTGTCGGCCGATGTCCGTCTGGTCGATGAGCGCCTCTCCACCGTCTCGGCGGCGGATAAGATGCGTGCCTCCGGGGTGGAGTCCAAAGACCAACGTGACCGGATCGATCAGGCTGCCGCCGTCGAGATCCTCGAACACGCGCTGGAGATCCGCCGCACTCAGGGAGTGGAGCCGGGCCGAGCCTGTGGATAGCCGCAGGCGCCGTCGAGCGTTCTGCGTCATGCTGGGGGGCATGACCGCAACAGACCCCTTCCGAGATCTGTACCGCCCCGACGGGACGTTCCGTTCCGAAGAGCTGCAGATCATGGCCAAGGAGGGATACCTGCGCCATCTGTTCGCCCAGGTCTATGTCGCCTCCCATGTTCCGGAGACAGCCGCCCTCCGGGCCCGTGCCCTCCGCCTGGTGCTGAACCAGACCGCTGCGCCCGCCACCGCAGTCTGCGGAGAGACTGCGGCATGGGTCCATCTGGGTGCCCCCGCGCCCGAGCGACTGAGCCTCTGCACCGAGGGGTTCCTGAGGCACCGGCCGCAGATGGACCTGCAGCGTCAGATCCACCAGGTGACCCTGTTGGATACGGAGATCACCGGGATCGACCATCTGCCGGTCACCACCGCTCTGCGGACAGCTGTGGACCTGTTCCTGGGCATCGGAACAGTGGGCAGCCGAGGCGCGGTGGACAAGGCCTCGCAGCAGCAGGCCTTCTTCCGCACGGAGGTCAGCTACTGGCCCCGGCGCACCTCATCCTGGAAGCCCGATGAGCATGTCGAAGCCCTGCACGACGCCGACGTGGCCGCCTGGACCCGGCGCATGGAGACGCTGGGCAGGCTGCTCAGCCACCTGCAGTCCCGAGGAAGCGATCTGGAGACGATCGCCGAGGAGATCATGGCAGTGCGTGCCCGCAGCTACCACCGCAGTCGTCCCACCCCCGAGCACCGTCAGTGCATCCTGGAGGCGCTGGATCATTCCGTCTCGCGGCGCTTGCCGACGGTTCTGTACACGTCGTAGACGCCGTCGATGCGTCGCACAGAGTTCAGCACATGGTTGAGATAGCGCGGGTCGCCCATCTCGAAGGAGAAGCGGGAGATGGCCACGCGGTCCCGTGAGGTCTGCACGCTCGCCGAAAGGATGTTGACCTGAGATTCTGCCAACACCCGGGTCACATCCGAGAGCAGCGACTTTCGGTCCAGGGCCTCGACCTGGATCTCCACCAGGAAGACCGAGGATTTGGTGGGAGCCCACTCGACTTCGACCAGGCGTCCGGGCTGGTCCCGCAGCTGATTGACATTGCGGCAGCCTGATCGGTGGACCGAGACACCCTGGCCGCGGGTGACGAACCCTTCGATCTCATCCGGTGGCACGGGGGTGCAGCAGCGGGCCAGCTTCACCAGCACGTTGCCCGCGCCTCGGACGATCACACCGGCGTCGGAGTATTGACTGGGTGCGGAGCTGGGCTTGGTGATCGGAGTGGTGTCGTGCTCCTCGGACTCTTCCTCCTCCGGTTCGAAGAGGGCTGTGAGGTGCTCGATGACGTTCTGAGTGGAGACATGGCTGTCCCCGATGCCGGCGTAGAGTCCGGAGATGTCCGGGTAGTGCAGCTGCTGGGCGACCTCGGTGAGGACATCCGGGTTCATCACCTTCTGCAGCGGGAGGTTCGAACGGCGGATGGCCTTGGTGAGATCATCTTTGCCGCGCTCGACGGCCTCTTCACGACGTTCCTTGCTGAACCACTGGCGGATCTTGTTGCGTGCCCTGGCACTCTTGACGAAGTGCTGCCAGTCGCTGCTCGGCCCGGCGCTCTCGGCCTTCGAGGTGAAGATCTCCACCCAATCACCGTGCTGCAGCTCGGAGTTCAGCGGAACCAACTTGCCGTTGACCCGCGCGCCGATGGTGCGATGGCCGACGTCGGTGTGGATCGAATAGGCGAAGTCCACCGGAGTCGATCCGGCAGGAAGCGCGATGACCTCGCCCTTGGGCGTATAGACGAACACCTCTTTGGCGTTGATCTCATAGCGCAGCGAGTCCAGAAACTCGTCCGGGTCCTTGGTCTCGGACTGCCAGTCCACCAGAGAACGCAGCCAACCGATGTCTTCTGTGGCCTGGGACTGCTGTGTGGTGGCCCCGCCTGTGGAGCCCCCGGTGGTGACCTCCGGGCCGCCGCCGTCGTGGGGAGCCTTCTGCTTGTACTTCCAATGCGCCGCCACGCCGTACTCTGCGCGACGGTGCATCTCATAGGTGCGGATCTGAATCTCCACCGGCTTGCCCTGCGGGCCGATCACCGTGGTGTGCAGCGACTGGTACATGTTGTACTTCGGCATCGCGATATAGTCCTTGAACCGGCCCGGCAGCGGGTTCCATCGCGCGTGAAGAGTCCCCAGCGCGGCGTAGCAGTCCCGGACGGAGTCCACCAGCACACGCACGCCCATCAGGTCATGGATGTCGTCGAAGTCCTTACCCCGGACGATCATCTTCTGATAGATCGAGTAGTAGTGCTTGGGCCGTCCGGTGATCGTCGCCGCGAGACTGGCCCCGTTGAGGTCATCGGCGATCGTCTGACGCACCTCGGAGAGGAACTTCTCGCGCTGCGGGGTCCGCTCCCCCACCAGCCGGACGATCTCCTCGTACACCTTGGGATACAGAGCTGCGAAGGACAGGTCCTCCAGCTCCCATTTGATCGTGTTCATGCCCAGCCGATGAGCCAGCGGAGAGAAGATCTCCAGAGTCTCCTTGGCCTTCTTGGCACTCTTCTCCGCAGGCACGTAGCGCCATGTCCGAGCATTGTGCAGCCGGTCCGCCAGCTTGATCATCAGCACCCGGATGTCCTTGGCCATCGCCAGGACCATCTTGCGCACCGTCTCGGCCTGGGCGGCGTCGCCGAACTTCAGTTTGTCCAGCTTGGTGACTCCGTCGACCAGCAGGGCGATCTCTTCGTCGAAGTCGGCGGTGAGCTGGTCCAGGCTGTAGTCGGTGTCCTCCACTGTGTCATGGAGCAGAGCCGCCGCCAGCGTCGAGCCGTTGAGCCCCAGCTCCGCCAAGATGGTGGCCACTGCCACGGGGTGGGTGATGTAGGGGTCGCCGCTCTTGCGCTTCTGGTCACGGTGGTGGAACTCGGCGACCTCGAAGGCTCGCCGGATCAGCGGAATGTCCTCGTCGCTGCCGCTGGAGCGCACGGCCCGCACCAGCGGCTCCAGCAGCGGAGACTCCCCGTCCGCGGAGTCCCCCACCACGCCGACGGCGCGCGCTCGTCGCGTCACCGGCGGGGACGGTGGCGTGGCAGCCGAGTGCGAGACGGCCTGGGCGGACGCGTCATTCACCAGTGCGGACCTACTTCCTTCCGAAACTGTTCACCGAGCTGGTCACCAGCGAGGTGTGTCCGCAATTGTAACGCCGAAAGGGTCCTTACGAAGATTCCCGCGGCGAGCCAGATCCGGTGTCCTCTCCCGGCTCCTCGGGGGCGGATGATTCCACGGGCACTGCCGAGGGGTCGGAGCTCTGGATCACCAGCTGCCACTGGTCCTGCTCCTCCTGCTCGTCCTCGTCCTCCTCAGGCTCAGGAAGCGGCGGGAATGCGACGGGCCTGCCGTCCTGCAGCGGGGTCCCGGAGGCCGTGACCACTGGGGTCATGCCCGCCAGGCTGAAACGCTCCTGGCGCAGGGCGAGGACCTCTCGGGTGTGCTCGACATAGTCGCCCCGGCGGATCAGCGCATACAGCGGTGCCTGCACGAAGAGGGTGGCCACAGTGCCCACGATGATGCCGACGAAGAGCGAGAGCGCGATGTCGCGCAGGGTGCCGGCGCCCAGCAGCCAGGAGCCGATGAACAGGATGGAGCCCACCGGCAGAATGCCGACCACAGAGGTGTTGACCGAACGCACCAGCGTCTGGTTGACCGCCAGGTTGGTCCGTTCGGTGAACGTCTGGTCGTACTGTCTCTCCAAGGGATCCAGATTCTCTCGGACCTTGTCGAAGACCACCATCGTGTCGTACAGGGCATAGGAGAGGATCGTCAGGAAGCCGATGATGGCGCTGGGCGTGACCTCGAAGTCAGTGGCCGCGTAGACACCCACAGTCGTGACCACCACGAAGCCCAGTCCGGCGATCGCGGCCAACGACATCTTCCAGGTCCTGAAGTAGAAGGCCATATACAGGGCCACCAGGACGACGAAGATGACCAGGCCGAGCATCATCTGTTCCGAGACGTGCTCCCCCCAGACCGGACCGATGAAGGTCGACGAGACCTGTTCGGAGCTCACACCGTAGCCTTCGGTGAGTCCCTCGGCCACGTCGAGGGTCTCGGTGTCGCTGAGCTCCTCCGTCTGGATCCGTACCGTACCGGGACCCACGTTCGTGACGGTGGCCTCCTGATCGGTGATCTCCGAGACCACATCCTCACCGATGCTGATGTCGGTGTCCTCCGTCTGCGAGACGGTGAACTCGGAACCTCCGGTGAATTCGATCCCGAGATTGAAGCCGCCGCGGAGGAACGGGATGGCCACGGAGATCAGAACGATCAGTCCGGCCAGGCCGAACCACAGCTTGGACTTCTGGATGAACGGGTACGCCCGCTCACCGGTGTAGAGCTGGTTGCCGGCCTTGGCGAATCCTGCTGCCATCAGCGGGCCTCCTCTTCCTCGTGGGCCTCGTCGTCGCCGGATGCGGCCTCAGCCTGCTTGCGAGCAGCCTCTTCGCGAGCCTTGCGGCGTTCGGCGATGGTCATCGTGGCCCATTCCGCATCTGAGATGTCAGGCACGGCCTCGATGCGATCTGCTGTGGCATGCTCCCCGCGGCGGCGGCGTTCCTGGGCACGCTCTGAGCCCGCCGCTCCAGGCTGGGACGAGGCGGCCGGTGACGGCACGGTCTCCTCTGCGTCTGCCGCTTCAGCCTCGCTCTCCTCAGGAGTGGCCGCGCCCACCGCGGCGGGGTCGGAGTAGACGACCTGCCGTCGTGCGAAACGACCCTGCCCACGGTAGAGGACGTCCACTCCCAGTTCCTTCTCCGAGAGCCCCGAGAAGCGTCTGCCTGCCGCGAAGAACTTTCTGCGGGCCAGGATCTGCATCAGCGGATGGGTGAACAGGAAGACCAGGATGACGTCGATGACGGCCGTCAGGCCGAGGGTGAACGCGAAGCCTCGCACATTGCCCACAGCCACGAGATAGAGCACGACGGCCGCGATGATGTTCACGGCTTTGGAGGCCAGGATGGTGCGGCGCGCACGGGACCAGCCGGTCTCCACTGCGCCGGCGAGAGATCTGCCTTCTCGCAGCTCGTCCTTCACACGCTCGAAGTAGACGATGAAGGAGTCCGCAGTCAGGCCGATGGAGACGATCAGTCCGGCGATGCCGGCCAGAGAGAGCCGGTAGCCCTCGGACCAGCCGAGCAGTGCGATCGCCCACCAGGTCAGCAGACCGGCGACCACCAATGAGGTGATGGTGACCAGACCGAGTGCGCGGTACTGGAAGAGTGCATAGGCAGCGGTCAGAGCCAGGCCGATCACACCGGCGAGCAGGCCCATGCGCAGCTGATCCTCACCGAGGGTCGCGGAGATCTGCTCCTCGGACTCGATGTCGAAACTGATCGGCAGCGAGCCGTAGCGCAGCTGCTCCGAGAGGTTCCGCGCCTCCTCTTCGGTGAAGTTTCCGGTGATCTGCGCGTTGCCGTCGGTGATGGGCGCGTTCATGCTCGGTGCAGAGATCACTTGGCCGTCCAGCATGATCGCGAACTGGTTGCGCTGGCCCTCGAGGGCGTTCAGCCGGGTCGAGGAGTCGGCGAACTCCTCGCGCCCTTCGGAGTCGAAGCTGAGGTTGACCGCCCAGCCTCCGGTGGAGATGCCCTGTCCGGTCTGCTCCATGCCGAAGTCGGCGTCGTCGATGTGGGTGCCGGGCACATCCACCGGGCCCAGCAGATACTTCATCCCGCTCTCGGGGTCGCAGGCGATCAGCGGCTCTTCAGGGTCAGCGGCGGCACGCTCCTCCAGACTCACGTCGCGGGAGCAGGTGTAGTTCTCGAAATCGGCGGCCAGCTCCTGGGTGATCCAGTTCGGGTCCGAGTTGTCCTGAGGCTCAGCCTCCGGCTCCGGGAAGTCCTCCGGCTGAGCGGCCTCCTCGTCATCCTCGGCAGAGCCGTCCCCATCCTCCTGGGCGGTCTCCTCGTCCTCTGGGGCCGCCTGCTCGTCCTGGTCAGCTGTGCCTTCGAGCTCCTCGTCCTGAGCGGCGAGGTCCTCCATGTAGTCGGTGTCCTGGCTGATCTGCAGGACGGGTCGGAACTCCATGTCCGCCGAGGCCTGGATCAGCTCTCGGGTCTCCTCGTCCGGGACCCCGGGCATGCCGACGACGATGTTCTCCGCGCCCTGAGTGGCGATCTCCGCCTCAGAGACTCCTGTTCCGTCGACGCGCTGACGGATGATCTCGACAGCCTGTTCCAGCTGTTCGTCGTCGACCTCTCCCTCGGTCTCATCGAGCTGGGGAGAGAGGACCATCTGGGTGCCGCCCTCGAGGTCCAGGGCCAGCAGGGGGCTCCACTGGGCCTCTCCCTGCTGGACGCCGTAGGTCAACAGCCCGCCCATGCCGAAGAGCAGGATGAGCAGGCCTGTCAGGGCGGTTCGAGCGCGCGCCACCGGTGTGGTCCTGGCCATGCGGGAGTCTTACTTCTCCTGGCCGGAGGTGGGATCCTCAGTGGTGGGATCCTCCGCGGTCACGGCAGGTTCGATGACATGCTGGACGGCCGCGACCTGGAAGTCGGCGCGGTCACCGGAGGAGAACTCCAGAGTCAGCCGCTGACGTTCCTCGTCGCGCGCGACGACGGTGCCGATCATTCCGCCGGCGGTCATCACCTCGGCACCGACCACGGCGGAGCTCACCGCCGCTGCCTGAGCGTCGCGCATCTTCTTGCCGCGGCGGAACGTCATCACCATGAAGATCAGCATGATGCCGAGCAACGCCAGCATGAAGAACTCGCCGCCGCCGGCAGCTCCTCCGCCTCCTCCGGCAAGGATCTGAGCAGCGGTGGTCTGGGCGTAGAGGAGATCGATCACAGGGTTGAGCCAATCTGTCTGTGTCACGGGTCAGGGGCGTTCTTCAACGATTCAGGGTATCAGCCGATCCTGGCACCTCAGGTGTCGGAGGGCCTCTCCTGGCCCGAAGGGATCGGAAGACCCAGGTGGGTCCAGGCGGCATCGGTCGCGATGCGCCCGCGCGGGGTCCGGGCCAGGAATCCTTCTCTGACCAGGTAGGGTTCCGCGACGGTCTCGACGGTCTCGGTCTCCTCCCCCACCAGGATGGCCAGGGTGGACAGCCCGACCGGGCCGCCGCGGAACTTGGTGCACAGCGCCTCGAGCACTGCGCGGTCCAGACGGTCCAGGCCGCGCCGGTCCACCTCATAGGTGTCCAGAGCCTCGGAGGCGGCGCTGCGTCCCACTTCCTCGACGCTGTGGACCAATGCCCAGTCACGGACCCGCCGCAGCAGACGGTTGGCGATGCGCGGTGTGCCGCGGGAGCGGGAGGCGATCTCGGCGAACCCGTGGGTGGAGACGGACATGTCCAGCATCCCTGCGGAGCGGCGCAGGACCAGCTCCAGCTCCTCTGCGCTGTAGTACTCAAGGTGCCCGGTGAAGCCGAATCGGTCACGCAGCGGAGCCGGCAGAAGGCCTGCCCGCGTCGTCGCGCCGACCAGGGTGAAGGCCGGAAGATCCAGCGGGATGGAGGTGGCCCCGGCGCCCTTGCCCACGATGATGTCGACGCGGAAGTCCTCCATCGCCATGTAGAGCATCTCTTCGGCCGGCCGAGACATCCGGTGGATCTCGTCGATGAACAGGACCTCGCCCTCGGTCAGCGAGGAGAGGATGGCTGCGAGGTCACCGGCATGCTGGATGGCCGGACCCGAGCTGATGCGCAGGGGCGCGTTCATCTCACCTGCGATGATCATCGCCAGTGTGGTCTTACCCAGTCCGGGCGGTCCGGACAGCAGCACGTGGTCAGCTGCGGCACCGCGCAGTCGGGACGACTCCAGCACCAGAGACAGCTGTCCGCGCACCGTCTTCTGCCCGACGAAATCGTCGAGGGCCTTGGGCCTCAGGGCGGCCTCCATGGCCTTCTCCTCGGCCACCGGCGAGGTGCCCACCACCTCTCGAGGGTCCTCTGTGCTCATCGGGCGCCTCCCGGCCCTCCGAGTGAGCGCAGAGTGTGGCGCAGGACTACGGAGACGTCCCGGCCGACCAGGTCCGGTTCAGCATCGAGGACTCTGTCCACGGCGGCCTTGGCGTCCTTCTCCGTCCATCCCAGAGACGCCAGCGCCTCGCGGACCTGCAGAACTGTCTCATCCTCAGCGGCAGGTCGGTCAGCGCCGGCAGCGGGCTCAGCGGCGGGGTCCACAGACTCGATGACGAGTTTGCCGGCCAGCTCCAGCAGGATCCGTTGGGCGGTCTTCTTGCCGATCCCCGGGACCTTGGTGAAGGCCGCGGTGTCCGACTCGGCGATGGCCTGACGAACTTCGCCGGGGGTGTGCACACTGAGCACCGCCAGGGCCAGGCGCGGGCCGACTCCGGAGATGGAGAGCATCGTGGTGAAGATCTCCCGCTCCCCCGCATCGGCGAAGCCGAAGAGCAGCGGGGCGTCATCCTGTCGCGGCACGAAGCTGGTCTGCAGGCGCGTCTCGGAGCCGACGCGCAGCTGGCCCAACGTCTGAGCCGTGGCGGTGACCTCGAGCCCGAAGCCGGAGACCTCCACCACGGCGTGGTCGAGGGCGACATGGAGGACTTCACCGCGGATCGAAGAGATCATCACTCACCTAACAGCCGGAGCGTCGATTAGAACAGACCTTCGAATACTAACGCACTCTGCGCTCAGCCTCCCGCCAGGCACGCTGGGCGGGAGTCAGCGTGGTCCTCTGCTTCTCAGCGGCCTTCTGCAGCGCCGTCCGGGCGCCCTGGTGGGTCCGAGTTCCGGCCGCCATGTCGAAGCGCGCGCCGATGCCGGACCGCCAGGCGTGACAGATGGCCGCCGCGTAGGCGTCGGTGGCATCCACAGGCTTGGGCAGACCAGGCAGTCGGAGGATGCGCTGGACCATCCGGGCGACTGCGTCCTTGTCCGCGCCGCCGTCGTCGGTGACCGCCGCCTTGATCTCGGAGGGCGTGTGCCAGGCGACTGGGATGCCGCGGGCCGCCGCTGCAGCGATGACCACGCCTGAAGCCTGAGCAGTGCCGACCACTGTGGGGGCGTTGGCTGAGGCGAAGACGCGCTCGATGGCCAGCACATCGGGCGCGTAGGTGTCCAACAGCTCTTCAGCCGCACGCTGGATGGCCAGGATCCGCACAGCGAGGTCCTGGTCCGACGAGGTTCCCTTGACCTCCACATGGACCGACTCGCCGGTGCGGTCGCGGCTCATCTCCACGACTGCGAAGCCGCAGCGGGTCAGCCCGGGGTCGACCCCCAGGATGCGTTGGGAGACCAAGGACCCTCCCGCCGTGCCTCGAACCGCGACCATCGCAGCGTCCGCTCAGCTCTCGGCGTCGAGCGCGTCCAGAGTCTCCTGGCTCAGGTCCGCGTTGGTGTGGATGGCCTGGACGTCGTCGAGGTCATCGAGGGCATCATGGAGCTTCAGGAACTTCTTGGCATCGGAGAGCTCCAGATCCACCTTCATGTCAGAGATGAAGGCGACCTCGTCGGAGTCGTACTCGATGCCGGCCTCCTCCAATCCCGAGGTGACAGCCTGCAGATCGCTGGGCTCGGCCTGGACCTCAAAACGGTTCTCCTGCTCCAGGACGTCCTCCACACCGGCCTCTAGCACCGCGGCCAGCACATCGTCTTCGGTGAGACCCTCGGCGTGGGGCACAGTGACCACACCTTTGCGCTGGAACATGTAGGCCACAGAGCCAGGATCGGCGAGGGTTCCCCCGGAACGCGTCACAGCAGTGCGCACCTCGGCGGCGGCACGGTTGCGGTTATCGGTCAGGCACTCCACCAGCAGGGCGGAACCGGCCGGGCCGCGGACCTCGTAGGTGACCTCTTCGTATTCGACGGTGTCGCCGGTCAGGCCAGCACCGCGCTTGATGGCGCGATCGATGTTGTCGTTGGGCACCGACTCCTTCTTCGCCTTGGAGACGGCCAGATCGAGAGCCGGATTCCCGTCGGTGTCCGGCCCGCCGTTGCGTGCGGCGACCTCGATCTGCTTGATGTAGCGCGCGTTGATCTTGGCGCGCTTGGCGTCGACAGCAGCCTTACGGTGCTTGGTGTTGGCCCATTTGGAGTGGCCGGCCATAGTTCTCCTCGTGTCTCTCTGCGACGTGACGGTTCGGTGCGCTGGGCTGATGCAGACGCCAGCCGGCGCTGAACTGTGTGGAACAGCTGAACTGTGTGGAACAGGTGCTCTGGGCCGAACAGCTCAACTGTGCGGACCAGGCATCGCTGCGGAACAGCTGATCGTTGCTCTGCCCAAGACTATCGGAGAGAGTCGGCACCACGCGGCATCTGAGCCTGGAGGCCTCACCTCAGCCCTCCTGAGAACAGCTGCACGCGCCCCCGTCAGGAGGGAGACTGCAGCGACTGCCGGTAGACCCCCACCATGCGCTGCACCACTGTGATCAGAGAAGCCGCCGCCAGCAGCGTCAGCACCCCCAGCAGCACCTCCGGTGCCAGCCCGAGCCCGGTGAATCCAGTGAACACCAGGGTCAGCACCATCCGCTCAGGCCGTTCGGCGATGCCGCCCTGGGCTGTGTAGCCCAGAGATTCGGCTTTGGCCCGCACATAGGAGACCAGCGCGCCCAGCAGCAGACACAGCGCCGCGACGATGCCGAGCCATAGGTGATCGCCCCCGGTGAAGAACCAGATCAGCAGGCCCAGGAACACCGCTCCGTCCTGCATCCGGTCCAGGGTGGAGTCCAGGAACCCGCCCAGGACAGAGCCCTTTCCGCTGAGCCGGGCCATGAGGCCGTCGATCAGATCAGAGAAGACGAAGAGCGTGATGAACACTGTGCCCCAGAACAGTTCGCCCATCGGGTAGAAGATCAGCGCGCCGGCGCATACGCCCAGCGTGCCGATGACGGTGACCGCGTTGGGCGTCAGCCCCAGCTTCAGCAGGCCCTTGGCCAGCGGGGTGAACAGTGCGACGAAGAAGGCCTTGGCGTAGCGGTTGAGCATCAGCGGTCCCCCTTCTCGACGCCGTCCTGCTGGGCTGCATCGTCCTGCTGGGCTGCATCGTCCTGCTGGGCTGCGAACTCTGCGGCTGCCTGATCCCAGGCATCGCTCAGCAGTCGGTGCGTCTCTCCCAACGTCTGAGACATGTTCTTGGTCTGAGCGATGATGGGCAGGAAGTTTCCGTCCCCTCCCCAACGCGGCACGACGTGCTGATGCAGGTGTGCGGCGATGCCGGCCCCGCCGACTTTGCCCTGGTTGATGCCGAGGTTGAATCCTCCCGGTGCTGCAACACTGCGCAGTGCGGTCATCGCCACCTGGGCCAGCCGGGTGAACTCCTCCGACTCAGCGGCGCTGAGGTCGGTCAGGTCCGGCACGTGGCGATACGGGCAGATCAACAGGTGCCCGGGATTGTAGGGATAGAGGTTCAGCAGCACGAAGCAGCGCTCACCGCGATGGATGACCAGCGATTCGGCGTCGTCGTGGGCCGGAGCCGCACAGAAGGGGCAGTCCGATCGTCCGGTGACCTGGTCCTGGCCGCGCTTCAGATACGCCGTGCGGTGGGGGTTCCAGAGCCGCTGGAAGGCGTCCGGAACCCCGGCCGGCACGAACTGCTGATCCTCGTCCCCCACGATCGGTTCAGGCTTCCTTCGTCCGGATGGCGGCCAGGATGCGCTCCACGGCCTCGTCCACAGGGATCTGGTTGTCCTGGCTGCCGTCGCGGAAGCGGAAGGAGACTGCACCGGCCTCGGCATCCTCCCCGCCGGCGATCAGCACGAAGGGGATCTTGTCCTTCGATGCTGTGCGGATCTTCTTGGGGAAGCGGTCGGAGCCGTCGTCGAGCTCAGCACGCACGCCTGCGGACCGGAGTTTCTCGATGACCTCTCCCAGGTAGTCGTTGAAGGGTTCGGCCACGGGGATTCCGCGGACCTGCACAGGAGCCAGCCAGGCCGGGAACGCACCGGCGTAGTGCTCCAACAGGATCGCGAAGAAACGCTCGATGGAGCCGAAGAGGGCCCGATGGATCATGATGGGGCGCTGGCGCGAGCCGTCCTCCGCGGTGTACTCCAGCTCGAAGCGCTCGGGAAGGTTCGGGTCCACCTGGACGGTCGAGAGCTGCCACTTGCGGCCGATGGCATCTGTGATCTTCAGGTCGATCTTCGGGCCGTAGAACGCCGCCTCGCCGGGAATCTCGGTGAGCTTGAGCCCGGAGTTCAGAGCCACGTTGCGCAGGGCCTGGGTGGCCGACTCCCAGTACTGGTCGGAGCCCACCCATTTGTCCTTCTCGTCATCGCGCATGGACAGCTCCAGTTCGAAGCTCTCCAGGCCGAAGTCACGCAGCAGCGAGACCACGAACTCCACGACCTTGGTGACCTCGTCCTCCAGCTGGTCGGGTCGGACGAACAGATGCGCGTCATCCTGGGTGAAGCCCCGGACCCGCGTGAGTCCGTGCAACGCCCCGGAACGCTCGTTGCGGTAGACCGTGCCGTTCTCCGCCAGCCGCAGCGGCAGCTCGCGGTAGCTGCGGCCTCGCTCCTTGTAGATGAGGATGTGCATGGGGCAGTTCATCGGCTTCAGGTAGTAGTCCTGGCCCTGCTTGGTGACGTTGCCCTCCTCGTCCACCTCCTCATCCATGGAGATGGCAGGCCACATGTCGTCCTTGTAGTTGGCCAGATGCCCCGAGGTCGAGAACAGATCCGCCTTCGAGATGTGCGGGGTGTAGACGTAGGTGTAGCCGGACTCCAGGTGACGGGAACGGGCATGCTGTTCCATAAGACCTCGGACCAGTCCGCCCTTGGGGTGCCAGACGGAGAGACCGGAGCCGATCTCCTCCGGGAAGCTGAACAGGTCCAGCTCCCGACCCAGACGGCGGTGATCCCGGCGCTCAGCCTCAGCCAGTCGCTCCTTATAGGCGGTCAGATCCTCCTTGGTGGGCCAGGCGGTGCCGTAGAGCCGCTGCAGCTGAGGGTTGGTCTCTTTGCCGCGCCAGTAGGCTCCGGCCGCGCGCATCACGGAGAAGCCGTTGGCGATCAGCTTGGTGGAGGGCACATGCGGGCCGCGGCACAGATCGGCCCAGACCCGCTCCCCCTTGCGATCCACGTTGTGGTAGATGGTGATCACGTCGCCGCCGACCTCGACCGAGGCCCCCTCCGCGGCTTCCCCGCCGGACTCGCCCAGCAGCTCGAGCTTATAGGGCTCATCCGCCATCTGGCGTCGCGCCTCGTCGACGTCGACGACCTCGCGTTCGAAGGTCTGGCCGGACTTGACGATCTTCTGCATCGTCTTCTCGATCGTCTTCAGATCATCCGGAGTGAAGGGCTCTTCGACGTCGAAGTCGAAGTAGAAGCCATCGGTGATGTAGGGACCGATGCCCAGCTTCGATCCGGGGAACAGCTGCTGGACGGCCTGAGCCATCACGTGGGCGGTGGAGTGGCGCAGGACGTTGAGGCCGTCCTGCTCGCTGATGTCGACCGGTTCCACGGAGGCGCCGTCGGGGATCTCGCGGGAGAGGTCCCAGAGTTCGCCGTCCACGCGCATGACCAGCACAGTGGTCTCCTCAGCGAAGAGTGTGGTGCCTGTGGTGCCCGCCTCAAGGGTCGTGGATGAGCCGTTGAGGGTGATGCTGATGTTTTCGGACACGGGGCGTGCTTCTCCTCGCTCAGGTGGTGCGTCGGACTTGTCCTGTGCGGACGGTGCGATTCTACGGGACTGTTCAGCTTCGGTGGGCATCGAGGGCGCCGGTCGGTCATCGCGCCGCTCACACCTCCGCCGTCGGACCCGGTGAGCGCCGTCTGACCCGGTGAGGTATCCGACGGGCACCCGTTCAGCGAGTCTGGCACCCGGGGCACCAATAGAGCCGACGACCCTGCAGCATGCGCATCGCGATGGTCTCCCCGCAGCGCAGGCACGGCGTTCCCTGGTGCTGATAGACGTGATGACGGCGTTCGACGTCGCGGACCTTCCCCGCATAGTAGTCATGGGTGAGTCCGGCACGAGCGTCGGTGCTCTCCGGGCGCAGTGTGCGGATCACCCCTTCGGTCACACCGTCGCGCAGCTGCTCGGTCAGCCGTACCCAGAGGGCCTCGGCCTGTCCCCTGTCCAGCGCATGCGACGCGGTATCGGGTGAGATCCGCTCCATGAACAGAGATTCGGCCCGATAGATGTTCCCGACGCCGGCGACCACAGCCTGATCCATCAGGGCCGCACCGATGCTCACGCGGCGACGCGACAGGTTCTGCACGAACTGCTCGCAGGCCTGCGGATCCACCCTGTCCTCCGGCTGACGCAGCGGATCCGGGCCCAGCCGGCGGATGACCTTCTCGTACTCGACGACGGTGAGCACCGCGCAGGTGGCCGGTCCACGCAGATCGGCCCAGCCGTGCTGACTGCGGATCCGGGCCCGCACCGCACCCTCGGGCGGTTCCGGGAGGATCCAGCCGGCGTCGTCGTAACGGGGTTCCAGCTGCTGCGCGGCGGCACGCGGGGCGCCCAGCGTCGCAGCGGTCTCCCCCTGGGTGAACTCCTCGTCCCCGCGGAAGCTGAACGCTCCGTACAGACCCAGGTGGACCTGCCAGATGTCTGCGCCCACATGGACGAACAGATGCTTGCCCCAGGCCTGGGCGCGGTCGGGCGTGCGTCCGTTCAGGCGGGCCGCACCGGCGTCGAACCGTCCCTGCGGCGAGCTGACCTTCCAGGGTCTGCCGACGAAGAGCCGGTCGACCTGTCGGGCGAGCCGGTGCAGCGTGTGTCCTTCAGGCATGACGGTGCAGGCTCAGTCCAGGATCTCTCCGGTCTCCTCGTAGTGGGAGATCTTGCCGATCCGGCGCGTGTGCCGCTCATCCTCGCTCCAGGCAGCGGTCAGGAAGGCCTCCACGATGGCGGTGGCCTCTTCCAATGAGTGCTGACGACCGCCCAAGCCGACCACATTGGCGTCGTTGTGCTCACGCGCCAGACGGGCGGTGTCCAGGTTCCAGGCCAAGGCGGCCCGGACACCGCGGACCTTATTGGCGGCGATCTGCTCACCGTTGCCGGAGCCGCCGAGGACGATGCCCAGAGAGTCCTGTCCCTCGGCACGCTCGCCGGCCACCGCCTCAGCGGCCCTCAGGCAGAAGCCCGGGTAGTCGTCGGAGGCGTCATATTCCTGCGGACCGTGATCGACCATCTCATACCCCAGTGCGGTGAGGTGCTGGACCAGATGGGCGGAGAGCTCCATTCCGGCATGATCGGTGGCGATATGGACGCGCATAGTCGACGAAGTTCCTCTCAGAGACGGCAGATCCTTCAGATCGCAACCATCCTAGCCCGTAGAATGAAGGGATCATGAGCGAGACGAATCAGCACCCCGAGCCATCAGAAGACGACCGGAAGCTGCCCGACTTCTCCCGCCGACTGGGTGCGCCCATCGCCACGGTGAAGCCGGTCGGAAAGCCGCCCTCACAGGTCAGCGGCCTGCCTTCCCGCGGCGGCGCCGTGGACCGGGAGACCGGACGTCCGGCCGGGGCAGACCTGGGCTTCCTCCCCAACCCGGACGGCAGCACACCCACGACGACGCCGGCCGCACCGCAGAGCGGCGGCTCCGGTGAGGACCAGGAGAAGTCCGGACCGGAGCAGCAGAGCTTCTACGACGCTGTGGGCGGACATGAGACCTTCAAGAAGATCGTGGACGTCTTCTATGACCAGGTGGCCGAGGATGAGGACTTCCGCGCCATGTACCCGGAGGAGGACCTCGAGCCGGCCAAGCAGCGCCTGCTGATGTTCTTGGAGCAGTACTGGGGCGGCCCCCGGACCTACCAGGAGCAGCGCGGCCATCCGCGGCTGCGCATGCGGCATATGCCCTTCCGGGTCGATGCCGCAGCCCGCGACAAGTGGCTGGACTTCATGGGCCGTGCGGTCAAGGCCGCAGAGCTCTCCCCTATGCATGAGGAGATCCTCTGGGACTACCTGGAGCGGGCGGCCCATTCCATGGTCAACAGCTGAGCCCGTGCCGCTGGTCCGGCGCGGCGGGTCAGCTCCGCACCAGGGTGAACCCGCCCTGGGAGCTCAGCCGCATCCAGCGGCCCACGCGATGGACCGTGGTCATCGCACCGGTCTCGGCCGCGCCCAGGAAGTTCAGTGCGAAGCTGCCGAAGCCCGCACCGGCCGGCAGACCGCCGTCGAGGGTTCGGCCCCAGACGCGCTCGCGGACCTGCTCCACCACATGGGCTCCCGCCGTATCCGGAACGGCCTCGGAGATCTCACGGATCCCCTCCTCTGCCGCCGAACGCAGCGTGTCATCGCTGATGGTCCCCAACGGCTCCCAGCCGGAGCGCGGCGGGGTCACAGCCGCCCAGGGTGCGTTGAGCCGGCTGACCGGCAGGGAGAGCTCGGTCTCTGCGGGGTTCATGCGGGCCAGGCGCTCGCTGACCGAGTTCAGCTCGGCGGTGACATCGGCGGTGGAGGCCTCGGCCAGAGCCATCGTGCGCAGCCCCAGCACCGCCGGCAGAGAGCCGTTGAGTGAGCTGGGTGTCATGACCGGCACCCAGGCCGCCACCACGGAGCCGGCGGCCTGCAGGCGGATCCCCTGCTCCTGGATGCGTCGTGCGCGCTTGATGTAGGTGGAGAGGTCCTGCAGCGAGACGGCCTCGGCGAAGTTCAGGACCTCAGGTGAGGAAGAGTGGGTCATAGCGTTCATTCTTCCAGAGCCCGGCGCACCTCATCGACCAGCAGCTGCATATTCTCCCGAGCCGTGCGCGTGTCCTGCTCCGCGATGCCCCGGGCCACGGCGTCATGGGCGTCCAGAGCCTCGGGCTTGGGGCGCTCGGGCATCAGGCCGTGATGGGTTCGGCCGGTGAGCACCTCGGCCACGACATCGCCCAACGCCGTGAACATAGTGTTGCCCCCGGCCTCGAGCAGCAGCCGATGGAAGGCGACGTCGGCCACCATGAACTCCTCCAGACGTCCGGCCTCGCCGAGACGGCGCATCTTTGACGCCAGGGCGAGCAGCTCCTCCATCTGCTCCTCGCTGCGGTGCTGGGCCGCAAGTTCGGCGGCCTCGGGCTCCACGGCGATGCGCAGCTGGCTCAGCTCCACATAGGCCTTGCGGGAGTGCTCCGACTCCAGACGCCATGCGATCACCGAGGGGGCGTAGACGTTCCACTGGTCCTCAGCGGTGACCACCAGCCCCACGCGGCGCTTGGAGTACAGCAGCCCCAGAGACTCCAGGACCTTCACGCCGTCGCGGGCCACCGTCCGGGACACGCCGAAGCGACCCTGCAGGGAGTCCAAAGTGAGGATCTCCCCCGGCTGCAGCGTTCCCCCGATGATCTCCCGTCCCAGAGCGGCTGACATGCCCTCCGGGCGCACGGCTGCGATGCCGTTGGCCTGCGGCGCCACACGGTCCCCTTCCCCTTGTGGTTGAGAAAAATCACACCTTTTCGAGAAAAGACGCTACCTTTGTCTGCCAGTGGCCCCCATCACAGATGGTGGGACGCCCCGGCCCCGACCCGACCTCAAGGAATTCGATGACGAGTCCTGACCTCAAGCCTATCCGGCCACGCCCCGATGCTCCTCGCCACCTGGTGGTGATGGGAGTCTCCGGCTCCGGCAAATCCACACTGGCGCTCGAACTGGCAGACCGGCTGGGACTGCCCATGGCCGAAGCCGATGAGTTTCACCCGCCGGAGAACATCGAGAAGATGTCTCAGCAGATCCCGCTCACCGATGAGGACCGCTGGCCCTGGCTGCGGACTCTCCGCGACTGGATGAGCGAGCAGACCGCCGGCGGCAGCATCATCACCTGCTCCGCTCTGCGCCGCAGCTACCGCGATGTGCTGCGTGAGGCCCACGGGCAGGTGCTCTTCCTCCACGTCACGGTGGACACTCCGCGGCTCACCGGCCGCCTGGCCCACCGCTCGGGCCACTTCATGCCCGCCTCTCTGCTGGACTCTCAGCTGGCCACTCTGGAGGCACTGCATGCCGATGAGGACGGCGTCGTCCTCTCCAACGACGGCTCCATCGAGGATCTGATCGATTCGGCCTCGGCCTGGCTGGCCAAGAGCGAGGAGGGATCGCTGCGATGACGCTGGAGAACTGGGAACAGACCATGAGCGCAGGGCCGCTTCTGGCCATCGCCGCCGGATCGGTGGCCGTGCTGCTGATCCTCATCATCCGCTTCAAGATCCATGCCTTCCTCGCCCTGCTGCTGGTCTCCCTGGCCACCGCAGCGGTGGCAGGAATCCCCACCGGCGAGATCGTCGGCGTGCTCACCGACGGATTCGGCTCCACCCTGGCCTCAGTGGCGCTGCTGGTCGGCCTGGGCGCGATGCTCGGCCGGATCATCGAGGTCTCCGGTGGCGCCAAGGTGCTCTCCGACGCCCTGATCCGACGGTTCGGCGAGGACCGGGCGCCCTTCGCCCTGGGTGTGGCCTCGCTGCTTTTCGGCTTCCCGATCTTCTTCGACGCCGGCCTGGTGGTCATGCTGCCCGTGGTCTTCGCTGTGGGCCGCCGCCTGGGCGGCTCTGTCCTCCTCTACGGGCTGCCCGTGGCCGGCGCCTTCTCGGTGATGCACATCTTTGTGCCGCCGCATCCGGGACCGGTGGCCGCCGCAGAGTTCTTCGGCGCCAACGTGGGCATCATCCTGCTGGTGGCCCTGCCCATCGCAGTGATCACTTGGTACGTCACCAGCTACCTCTTCGGTCTGTGGGCCGGACGGCGGCTCCAGCTTCCCATCCCCTCTCTGCTGGGACAGGCCTCCGAGGAGGCAGAGCAGAATCCTCCCCGGTTCAGCCTGGTGATCGCGATCCTGCTGATGCCGATGGTGCTGATCTTCTTCAACACCGGCCTGGACACCCTCTCCACCGCTGAGGTCGTCACCCAGGAGCAGACCGAACAGACCTGGTACGGACTGCTCACCTCACTGGGCGAGGTGCCGGTGGCCCTGGCGTTGACCCTGGTGGTCGCCCTGGTGACCCTGGGAACCCGCGGAGGACGCGGCCTGGGCGGTGCCCAAGAGGTCATGGACAAGGCGCTGGCACCGGTCTGCGCCGTCATCCTGATCACCGGCGCCGGCGGAATGCTCGGCTCCGTGCTGCGTGAGTCCGGGATCGGTGAGGCGCTGTCGGACTCCCTGGACGGCGTCGGGATCCCGATGATCGCCGCCGGCTTCATCATCGCCGGTGTCCTGCGCATCGCTCAGGGTTCGGCCACTGTGGCGCTGACCGCCACCGCCGGCCTGCTCTCCGCCGGTGTGATGGATGCCGGCTTCAACGAGGTGCAGCTGGCGGCCATGGTGGTCTCCGTGGCGGCCGGCTCGGTCATCGCCTCCCATGTCAACGATTCCGGCTTCTGGCTGATGCAGCGGTTCTTCGACATGACGGTGAAGCAGACGCTGAAGACCTGGACGGTGCTGCAGACGCTGATCGGCGTGATGGGCTTCGGCGCCGCGGCCGCCGTGTTCGGTCTGGCCTCGGCCTTCTGAACTAGAGTGGTCGTCAGAGTCCGCACCGCTTTCGAAGGAGCACCCGCCCATGCCTGAGCACCAGTACCGCGTCCCGACGCCTGAACAGGCCGTCGAACAGCTGGTGGGCATGTTGGACCTCGAGGAGCTTCCGGTCACCGAGGAGACCTCCCATCCGGAGGAGCGGTTCCTCGGGCCGGTCTTCGAGCAGGCCTTCTGGCGGGTCTTCGGCGGACAGGTGCTGGCCCAGTCCGCGGCTGCGGCCATGCGCACCGTGGAGCCGGGACGCGTCATCCACTCGGTGCACGGCTACTTCCTGCGGCCCGGTGATGCCACGGAGCCCATCGAGATCGGTGTGGAGCGGCTCCGCGACGGCGGCAGCTTCTCTGCCCGACGCAGCCAGGCGTACCAGGACGATCGGCCCATCCTCTCGATGATCGCTTCCTTCCAGAAGTCCTCCCACGGCCCGGAGCACCAGCTTCCGTCGCTGGAGACGGTTCCCGCCCCGGAGGACCTGCCGTCCCCTCAGGACCTCGTCGGCCATGTGAAGCATCCGATCATGCAGGAGTGGGGCTATGGACGCCCGTTCGAGATCCGGCACATCGACAAGCCGCTCTACCTGGAGCCGGATAAGTCGCCACGACCCTCCAACGGTGTCTGGATGCGTGCCAAGGCGCCGCTGCCCAATGACCCCAACATCCATCGTGCGGCCATGCTCTACGCTTCGGACTACACCCTGCTGGAACCGATCCTTCGTCAACACGGCCTCTACTGGGCCAAGCCGGGCATGAAGCTCGCGTCCCTGGACCACGCGATGTGGTGGCATCGGGACGCTCGGGCGGATGACTGGCTGCTGTACCTGCAGGACAGCCCCAGTGCGCAGAACGCCCGAGGGCTGAGCATGGGCTACATCTATGACCGATCGGGCAACCTGGTCGCCACAGTGGCCCAGGAGGGGATGGTGCGCGCCCCTGAGGGACTCAAACCGAAGATCCGCGAGACGATCCAGCGGTCGGTGATGAGGACCAAGCGCTGAATCTGGTCAGGCGCGATCAGCCCACGCGGGCCGGCGCCAGACGGCGGTAGAGCGCCAGTGCGGCATTGGCCGTGGCAGCCCAGGAGTAGGACTGCGCCGTGGCCGAGGCGGTGCTGCTGTAACGGTTCCAGGCGCGGCGGTGCAGCACCAACCAGCGCATCTGTCCGGCCCATTCCTGGGGATCCAGCGAACCGATGAGACGTCCGGTGCGCTTATGCCGGACCAGTTCGGAGAGGCCTCCGACGTCATGGGCCAGCACTGGAGTTCCGCAGGCCATCGCCTCCAGGGCCACCAGGCCGAAGGACTCGCTGTAGGAGGGGACCAGGACGGCGTCGCTGCTGCGGAAGAGCTCCGCCAGATCATGATGCGGCATAGGCGGAGCAGCATGCACCAGATCCCCGACGCCGGCCTCTGCGGCCAGAGCGGTGACATCCAGCGCATCGCTGCCGCTCTGCTGCCCGGCCACGGTCAGCTCGAGGGGCACCTCCGGCATCATGGTCCGGAAGACGCCGAGAGCCTCGATGGCCACCTGCGGTCCCTTATGCGGCTGAAGCCGCCCGGCGAAGGTCAGCCGCAGCGGACGACCCTCCAACTCGGCGCGGGGATCCTCCTCCCCCGATCCTGCGGGCGGATGGAAGACAGCGAGGTCCACACCGGGCTTGACCAGACCCACCCGCTGCCGCGGCACGCCGAAGAGCCGGTGCAGATCATCGGCCTCGTGCTGAGTGTTGGCGGTGAGCAGGTCCGCCTGCGCGGAGATCTGTGCCTCCGCGGCGTCTCGCCGCGGATCCTCCCGCGAGGAGGGGTCGCGCTCCCGCTTGACCCGCCCGATGGTGTGCATGGTGTGGATCAGCGGGCGCTGCGGGTCGGCCAGATGCAGTGCGGCCAGACCGGAGATCCAGTAGTGGGAGTGCAGGATGATCTGCTCCCCCGGCTCCCCGTACCGGCCCAGTGAGATCTCAGCGCGTCGAGCCAGCTCCTCGACATGCTCGACGAGCCGGTTCTTCTCCGGTCGGCCGTCGGGGCCGCTGAGCAGATGAGCCGGCACAGCCAAGGTATGCACGCGACGGCCGTCCTCAAGCACGGTGACCACATCAGCCTGCTCGGCTGAGCCGGCCTCCTCGATGCTGGTGGTGACGATGTCCACCCCCACACCTGCTGCACGCAGGGAGCGTGAGAGGGCGTTGACGTAGACGTTGAGCCCGCCGGCGTCGCCCTGGCCGGCCTGAACCAGCGGCGAGGTGTGGAGGCTCAGCATGACCACGCGCGGCACAGCGGCTCCGCCGCAGAGTGCGGTGGGAGCGGCGGTGGTGGTCATAGAAGGTGTCTCCGTGCAGAGGGTGTGGCGAAAAGTGCCCCAGGAGGGAATCGAACCCCCGACCGGCGGATTAGAAGGCCGCTGCTCTATCCCCTGAGCTACTGGGGCAAGGACTCCGGAGAGTCCAGTCTATGAGTGTACCGATTGGATTCCTCCACAGGCGAGCCGGAGTGCGGTGCGCCACGCCCGGGACTCCCCAGATCGCACGCTTCCTGTCCGAAGCGTATCCCTGTGAGGAGATTCTGAGGGTGGACATGCTCATCACAGGAAAGGAACTCTCATGTCAGAGACCGTCACCGTGCGAGGCTTCGCCGGCACCGATATCCGCAAGATCACCACCGATAAGGGCCTGCCGATCTCCACCTTCCGCCTGGCCTCGACTCCGCGCCGCTTCGATCGGGAGTCCGGGGAATGGGTCAACGGGGAGACCAACTGGTTCAACGTGACATGTTTCCGCAATCTGGCGCTGAATGCGCACAGCACCCTGGCCAAGGGAGATCCGGTGATCGTCACCGGTCGCCTGAAGATCCGTCCCTGGGAGAACGACGCCGGCCAGCGCGGCACAGCCGTGGAGATCGACGCCGACGGGCTGGGCCACGATCTGACCTTCGGAACCGGTTCCTTCACCCGGCTCAATCCCGGCTCCGCTGAACCGGCCGCTGCCGAGCCGAGCACCGGCGCGGCAGCAGAGTCAGCTCCGGAGGGTCCCGACGCGCAGGAGGCCGCGGAGCCCCAGCAGAGCTGGGACACCCCGGCCTCCGAACAGCGAGAGTCGGCCCCGTTCTAGGAGCGGGTCAGCTTGCGGTGGGTGACTCGGCTCGGGCGGGCCGCCTCTGGGCCGAGGCGCTCCACCTTGTTCTTCTCGTAGGCCTCGAAGTTGCCCTCGAACCAATACCAGTTGGCCGGGTCCTCCTCCGTGCCCTCCCAGGCAAGGATGTGAGTGGCCACGCGGTCGAGGAACCACCGGTCGTGGGAGATGACCACGGCGCAGCCGGGGAAGTCCAGCAGGGCGTTCTCCAGCGAACCGAGGGTCTCGACGTCGAGGTCGTTGGTGGGCTCATCGAGCAGCAGCAGGTTCCCGCCCTGCTTCAGAGTCAGGGCGAGATTGAGACGGTTGCGCTCACCGCCGGAGAGCACACCGGCCTTCTTCTGCTGATCAGGGCCCTTGAACCCGAAGGCAGAGACATAGGCACGGGAGGACATCTCCACTGCGCCGACGTGGATGTAGTCCAATCCGTCGGAGACCACTTCCCAGAGAGTCTTCTCCGGGTCGATGTTCTCGCGGTTCTGATCCACATACGAGATCTTCACCGAGTCACCGATGGTGAGGTCTCCGCCGTCGAGCTCCTCGAAGCCGACGATGGACTTGAACAGAGTGGACTTGCCGACACCGTTGGGGCCGATCACGCCCACGATGCCGTTGCGGGGCAGCGAGAAGCTCAGTCCGTCGATCAGAGTGCGGTCGCCGAAGCCCTTCTGGATGTTCTCCGCTTCGATGACCTGGGTGCCCAGACGCGGCCCGGGCGGGATCTGGATCTCTTCGAGGTCGAGCTTCTTGGTGCGCTCGGCCTCAGCGGCCATCTCCTCATAGCGCTGCAGACGCGCCTTGGACTTGGTCTGTTTGCCCTTGGCGTTGGAGCGGACCCATTCGAGCTCCTCGGACAGACGCTTGGCCAGCTTGGCGTCCTTCTTGCCCTGGACCTCCATGCGGGACTTCTTCTTCTCCAGATACGTGGAGTAGTTGCCCTCATAGGGGTACAGACGGCCGCGGTCGACCTCACAGATCCACTCAGCGACATGGTCGAGGAAATACCGGTCGTGGGTCACGGCCAGCACGGCACCCTCGTAGTCGGCCAGGTGCTGCTCCAGCCAGAGCACCGATTCGGCGTCGAGGTGGTTGGTGGGCTCATCGAGCAGCAGCAGGTCCGGCTTGGACAGCAGCAGCTTGCACAGGGCCACACGGCGACGCTCACCACCGGAGAGGTGGGTGACAGGCTCTTCCCCGGGCGGGCAGCGCAGCGCGTCCATCGCCTGCTCGAGCTGAGAGTCGATGTCCCAGGCGTTGGCCGCGTCGATCTCCTCCTGGAGCTTGCCCATCTCCTCCATCAGGGCCTCGAAGTCCGCGTCCGGGTCGGCCATCTCCTCGGAGATCCGGTTGTAGCGCTGGACCTTCTCGAAGATCTCGCCCACACCCTCCTGGACGTTCTCCAGGACGGTCTTCTCCTCGTTCAGCGGGGGCTCCTGCTGCAGGATGCCGACCGAGTAGCCCGGCGAGATCCAGGCCTCACCGTTGGAGGGCTCATCGAGGCCCGCCATGATCTTGAGGATCGTGGACTTACCGGCACCGTTGGGGCCGACCACGCCGATCTTGGCGCCGGGATAGAAGGACATCGTGACGTCATCGAGGATGACTTTGTCGCCCACCTTCTTGCGGGCTTTGATCATCGAGTAGATAAATTCAGCCATGCTCTCCAGCGTAGTCGCCAGAGCACGGATCCTGGAATCAGCGGTGCTGCAGCAGCCGGGCCGCCACCTTCTGATGACCGGGCAGGACGTAGAGCCAGGTGCTCCACGGCCGCAGCCACACCAGCAGCACCGACCCGCCGATGCCGATCAGCGTCATCACCAGCACGTGTAGGCCGGCCTCCAGCCCCCACTGCTCCAGGACGCCCCGGGCCAGGATGATGATCGGGAAGTGAGCGACATAGACGACGATGGAGCTGCGGCCCACCCATTCGATGAAGCGGACCGGGGCGACGCGGGGCAGTCGGGCGGCCAGCCAGAGGATCACGGCGATACCCAGCACAGAGATCCCGGCGGCCTCGAAGGTTCCCACGCGCAGTGCGTGGTTGTGCACTCCGATATGGGCGAAATAGGCCGCAGCCCCAGCCAGCGGCAGGATCAGCACCCAATGGGCCTTCACCCAGCGAGGCGCGAAGCGGACCGCCCAGGCGCCGAGGAAGAAGAAGGAGCCGTACCAGAACGTGCTGCCGATGATCCCCCCGGCCACGTCTCCCCACACATAGGTGGTGATCATCACGACGAACACGGCCAGGAAAGCCCAGCCGTTGCCGGTGGGGAACCTGCTCAGCAGCGGTTTGAACACCGCGGCGAAGAGGTAGCAGAGCGTCAGGGACATCAGGAACCAGAGGTAGTCCCCACCCAGCCAGTAGTCGATGCCGTTGCCGGGGCCGCCGAGGCCGTTGCGTACGAAGAATCCGTAGAGGCACATCCACACCAGCAGCGGCCAGACGATGGCGGCCGCCTTTCCCCAGAGGTACAGCGGGAGGGGCTTGGCCAGAGATCGGTGGAGCAGCATGCCGGAGAGGAACATCAGCAGCGGCATCCGGAACGGGGTCAGGTGCCGATTGATCTCGCTCCAGGTCTGGGTGTCAGCCCCGCCATGAGAGGCGGCATGGAGCACCACCACCAGCAGCACGGCGATGCCGCGGAGGAAGTCCATCCACTGCATGCGGGAGGACCCGGGGGCGGAAGGGCCGGCGCTGCGCGGCTGGGCGGAGATCCTGGTCACGGGCGTCAAGGATACCGCCACTCAGCGCTGCAGGTAGTCGCTGCAGATCGGAGCGTCCGGCATCTCCCGGTGCAGCACCCAGAGACCGTGATCGTCCGCACTGACCACCTCGAAGCCCAGGTCCTCGGCCCGTTCGAAGGCCTCCTGCGGGGTCAGCGGCTCGTTGCCGCCGAGCTCCGCGACGGTGTCATCGATGATGATCCAGTTGACGTGCTCCTCACTCAGGGTCCCGCTGAGCCCCACATAGGTGCGGTCCACCAGGTGCGGGACGGCCGTGTCCGCGGCCTCTACGCACACGCCGTCGGGAATCGACTCAACAGCGCGACGGTGTGCCGCCGCGCGCTCGTCCAACTCCCAGTTCTCCGCGGTGTAGGTCCGATGCAGCGGGAAGATCTGGTGCTCCTGCGGCACAGTGTGGGCCATCGCCGCTCCGCCTGCCAGCGTGATGACCAGCATCCCACCGGGCAGCCACAGCGCTGGACGATCGCTCCACCCGCGACGCTGTCCGATCCGGCGGAGCACGTCCAGGGCCGCCAGCAGGAAGACCGGCACCAGGATGGCGTCGTACTGATAGACCAGCCCCCACACGGTCAGCCTGTCGTTCAGCAGCCGTGAGACCACGATCGGGAGTCCGAGCAGCACATAGGGCGAGAGCAGCGGCAGCAGCCACAGCGGCAGGAGGTGAGCGGCTATCAGGCCGAGTTTGAGGGGGTGATCCACCAACGCCGGAAACACCGTCCACGGGCGGGTCACGAGAGTGGTGAGCGCAGCGCTCGCCGTGGCGCCCAACGCGGTGTACTCCCAATAGCCGAATTCCCCATCGGCCGCGAAGTGCGGGATCACCACCCCGACGGCGAACCAGAATCCCACCAGGCCCAGCAGGATCGCTGCGACTGCCGGCAGCCAGAAGCGCCGGATGGCCAGCACGAGCCCGAGAGCCACCAGCGTGGCCCCGAGGTCCTCGCGGACCAGCAGCAGGACCGCGCCCAGGCCGACCGCCAGCCAGGGACGATGTCGCTCGAGGGCCCAGATGACCCAACCGATGATCGGCACCCCGAAGGCGATCTCGTGGAAGTCCCAATCGACGAACGACTGGAAGGGCCACCACAGCAGCATTGCAGCCGCCGAGAGCATGGCCGCCGTGTGGCCGAACCAACCACGCACCACCAGATAGACCGGCACCGCAGAGGAGACCAGTAGGACCACCAGCGCGATGTTGAGCATCCGTGGGTCGTCCCAGACCCAGTAGAGCGGCGCAAGCGCAGCGATGATCGGATGGAAGTGGTCTCCCAGAAGGTGGAACCCCTCCCCCTTGATCGGCACGATCGGCGCGTCGAACTGCGCGTACTGCCGCACCGCCTGATCGAAGATGCCCAGGTCGTAGCCGCGGGCCTCGAAGTTCCGAAAACGCAGCAGCGAATGGGACAGGTACAGCACACAGACCGCCGTCAGGAGCAGACCGAGGTGGAGACGGTGGGCCGTGGTCATCGCCGCCGAGGCTCTCATGGCATCGGTTCCCTGCCGCGCTCAGAGAAGAAGGTGAGGGTCTTCGGCCGACCCCGTTCATCGGTGGACCACGGCAGCCGGACCGTGATCGGCGAGAGCACCCATCCGTCGAGCACCGCCCACCGGGTGCCGCGCATCAGGCCGATGAGGACCATGCAGATGATCGAGGTGACCAGGGAGGTCCGCAGCATCTGCTCATCCATGTTCAGGAACTGCCAGACGTGCAGCTGGTCCTGGGCCCCGTAGCAGATGAAGAATCCGACGGTGAAGAAGACCCATTTGGTCTGCCAGTCGTTGCGGATGCCGGTGACTGCGAACAGGGGCAGCAGCCACAGCAGATACCAGGGATGGATGATCGGGCTGAGCACCACCAGGGCGGTGAACGCCCACGTCATACGCTGCACGATGTGCTCGTCCCTGCCCAGGAACATCAGGGCGACCACGATCGCCACAGAGCTGAGACGTCCGAGCACACGCATCGTGTCCAAGGTCCAGTCGGCGTCCATCCCGAAGACCAGCAGCAGATCGGTCAGCCTGGTGTCGGCGATCCCCATGGGTGACCAGAAGGACTTCCCGGTGTCCCCGGTCCCGGCCAGCACACCCAACCATCCGATGCCGTAGCCGTTGGCCCATCCGACCATCAGCAGCACCGCTCCAGAGATCGCCGCGGTGAGGAACCAATAGGTGAAGCGCATCAGCCAGGTGGCCTGATCCAGACCCTTCCGGTGAGCAGCGTACGCGGCCCAGAGAAGTCCAACGAAGGGCAGCAGCACGATAGTGATCAGCTTCATGCCGATGGAGACGGTGACCAGCACCGTGGCCAGCACTCCCCGGCCCCGGGCCGCTGCATAGATCCCGGCCAGAGCAAATCCCATCATGAGGGCGTCATTATGGGCCGAGGAGATGAAGCTGATGATGAACAGCGGATTCGCCGCAGTCAGCCACTGGGCCCGCGCCGAATCCACGCCCAGAAGCCGTGCCAGCTTGGGCACGAAGACCATGATGAGCACGACGCCGGCCACACAGGCCAGCCGGAAGAGGAAGATCGACGGATCCACCGCATTGTCGGTGATCCGCATGACCAGCGCCTCGATCCACAGGAACATAGGCCCGTAAGGAGTCTCTGAGTGGGCCCACATGATGTCGGTGCCGAAATGGAACCAGTTGTCCAGCTGGGAGACGCCGACCATATAGGGATCTTCGCCGGCCAGGACCAGACGCCCCTGATTGACGTAGGCGTAGACATCGCGGGAGAAGATCGGCAGGCAGATCAGGTGCGGCAGCGACCAGACCGCTGTGGCCCAGTTGACCGTGGACAGCGAGCCTCCGGGCCAGCCGCGCAGGGCCCTGCCCAGCCGCAGCCAGGCGCGGAACATGAGCCAGCAGCCCAGGGTCAGTGCGATGGTCGTCACGGTGACACCCTCAGCAGTGGTGCGCAGCGGGATGACCCAGTCCCATCGGTTGATGGTCGAGGCGTTGGCCAACCAGCCCACCCCGAATGAGCCGAAGAGCACCAGCAGCGAGCCGACCACACCCTCGAGCACGGGCCCGCGGACCCCCTGACGCCACAGGCCGGGGCTCAGCAGAGCACTGCTCAGACGGCCCCGGTCCGCCTCAGAGGCGGTCGGGGCAGACGACGAAAGGCCGCCCCCGTCGTCGGGAGCGGCCGTTCGCGCGTGTTTCTGATGCGGCCCTGAGCTATTCACCGACTCGAGGATACTTGGTGGATGCTGAGGCAGTCATATGCTCCAGCACCCGGACCACCTGAGCCGAGTAGCCGAACTCGTTGTCGTACCAGACGTAGAGGATCGCCTGAGTGCCGTTGACGATGGTCGCCAGTCCGTCGACGATTCCGGCCGCACGCGTGCCGACGAAGTCGCTGGAGACCACTTCGGCGGAATCGATGTAGTCGACCTGCTGATGCAGCTCGCCCTCCAGGGACTCGGTACGCAGGAAGCGGTTGAGCTCCTCCTTGGTGGTCTCCCTCTGCAGCTCCAGGTTCAGGATGGCCATGGACACATCCGCAGTGGGTACGCGGATGGCGTTGCCGGAGAGCCTGCCCCTCAGCTCGGGCAGCGCCTTGGCCACAGCCTTGGCCGCACCGGTCTCGGTGAGCACCATGTTCAGCGCCGCCGAGCGTCCGCGCCGCTCCCCCTTGTGGAAGTTGTCGATCAGGTTCTGATCGTTGGTGTAGGAGTGCACCGTCTCGACGTGACCGTGATCGATGCCATAGGTCTCGTGCATCAGCTTGGCCACCGGAGTGATCGCGTTGGTGGTGCAGCTGGCGGCGGAGACGATCTGATCGGCGTCGGTGATGTCCTCGTGGTTCACCCCGTGGACCACGTTCTTCAGGTCGCCCTTGCCGGGGGCCGTCAGCAGGACCCGAGAAGCTCCCGGAGCCTGCAGGTGCTGACTCAGCCCCTCCTCGTCGCGCCACCGTCCGGTGTTGTCGACCACGATGGCATCGCTGATCCCGTACTGGGTGTAATCGACCTGGGCAGGGTCATCGGCGTGGATGACCTGGATGTAGGTGCCGTTGGCGATGATCGCGCCGTTCTCCTCATCCAGACGGATGGAACCGGCGAAGGGCCCGTGGACGGAGTCGCGGCGCAGCAGGGAGGCTCGCTTGGCCAGGTCGTTCTCCGCACCCTTGCGGACCACGATGGCGCGCAGCCTCAGCCCGGTGGCCGAGGAGGCCCTGCCCACCATGATCCGGGCCAGCAGGCGACCGATGCGGCCGAAGCCGTAGAGGACCACGTCGCGCGGCTCGGCCTGGCCTCGGCCCTTCTGCCCCACGATGTCCTCGAGCTCCTCGCGCAGGAAGGCCTCAAGATCAACGGCCCCGGATGCGCGGTACTTGGCGTTGAGCCGGGCAATGTCGATCGTGCAGGCGCCGAGGTCCAGCTCGGTCAGCGCCTGGACCAGAGGCAGCGTCTCCGAGATGGGAAGCTCTGTCTCATCGACCTGACGGGCGAAGCGATGGGCTTTGAGGATGTCCGTGGCCGACTGGTTGACCAGCTGCCGCCCGTAGATCCCGGTGACGACGTTGTTGTCCCGGTAGAGGCGGCCGATGAGCGGGATCATGGTCTCGGCCTGAGCCTCGCGATCGATCCACTGCTGAAGCTGCTGCTGGGTCTGGTGCTCTGCGCTGGAGGGCACAGTGATTTTCCTTCCGATAGACGTCCTTGTCTATGAGCGGAGCTCACCGGGACAGTCTATGGGGAGAGGGACGGGTTGGCGTGTACGCCGGATTCTGTGACGTCGGGCGATCGCTCCCCCGACGCCGGCCATCATCCATCTGGGCACCGTGTTGCCACGGCCCTCAAGCAGCCAACCCGGATGCTCGGGCGGGCAGCCCTGTCGGAGCGGAGCTCCTGCGCATCCTGTTCGGCCTTGCTCCGGATGGGGTTTACCGAGCCGCACCGGTCGCCCGGTGCGCTGGTGGTCTCTTACACCACCGTTTCACCCTTACCTGAGGGCACGCGGCCCTCAGGCGGTCTGCTTTCTGTGGCACTGGCCTGCGGGTCTCCCCGAGTGGGTGTTACCCACCATCCTGCCCTGCGGAGTCCGGACGTTCCTCGGCGCCGACCGTTATCCGCCGGGCAGACGACAGTGCCGTCTGCCCGGCGGGGCCTGGCGGCGACGCGATGGCCCGGCCAACCCGTCCCTGAGCGTCCATGGTAACGCCCCGGACGCTCAGAGGGCGTGTCGACTGACCTCAGGCAGGCAGCGGCGCCTCGGCGGAGATGAGTTCCCGCTCGCGCAGCTCCTGCCAGAAAGCAGTCGGGATCTCGGCGCCGATGGACTCGAGGTCCTCGCGGATCCGCTCAGGACGGCTCGATCCCGGGATCACAGCGGCCACAGCCGGATGAGCCGTGGAGAACTGCAGAGCGGCCGCCTTGAGACTGACGTCATACCGCTCAGCGACCTCATTGAGCGCAGCGACGCGGTCCTTGATCTCCGCGGGGACCTCACCGTAGTCGAAGTGGTCGCCGCCGAGCAGCGCACCGGAGTTGAACGGTCCGCCGACCACGATCTTGGCCTCCTGTGCCTCCGAGCGCGGCATCATGCGCTGGAGCGCACGCTCATGCTGGAGCAGCGTGTACTGCGTGGCGGAGAGGCTGATGTTCGGCGTCGCCTCCTCCATGTCCAGTGCCAGCTCGATGGGCTCGGTGGTGTTCACGCCGAGGCCCCAGCCCTTGATCACGCCCTCCTCCTTCAGCTGCGAGAGCACGGTGAACGCGCCCCGCCGGGCCTGATCGAACAGAGAGACCCACTCGTCTCCGTAGAAGTCGCGGGAGGTGTCGTGGATGAATACGAAGTCGAGACGATCGGTCTGCAGCCGGCGCAGACTGTCCTCGATGGAGCGCTTGGTCGCATCCGCCGAGTAGTCGGTGATCACCTTCTTCTGATGGCCGAACTCGAACAGCCCGGACTTCTGCTCAGGCTCCTCCTGCACCAGGCGGCCGACCTTGGTGGAGAGGATGAACTCGTCGCGGGACTTCTGGGAGAGGACCTCACCCAGGCGCTCCTCGGCCAGTCCGGCGCCGTAGAAGGGCGCGGCGTCGAAGTAGCGGACGCCTTCTGACCACGCGGCCTCGACGGTGGCCAGCGCCTCGTCCTGAGGGATGTCCCGGAACATGTTGCCCAGGGGCGCGGTACCGAATCCGATCTTGTTCTTCACTGGTTCGATCATTTCCGTGCCAACACACCACCCACCGCTGTTCCTTCCCGCTCTCGGGAGAGAATTCGCCCATGGTAGAAATGGCCTATGCCACAGACGCCATCGCTGCAGGACGTCCTCGACATGGCCGAAGAGCTCTGGCCCCGCTCCCTGGCCGAATCCTGGGACGCCGTCGGGCTGGTCGCCGGGCGCCGCAGCGCCCCGGTCGAGAAGATCCACTTCGCCGTGGACCCGGTCAGGCCAGTGGTCGAGGAGGCCTGCAGCGCCGAAGCAGATCTGCTGATCACCCACCATCCGCTGCTGCTGCGGCCGGTCAGTTCGGTGGAGGCCGGCACGTTCAAAGGAGAGCTGGTGCACCGGCTCATCGAGTCGGGGTGTGCCCTGCTGACCGCCCATACCAATGGGGATTCGGCCGTCGGCGGCGTCAACGACGTCCTGGCCGAGATATTCGGCCTGGAGGACGCGGTTCCGCTCAAAGCCGCCGAGGACGGCCTCGAAGAAGAGGGGCTGGGTCGCATCGGCACCCTGCCGCAGGGCACCACTCTGGGTGAGTTCGCCGCCACGGTGTTCTCGACCCTTCCCTCGGTGGCGGGCGGAGTCCGGGTGGCCGGAGACCGGGACGCGTTCATCCGACGCGTGGCCCTGTGCGGCGGCGCCGGGGACTCCCTGCTCGAGGCCGCACGCCGGGCCGAGGCCGATGTCTTCATCACAGCTGACCTGCGTCACCACCCGGCCTCGGAGGCCCGTGAGGCCGTGGGCGAGCAGCGTCCCTATCTCATCGACGTCTCCCACTTCGCCAGCGAATGGATGTGGCTTCCCGCCGCGGCGCATGCCTTGGACCGTGCCCTGGCCGACCGCGGCTATGATGTCGAGGTCGCAGTCAGCGGCATCAACACCGACCCCTGGGACTTCGTGATCACCCCTGGGCCCTGAGCCCCGCACGACGCTTCCGGGCATCGTCTGAAGGAGCACAGTGACCGACCTCATCGTCGAAGCCGACGGCGGCAGCCGCGGCAATCCCGGAATCGCCGGCTCCGGAGCTCTTGTCCGCGACAGCAGCGGACGGATCCTGGCCACCAGAGCCACCCCTCTGGGCAGAGCCAGCAACAACGTGGCCGAGTACACCGGGCTGGTGGACGGGCTCACTCTGGCGCGGGAGATCGACCCCTCCGCCACTGTTGAGGTCCGTATGGACTCCAAGCTGGTGGTCGAGCAGATGAGCGGCCGCTGGAAGATCAAGCATGAGGACATGAAGCGCCTGGCCGCGCAGGCCGCCGCGATCCTTCCGCCCACGCAGGTCACCTACACCTGGATCCCCCGGCGGGAGAACGGCGACGCCGACGCGCTCAGCAACGAGGCCATGGACGCCTCGGCCGCGGGAGTCCAGTGGGATCCCGCAGCCAGCCGCATCATCGTTCAGGACTGAGCGGAGCCGCCCACAGCCGCCCGGCGGCGGCGTCCTCGATGAGTTCTGCGATCCGGGGCCAGCGTCCATAGCCGTCAGCCGTCCCGAGGCGCCCGGCGCCTGGAACGACTTCGACTGTGCTGCCCCATTCCTCGGTGAGATGCTGTGCTCTTGCCAGGCCCAGGTGTGGATCGTCGTCACTGACCACCACGTGGGTGGGTGCCGGCAGAGGACCCCACGGCAAAGGGCGCTGGGCCCGGATCGCCGGCAGCCCACTCTTGGCGGTCCACACGATTCCAATCCCGCTGGTGGACACGGGCGATCGCGGCATCGGACCGTTCCAGGTGGCTCTGCCAGTGATCTTCGCCGGATCCTGTGTAGCGGGGCACCGTGAGCACGCGCATCAGGCGCAGGACCCGTCATCGGTGACGCCCCGCCGGCAGAGCTGAGTCTGCTCCACCTCCGCCAGTTCGAAGCCCTCGCCCGCCTCCGCCACGGTGACGAACAGCCGGTAGCCGGCCACGGAATCGTCCTGCAGCCCGGTCACGTCCAAGCGATAGAAATCCTCCCCGTGGTCCTCCGGGGTGCTGATCAGCGTCCATTCCGGTCCATGCTGCTGATCGGGGCCCTCGCCGGCGGCACGTTCGGCCACGCCTTCGGCGATGGTCTGGGCGTCTTCGGCCGGGGGAACCTCATCGAGGTAGTCCTCTGTGACCTCCTCGGTCCCGGCGAAGTAAGTCAGCCCACCGTCGACCCAGCCGTAACCATCGGAGAGCTCGACTTCGGTCCAGATTCCGGCCTCGGGGTCATCGGGGTCCTGACGCTGCCGGCCCGTGACCGTCACAGCGTCCAGGGGCTCCAGCTCGCCGACCACGTCGCCGTCCTGATCCAGCGGCAGGTCGAACACCTCAAGCGGCGCCTCCTCGGGGTCCAGACCTGCGACGCCGAGCTCTTCGCCCTGCTCGTAATAGAGTGCCACGTCCTCGCCGGGAAGTTCGTCCTCCGGGACCTGCTCAGAGCCACCGGAAGGCACCTCCTCACCGGGTTGATCGTGCTCACGGTCCTCGCCCTCCCTGGCACGACGGTCATCCTGATCGGCACCGTCTTCGGCAGCCGAGTCGTCCCGGACACTCTGATCGTCGTCAGTGCCCGAGTCATCCTGGACCGCGTCCTCCGAGGAGCCGTCCTCGACCTGCTGAGAATCGTCACCGGCGCAGGCGGTCAGCACCAGCAGGCCGACGGCGCCCCAAGCAGTCATCTGTGCGGTCAGTCGTGTCCTCATCGTTCTCCTCCTCGCATCAGCCCTGGTCTCCCCACCTTAGGAAACCGAATCTGAACACCCGGTCACCAAGGGATCACAACATCGTTGCGATGCCGCCGCAGCCCGCCGACTCAGGCAGCGGTGCTGATCAGGTCCAGCTGGTGCGGCGAACGACCTGCCGCCGGACGGATCTCGACGGTCCAACGCTGAGAGGCGACGGCCGCGACGTCGTCGATGGTCTCCACCGGTTCCTGCGCCCGCAGCAGCATTCCGGTGAGCTCGCCGCGGGCCTGTTTGGCGAAATGCGTGACCACCTTTCGCGCTCCGTCCTTCTCAGTGAAGCTGTTGACCATCAGAGTCCGCTGCGGGGACGGCTGAAATGCTCTGCCGTAGGTGGCCGAGCGGCAGTCGATGACCAGCTCGTCGCCCACCAGCTCCTGCAGCGGATCCCGCAGCCGGCCCTTCCAATAGGTCCCGAGGTTCCCCAGCTCTGCGAGCTTCACATCCATCGAAAGTCGGTAGGCGGGAATGCGATCGGTGAATCCGGTGACGCCGAAGAGGCCGGAGAAGATCAACACGTCCTGTGCGGCGCGCCCGCGCTGTTCCGGGGACAGAGAATGAGCCTGCAGAGCGTCGAAGAGAACTCCGGTGTAGACCTCATAGGCCGGCGCGGTGAGCGCCTCACGCAGCTCGAGGTTGGCACGGACCTCAGCCACGACCTGTGCGCCGACTTTGAGCACCGTCTGAGCGTCCTCGCAGCCGCTGGCTGCGATCAGCGCACTGAGCACCCGCTCGCGATCGGCGGCGAGCTCCGGCAGCAGGAGCGCGTCCAGGTCCAGGCCCGAACCGGATGCTGACTGCCCGGTCTCGGGCTGAGGTGCGGCTTTGCCCTCAGAGGGCGGAAGGAGGATCTTCACCCCGACAGACTAGCAACGGAATGAACTCCGTCCCGGCACAGTTGGACCCGATATGAGCGATACCCCTGAGGCGACATCCCGAACCGTCGTGCTCGCCGCCGGCTGCTTCTGGTGCCTGGACTCCCTGGCCCGTCGGCTGCAGGGCGTGGAGACAGTCCGCAGCGTCTACACCGGCGGCACCGCAGAGACCGCGAACTACAGTGCAGTCTGCACCGGTATGACCTCCCATGCGGAGGCGGTGGAGATCACCTACGACCCTGCACAGCTGCCCACTGAGGTGCTGTTGGAGGTCTTCTTCTCCTCCCATGACCCGACCTCGCTGAACCGTCAGGGCCACGACGTCGGCCCGCAGTACCGTTCGGCGATGTTCTGTGCCTCCGAGGAGGAGAAGGCGGAGTTCCAGGAGGCGATCACGCGGTTCCAGGAGCACTATGACCGCCCGATCGTCACCACGCTCGAACCGCTGGGCACGGTCTACGAGGCCGAGCCTGAGCACCAGGACTTCCACGCCCGCCGCCCTGAGGTGGGCTACTGTCAGTTCATCATCGATCCCAAAGTCGCCACACTGCGTCGGCACTGGGGCCGATGGATGCGACCGATAGGCTGATACCCGACACCTGCACCCCGTCCTGTCAGAGAGGTTCATCAGACAATGGGCAAGATCCTTGAGAACATCGCCGAAGCCGTGGGCAACACTCCCCTGGTGCAGCTGAACAGACTCGACGCCGACCTGCCCGGCAACGTGGCCGTGAAGCTGGAGTTCTACTCACCCGCCAGCTCGGTGAAGGACCGCATCGGCACCGCCATCGTGGACGCCGCCGAACAGGCCGGGGTGCTGCGGCCCGGCGGCACCATCGTGGAGGGCACCTCCGGCAACACCGGCATCGCACTGGCCATGGTGGGCGCGGCCCGCGGCTACCGCGTGGTGCTGACCATGCCCGAGACGATGTCCACTGAGCGCCGTGTCATGCTGCGCGCCTTCGGCGCCGAGATCGTGCTGACCCCCGGTGCCGACGGCATGCGCGGCGCAGTGGAGAAGGCGAAGTCCATCGTCGAAGAGACCGACAACGCCATCTGGGCGCGTCAGTTCGCCAACGAGGCCAACCCCGAGGTGCACTACAACACCACCGGCGAGGAGATCTGGCAGGACACCGACGGGGCTGTGGACGTACTGGTCTCCGGCATCGGCACCGGCGGCACCATCACCGGCGCCGGCCGCAGGCTGCGTGAGCACAAGCCCGAGGTGAAGGTGGTGGCCGTGGAGCCCGAGGATTCCCCCATCCTCTCCGGGGGCCAGGCCGGTCCACACAAGATTCAGGGCATCGGCCCGAACTTCGTGCCCGACATCCTGGACACCGATCTCTACGACGAGGTCATCCAGGCCAACCTGGACACCGCTCTGGAGACCGCGCGTCGTCTGGGCATGGAGGAGGGCATCCTCGGCGGCATCTCCACCGGCGCCAACGTCGCCGCTGCCCTGGAGGTCGCCTCCCGCCCGGAGAACCAGGACAAGCTCATCGTCACCCTCGCCTGTGACTTCGGTGAGCGCTACATCTCCACTCTCCTCTACGAAGACATCCGGGGCTGAGGACGCCGTCAGGCCGTCCCGGCACCCCAGACCTCGAAAGGCAGAAGACCTTGGGCCTCCTCAAGCGATTCCGCGAAGACGTCAAGACAGCCCGTGAGTATGACCCGGCAGCCCGCAGCGATGCGGAGGTCGTCCTGGTCTATTCAGGGCTGCACGCCATCTGGTCCCACCGAGTGGCCCACCGCATGTGGCGCCATCGCCCGCTGAAGACGCCGGCGCGGCTGCTCTCTCAGGTGACCCGCGGGCTCACCGGCATCGAGATCCATCCTGGTGCGACCATCGGCCGGCGCTTCTTCATCGACCACGGCATGGGCGTGGTCATCGGAGAGACCGCCGAGATCGGCGACGACGTCATGCTCTACCAGGGCGTGACCTTGGGCGGCACGTCTCTGGAGCAGACCAAGCGACACCCCACGCTGCGCGACGGCGTCACCGTCGGCGCCGGCGCCAAAGTGCTAGGCCCGGTGGAGATCGGCGAAGAATCCGCCATCGGCGCCAATGCCGTGGTGGTGAAGTCGGCTCCGGCACACTCCGTGCTGGTGGGCGTGCCCGCCAAGGACCGCAAACGTCGCGATGAGGAGCACGAGCCGCTGGTGGACCCCTCCACCTACGCGCTGGACCCTGCTCTGTTCATCTGAGCCGGCAGGACTGAACCGCACAGGGCTGAACCGCACAGGGCTGAATCTGGCGGGACCGAAGCGGGCCGGGCTGAATCTGGCGGGACTTCGCAGCCGGACATGACGAGGGCCCCTCACCGAATGTCGGTGAGGGGCCCTGATCATGTCACTTCGATCATTCAGGCATCGACCTCGATGCGCGTGCCCGACCAGAGGGTGTGGAAGGTGCCCTCCTTGTCCACGCGCTGATAGGTGTGTGCGCCGAAGTAGTCCCGCTGGCCCTGGATCAGGGCAGCCGGCAGACGATCGCGGCGCAGGCTGTCGTAGTAGGACAGCGAGGAGGAGAAGACCGGGGCCGGCACACCGTAGGTGGCGGCCGCCGCGACCACGCGGCGCCAGGACGGCAGGCACTCGTTGATGGCCTCGGTGAACTCCTCGGCCAGCAGCAGGTTCTGAGGCCGGTCCTCCGGCGCGGCGTCGTAGGCCTTCATGATGGTGTCCAGCAGGTCTGCACGGATGATGCAGCCCGCGCGCCACAGCGAGGCGATGGACTTCAGGTCCAGGTCCCAGCCGTACTCATCGGCCGCCGAGACCAGCATGTCCAGTCCCTGTGCATAGGCCACCAGCTTGGAGGCGTAGAGAGCCTTGCGGACATCCTCCACGAAGGTCTGCTGAGTGCCTTCCTCCTGGTACGGGACCTCAGGGGCGTTCTCATCGAGGCCGGAGGGGAAGACCTCGTTGGTCACGGTGCGCAGCTCGCGCTGGGAGGAGATGGACCGAGCGAACACGGACTCAGCGATGGCGGTGACCGGCGAACCGACCTCCAGGCCGGAGATGGCGGTCCACCGTCCGGTGCCCTTCTGGCCTGCCGAGTCCACGATGACATCCACCAGCGGGTTGCCGGTGACCTCGTCCTCCTGCTCGAGCACCTCCGCGGTGATCTCGATCAGGTAGGAGGCCAGGTCAGTGGTGTTCCACTCGCGGAAGACCTCAGCCTGCTGGACCGGCTCCAGGCCGCCCAGCGAACGCATCAGGTCGTAGGCCTCGCCGATGACCTGCATATCGGCGTACTCGATGCCGTTGTGCACCATCTTCACGTAGTGGCCGGCACCGTCGGTGCCCACCCAGGCGCAGCAGGGTTCGCCGTTGTACTTCGCCGAGATCTTCTCCAGCATCGGGCCCAGGGTCTTATAGGACTCCTCAGAACCGCCCGGCATGATCGAGGGTCCGTTCAGTGCGCCCTCCTCGCCGCCTGAGACGCCCACACCGACGAAGTGCAGGCCCTTCTCACGCAGCGCCTCCTCGCGGCGGCGGGTCTCCTCATAGAAGGAGTTGCCGGCGTCGATGACGATGTCGCCTTCGTCCAGCAGCGGGGCGAGCTGCTCGATCACGGCGTCCACCGGAGCTCCGGCCTTGACCATGATCAGCACACGGCGAGGACGCTCCAGGGATTCGACCAGCTCAGCCAGGGTCTCAGTGCGGACGAACTCGCCCTCATCGCCATGGGCTTCGATCAGTGCGTCGGTCTTGCCGGCAGACCGGTTGTGCAGTGCGACGGTGTAGCCGTTCCGGGCGAGATTGCGGGCCAGGTTTGCCCCCATCACTGCCAGACCGGTCACTCCGATATGGGCGCTCATGCATTCTCCTCTTTCGAAGTCAGATACGTCTCTCACCGATCTTACGCCCGCGAAGTGTCAGCGCTGCGACACGGCACTCACAGATGAGCAGATCGGAGGTGAGTCTGCTGAGTCTGCCAGGAGCAGACAGCAGCCCCAGCGCGGATCAGTCGCCCACTGCGTCGCGGCCGCGCCGGACGATCAGCGGATCGGGCTCCCCCACGATCTCGTGGTCCTTGCCCTCATACTCGAACTGCGACAGGAAGTAGCGCATCGCGTTGAGTCGGGCCCGCTTCTTGTCATTGGACTTGATGGTGATCCACGGAGCGTGGTCGGTGTCCGTGCGGCGGAACATCTCCTCCTTGGCCGCGGTGTAGTCCTCCCAGCGGTCCAGAGACTCCAGGTCCATCGGAGAGAGCTTCCACTGCCGGACCGGATCGATCTGACGGATGGCGAATCGGGTCCGCTGCTCCTTCTGGGTCACGGAGAACCAGAACTTGGTCAGGTGGATGCCGGCGTCGGCGAGCATCTGCTCGAACTGCGGCGCCTGCTTCATGAAGACTTCATACTCTGAGTCTGAGCAGAATCCCATGACCCGCTCCACCCCGGCCCGGTTGTACCAGGAGCGGTCGAAGAGGACCATCTCCCCGGCTGTGGGCAGATGGTAGATGTAGCGCTGGAAGTACCACTGGCCCTGTTCACGGTCCGAGGGTTTGTTCAGGGCGACCACGCGGGCGGTCCGTGGGTTCAGGTGTTCGGTGAAGCGCTTGATCGTGCCGCCCTTGCCGGCGGCGTCGCGTCCTTCGAAGACGATGACGTGCTTGAGACCATAGTCCTCGGCCCAGTACTGGAACTTCAGCAGCTCGACCTGCAGATGGTACTTCTCGATCTCATAGATGTCCCGCTCCATCCGCTCGTCATACGGATAGTTCTCCTGCCAGGTCTCCACCGCGTCGCCCTGGGGATCGATGAGGTCAGGATCGGGTGTGTGCCCATCGAGGACGGTATAGCCGCCGGCGCGCAGGTTATCGATGAACTCGCGCAGATTCTGCCGAGGCGTCTCCTCCAGATCGAACAAGGAATCGTTCTTCATACCCTCCGCCTTCGTGGACTCCGCTGGAATGACATCATCGCATCACTGACCCGTGAACTGAACGTAAACACCCGGGGAGCGCATAGAGTTGGTCCCATGCTTTCCACCGCAGCCCCGCTGAGCGAACGTACACCGCAGGTCTCCGTGGACGATCTCTTGGAAGGGCTCAAACCCTCCTTCCGCTTCTCCGAGGTCTCCTTCGACTCCTACATCCCGGACCCGGCCCACCCTTCGCAGGCTGAGGCGGTGGAGGCGCTGCGCGCCTTCTCCACCACAGTGGGCCGCAAGCGCGGCGGCCTGATGAACAAGCTCTTCGGCGGAGGCAAACCCGCTGCCGGGCCCAACGGCATCTACCTCGACGGCGGCTTCGGCGTGGGCAAGACCCACCTGCTCGCCTCGCTCTACCATTCCGTCGAGGGCAAGCGGGCCTTCGGCACCTTCGTGGAGTACACCAACCTGGTGGGCGCGCTGACTTTCCGAAAGACCGTGGAGGTGCTCAGCGACTATGCGTTGGTCTGCATTGATGAGTTCGAGCTCGACGACGCCGGTGACACCACGCTGATGTCCCGTCTGCTGCGCGAGCTCTCCGACGCCGGCGTCAAGCTGGCTGCGACCTCCAACACCCTGCCTGGCTCCCTGGGCGAGGGCCGCTTCGCCGCCAGCGACTTCAAGCGAGAGATCCAGGTCCTGGCCGATCAGTTCAAGGTCATCCGCGTGGACGGTGAGGACTATCGCCACCGCGGTCTGCCCGAAGCTCCGCCGCCGCTGACCTCCGATGAGGTGGAGAGTTTCGCGGCCGAGCGCTTCCCGGACCGAGAGATCGTCGTGGACGACTTCGACGCGCTCACCGAACACCTCTCCCATGTGCATCCCAGTCGCTACCGCCAGATGATCGCGGGGGTCGACGTGCTGGTGCTCAAGGACGTGGAGACCATCGACGCCCAGGCGCTGGCCCTGCGGTTCGTGGTGCTCGCCGACCGGCTCTACGACCAGGATGTGGCGATCGTGGCCTCCGGCCAGCCCTTTGACAAGCTGTTCACCGAGGAGATGATGAACGGCGGCTATATGAAGAAGTACAACCGCGCCGTGTCACGTCTGACCGCGTTGGCCCGCTCCGGCCAGATGGGCGAGGAGGCCCTCTGACCGAAGCTGCGGCGGCCGTGGTCACGCGACGGCCGCTTGCCTAGGCCGCGGCTGCGGGCGCCGTGCGGGCCTTGAGCTCACGGCGCAGAATCTTGCCCGTCCGGGATTTGGGCACCTCGTCGATGAACTCCACATAGCGAATCTTCTTATGCGGGGCCACCCGTGAGGCCATGTACTCCATGACCTCCTTCCCGCTGAGCTGGGCCGGCTGCTCCTGGGCGTCCTGGCGCACCACCACGAAGGCTTTGGGCGCCTCGCCCCCCTCCTCATCGGGGACGCCGATGACGGCGGCGTCGGTGATCTGATCGTGCTCGAGCAGCACCGCCTCCAATTCGGCCGGAGGCACCTGGTAGCCCTTGTACTTGATGAGCTCCTTGAGCCGGTCCACGGCAGTGAACCAGCCGCCGGCGTTGTAGGTGACGATGTCTCCGGTGCGCAGCCAGCCGTCCTCTGTGATGGTGGCGACGGTGGCCTCCTCATTGTTGAGGTAGCCCTTCATGACCAGCGGTCCGCGGGTCCACATCTCCCCCGGCGCGGATTCGCCCTCCTGGGGCAGTTCCACATCCTCTCCGGTGGCCGGATCCACCACTCGGCATTCCACATTGGCCACAGCGGGCCCGATGGAGCCCAGCGGGTTGCGGTCATCGCCGTAGGGCGCCAGATGGGAGACGGGGGAAAGCTCCGTCATCCCGAAGCCCTGCCGCAGGTCTGCTCCCAGCCGGCGGCTCACCGCGGAAGCGGTGCTCTCATCCAGCGGCGCAGCGCCGCAGAGCATGGAGATGAGGCTGTCGGTGTCATAGTCATCGACCATCGGATGCTTGGCCAGGGCCACAGCGATGGGCGGAGCGATGAAGGAGACCCTGATCTGGTGGTCCTGGATGATGCGCAGGAACTCGGAGAGGTCGAATTTGGCCATGGTGACGATCTCGGCGCGGCGGTGGAGTCCGAAGTTCATCAGCACGGTCAGCCCGTAGATGTGGAACATCGGCAGCACCGCCTGGATGGGCGCTCCGGGGTCCACCGGCAGCAGGCCTTCGAGCTGCAGCGTATTGGCCACCAGATTGCGGTGGGTCAGCATCACGCCCTTGGGCACGCCGGTGGTCCCGGAGGAGTAGGGCAGCACCGCCACATGCTCGGCCGGGTCGATCTGCGGGTCCGGAGCCTCGTGCTCCTCCCCCAGCAGCGTCAGCAGCGAGGGGTGGATGCCGTCCTCATCCAGCATGATGATGCGCTCGGTGCTGAATCCGGCCTCCTCAGCTCCTGCCACGGCGTTCTGTGCCAGGGCAGAGACGGTGATCATCATGGTGGCCCCGGAGGCCCGCAGCTGCCGCGCCACCTCGGAGGCGGTGTATAGCGAGTTCACCGTGGTCGCCGTCGCGCCGGAGCGCAGGATGCCGTGGAATGCGGTGACGAACTCGGGCAGATTGGGCGCCTGCAGCGCCACCACGCTGCCGGGTCCGATGCCGCGGGCGGACAGCGCCCCGGCCAATTGATCCACCTGCTGCTTCAGCGCCCCGTAGCTGACCGCCCGCCCGGTCTCGCCCTGGACCAGGGCCGTGCGCGCGGCGTCCTCATCGCTCAGTGAGCCGAACAGCAGGTCATACAGGCTGAGGTCCGGGATCTCGATGGAGGTGTGCGGGCTGGTGATGACAGCCATCGGGGCTCCTTCGTCTGTCGGTGACGATCGGATGATGTGACACGCATCACTCTACTGAGGATTCCACGGATGACAAGGGCTGACACATCTCGTCACCCTCACAGCGGGCCCGTGCTCACCGGTAGACTCGGGCCGCATGAGTGAGGACGTTCCCGAGCCGCTGGCAGAGATCATCGACGAGTTCCAGGCCGTGGAGGATCGGCAGAAGCTGGAGCTGCTGCTGGAGCTCTCCCGCGAGCTGCCGGAGCTGCCCGAGGGTTACGGCGATGACTACCAGGAGTCGATGGAGCAGGTGGTGGAGTGCCAGTCTCCGCTGTTCCTGAGCCTGGAGTTCGACGACGAGGCCCGCCGCGCCGAGCTCATCTTCGCCGCCCCTCCGGAGGCCCCCACGACCCGCGGGTTCGCCTCCATCCTCCACCAAGGCCTCAGCGGGCTCACCTACGAGCAGATCCTGAACACACCAGACGACGTCGCCAACCGCCTGGGCCTGGCCCAAGCCATCACACCGCTGCGGCTGCGCGGGATGAGTGCGATGCTCGCACGGGTCAAACAGAACATCCGCCGTCACCTCGACGGCGCGTAGCCGCGGATAGGAGCCGATCAGCCCGACTGCTCCGATAGGATCAGGCCCCATGACTGCCCCGGATTGGCTGACCGAGCGACCGATCGCCCACCGCGGCCTGCACCGAGGCAGCGAGGCGCCGGAGAACTCCCGGCCCGCATTCCTCGCAGCCGTCGAGGCAGGACTGCCGATCGAGCTGGACGTGCAGCTCAGCGCCGACGATCAGCTCGTGGTGCACCACGACGCCGCGCTGGGCCGGCTGACAGAGCAGACCGGTACCGTGCGCAGCCACAGCCTGCGGGAGCTGACGCAGATGGAGATCGCCGGCGGACCGCACCGGATCATGAGCTTCGCCGAACTGCTGGAGCTGGTCCGCGGACGCGTTCCGCTGCTCGTGGAGGTCAAGAGCGGCCCTGCGGCGACGACGCGTGCCGCCGCCGTCGCCGTCGCGCTGCGCCGATACCGCGGAGAGGCGGCCGTACAGTCCTTCGACCCGGACATCGTGGCCTGGTTCCGCCGGCATGCCCCCGGGATCCCCCGAGGCCAGCTCTCCGGCAGCCTCTCGGGAAAGCGGGACGTCTCAGCGCTGCGGCGGATGATGCTGCGGAACTTCGCCTTCAACGTGGTGACCCGCCCGGACTTCCTGGGCTATGAACTGGCGTTCCTGAGCTCCCGGCGGGCTGCCATGCTGCGCCGTCTGGGCAAGCCTCTGCTGCTGTGGACCATCACCTCGGAGGAGCAGCGCCGACGCGCCGAAGACTTGGGCGACAACTTCATCTTCGAGGGCTTCTCGCCCCTGCCCTGATCCAGGTGCCGGCCCGCTCAGGCTCCCGGCTGCGCTCAGTCCCCCGGCTGTGCCTCAGAGAACAGATCAGTCACCCACGAGGTCACGCGCCCGTTCCACCGCTCAGGGTCATGGTTCCACTCTTTGACGTGCCGCGCCTGCGTGAACGGCTCGAAGCTGACCAGCCCGTTCTTCTCCGCCAGGTCCCGGCTCGGTCCATGCGGAACGGTCTCATCGTCTTGGCTGTGCAGAATCAGGGTCCGCGTGTGGAGCTGCTCGGCCCGGTCGATCCAGTTCATGGCCTTGAGATCCAGCGGTGACGCCAATCCGGTCACCCGGCGCCCCCACGGGTGGGAGAGCAGCCAGCGGGACATGTTGCCCACCGGTTCCGGAACCCGGTTGACCCGAGCCTGGTGAGCCAGCACATCGATCCAGTCGATCACAGGGCCGGTGAGCACCATCCCCCGCACAGCAGGGGCCAGCTGAGAGCGGTCTGCGGCCTGTAGGCAGATGGCACCGCCCATGGACCAGCCGAAGAGCAGCACGTCTTCGGCTCCGTGGTCCAGCGCGTACCGGATGGCTGCCTCCACGTCCTCCCATTCGGTCATGCCCAGACCGTAGCGGCCGTCCGGCGCCGCCGGAGCCTCGCCGTCGTTGCGATAGGAGATCAGCAGAGAGTCCAGACCCAGCTGCTGAGCAGCCGGCAGGGCTTTGATGCCCTCGACGCGCGTGCCGGCGCGCCCGTGGACCATGATCGCCCAGATGTTCCGCCCCGCCAGGGGTGCCTGCGGATCTGCGGCCGGGACGAACCACGCCGGAGCCTCGCCCACGGGGGTGTCCACGGTGACCTCTTCGACGTCGAAGCCGGCCTGGCTCGGATCCCGGTGGAACCCGGAGCTGATCCATCCGCGGCGCGCGGCCCGCAGATCACCGTCGACCACCTCTTCCACGCGGCGGGTCACGGTGCCGTGCTTGGGCTCCAGGGCAGTGACCTCACCGATCCTGGCCAGGCCGCGACCGGCGTCGAAGTGGAGCCCATAGGTGCCGCTGACGATGGTCTCGGGCGTGCTGGTCAGCACGACCTCCTGACCCTTCGAGGTCTGGATCACGGCGAGGATCTCGACGTCCGCGCGCTTCTCGTGGACCGGGGTCACCACGACCCGGGCCAGGTAGGCAGCTATGGCGGAGGCAGTGGCTGTCAGTGTCATGCCGGTGGCGAGACCCACCCCGGCGCCGGAGGCCACCGAACGGACCCAGGGGGTCTGCGCTTCGGTCTCGGCCTGTGCTTCCCGTCTGAATGGAATCGAAGCCATAGAAGTAGAATACGCATATGCAGATCAGTGACGAGGAATGGCGGAAGAGACTCTCACCCGAGGAGTACCAGGTCCTGCGTCAGTCCGGCACAGAACGCCCCTTCACCGGGGAGCACTGGGACAACGAGCGTGCGGGCACCTATCGGTGCCGCGCCTGCGGAGCCGTACTGTTCACCTCGGAGACCAAATTCGATGCCCGATGCGGATGGCCGAGCTTCTATCAGCCCGCGGATGACGCAAATGTGACGTACCTGAAGGACACCACCCTCGGGATGGAGCGCGTCGAAGTCCGCTGCGGCAGCTGCGACTCCCACCTGGGTCATGTCTTCTCCGGGGAAGGGTTCGGCACACCCACGGACCAGCGGTACTGCATCAACTCCATCTCCATGACCTTCGACGAGAACGGTGCATGAGCGAACAGTCCAGCCCTGCGGCTTCCAGCGTGCTGGATGCCGGCTTCGCCTCCGACAACGTCTCCGGGGTCTCCGAAGAAGTCATGGCCGCGCTGACGGCCCAGAACTCCGGCTCTGCGCTTCCCTATGGTGACGACGCCGCCACCGCGGCCCTGCAGGAGACCGCCCGCGCGCACTTCGGTGCCCAGGCTGAGATCCTGCCCGTGTTCAACGGCACCGGCGCCAATGTGGTCTCCCTGCAGGCCCTGCTGCCCCGCTGGGGCGCGGCGATCTGCACGCAGGCTGCCCATGTCAACACCGACGAGGGCGGCGCTCCCGAGCGCCTCGGACTGAAGCTGCTGCCGCAGCCCTCCCCGGACGGCAGACTCACCCCGGACCACGTCCGCGCCGCCGCCGAGGACCTGGACTTCGTCCACGCCGCACAGCCCCTGGCCGTCACACTGACCCAGTCCACTGAGCTGGGGACTCTCTACACGGTCGATGAGATCGCCGCCGTGACGGAGGAGGCGCACCGGCTGGGCATGGCGGTCCACATGGACGGCTCGCGGTTGTCCAACGCCGCCGCCGCCCTGGGAACCACGCTGGGTGCGCTGACCACAGAGCTCGGCGTGGACGTGCTCAGCCTGGGAGGGACGAAGAACGGGGCGATGGCGGCCGAGGCCGTGGTGGCGATCCGTCCGGAGAAGGTCCCGGGCCTGAGCTTCATCCGGAAGCACTCCATGCAGCTGGCGAGCAAACAGCGCTACGTCGCCGCCCAGCTCGAGGCCCTCTTCGGCACCGACCTCTGGCGCCGCAACGCAGAGCATGCCAACCGTCAGGCGCAGCGCCTCGGCGATCGGCTCGCTCAGATCGAGGGCGTCCGCCTGGCCAGGCCCACTGAGGTCAACGCAGTGTTCCCTGAGATGCCACCACACATCGCCCAGGCGGTGCAGGACCGGTACTTGGCGCATGTGTGGGAGACCGCGACGAACGGCAGTCCGGTGCTGCGGCTGATGTGCTCCTTCTCGACCGAGGACGAGGAGATCGAGGCATTGGTGCGTCTCGCTGAAGACGCCGCACGGCGCGCCTAGCACATCATCCTCAGAAGGATTCCTAGGCTGGGGCCGTGACAGCAATCGGTCCCATGCACCGCGGCGTCGGCGAGGCGGCAGGCCGGAGCGGCCAGACAGGCTCCTCCGGCCTCGAAGGGCTGCCGCAGTCCTTTCTGACCGCCTTGGGAGATCTGCGCCGGGCATCGCCACGGCGCCAGGCAGTCGTGGAGGAGACGCCGGCCCCATCGAAGCTCGCACCCTACGCTGTCGCGCTGCGCGCCGAGGTCAGAGACCCGGCCGCCGCGAGTCTGGAGGGCCATCCGGTGCCGCGGCTGCGCCCGTCTCCCCAGCAGGACGAGATGCTGGCCACCGGCCGCTTCATCCTGCTCCACGACCCAGAGGGCCAGGAGGCGTGGGGCGGCACATTCCGCGTGGTCATCTACATCAAGGCTGAGCTGGATCCGGAGATGGGCAATGACCCGCTGCTGGCCTCCGTCGCGTGGACTTGGCTCTCCGATTCGCTGGCTCTGCACGGCGTGGAGCACAGCCGCGCCGGCGGAACAGCCACCCGCATCCTCTCCGAGAGCTTCGGCAGCCTGGAGGACCGGCAGGCCAGCAATGACGTCGAGCTGCGCGCCTCCTGGACACCGACAGGCTCCCGATTCGACGCCCACCTCGAGGCCTGGGCAGATATGGTCTGCTCCTTCGCCGGGCTGCCGCCGCTGCCCGACGGCGTCGTGGCCCTCCCCCACGTGAGGAGAAGCTGACACCCTGATGTCAGAGAACACCACACCTGCTGAGGACGAGCTTCCTCCCCTGCTCACCGAGCCCGAGGACGGCATACCGTTCGTCATCGACTCTGACCGCGGCCTGCAGCGCTGTGCCGATGCGTTGGCCGCCGGTACAGGCCCGGTGGCCATCGACGCCGAGCGCGCCTCCGGCTTCCGCTATGGACAGCGTGCCTTCCTGGTCCAGCTCAAGCGGGAAGGATCCGGCCTGTGGCTGGTGGATCCGGAGCCGTTCGACACGCTGGTGCCGCTGCAGAAGGCCCTGGGCGACGCCGAGTGGATCCTCCACGCCGCCACGCAAGATCTGCCGTGCCTGGCGGAGCTGGGCATGAGTCCGCATTCGCTGTTCGACACTGAGCTGGCGGCCCGCCTGACCGGGCTCCCCAAGGTGGGGCTGGGAGCCGTCGTCGAGAATCTGATGGGTGTCCGACTGGCCAAGGAGCATTCGGCGGCCGACTGGTCCACCCGACCGCTGCCCAAAGACTGGCTGCGCTACGCCGCCCTGGACGTGGAGCTGCTGATCCCCCTGCGCGAGAAGCTCACCGCTCTCCTCGAGGAGCAGGGCAAGACGGAATGGGCCGCCCAGGAGTTCGAATATGCCCGCACCCATCGTCCAGCGGTTGTGCCGCGCAAGGAGCGGTGGCGCCGAACCACCGGCATCAACAAGCTGAAGAGTCCGCGCAAGCTGGCTGTGCTGCGCGAGCTCTGGTTCGCCCGCGAGTCATTGGCGGAGAAGAAGGATGTGGCCCCCGGCCATGTGCTTCCCGACTCGGCGCTGATCGCCGCAGCGGACGCTGTGCCGCGGACTGTGCCTCAGCTGCTCTCCGTCAGCGGCTTCCACGGACGGGCGGCCAAGCGGGAGGCTCCCCGGTGGTTGCGCGCCATCAAGACAGGATCCTCCACCCGGGACCTTCCCGAACAGCAGCGCCGCACCGCCGGCCCGCCTCCGCCGCGATCGTGGAAGGACCGCAGCCCACTGGCCTATCGGCAGTACCGGACGGCACGCTCGTGGCTCACCACCAGGGCCGAAGAGCTCAACGTCATGTCGGAGACGATGCTGACCCCGGCTGTGCTCAAGCAGCTCTGTTGGACACCGCCGGAGCGGATCGACCTGGATTCGGTGAGAGAGGCGCTGACCGAACTCGGTGCCCGGCCGTGGCAGGTGGAGCAGACTGCCGCGGTGGTGACTGTCGCACTGCTGGATCCAGATCCGATGGACTCTGTCTGATCCGCTGAACGTCGACTGGTCGGTCGGACGCCGGTCTCCGGAGCAGCTCAGATCAGGACGCGGATCTCGCCTGCCTCGATCTCAGCGGTGAAGCGGGTCAGCGGCTCCCGGGCCGGACCGCCGTAGGGCACTCCGTCCTCGAGCTGGTAGACCGAGCCATGGCACGGACAGTGGAAGCGGTCCTCCTCGGCATCGACGGCGCATCCCTCATGGGTGCAGACATTGGAGAACACGTGGATCTCCTCGTGGGAGGCGCGGTAGAGCAGCAGCTCATACTCGCCTGCCTGGGCCCGGGTGGTCTCCCCCACCGGAAGGTCCTCAGCGGGCAGGAGCCACTCCCACACTGACCCCTCATGGGTGCTGGGCGCGGAGTCCTCCTCCGCCAGCGCATCGGTCCGGCAGCCGCTGACCGCCAGCCCCGAACCGCCCACCAATCCCGCGGCAGCAGTGGTGCGGACGAACGAGCGACGGGAGCAGCAGGACGAAGACACCCGGGCATTCTACACCCGCAGCAGGCCGCGGGCGCAGTGGGATCCGGACTCACACAGCGGCGTCGAAGCGGCGGCCGTTGACCCGATCGCTGGCTCCGCACTGGTCCAGATAGGGTGTGATGCCTCCGCGATGCATGGGCCACCCGGCACCGAGGATCATGCACAGGTCCACGTCCTTGGGCGAGGCCACCACTCCCTCGTCCAGGAGCAGTCCGATCTCCTCAGCCAGGGCGTCCTGGACCGTGGTCAGGATCTCGTCCGCGGTGCGCTGGGTCTGGCCCTGTGACAGCAGCTCACGCGTGGACTCTGTGATGGTGACCGAACCGTCCTCCTGGCGGCTCCAGATCTCAGTGACCCCATTGTCGATGAGACGCTGCAGGTTCGCGGAGACGTAGAAGCGGTCCCCGAAGGAGGTATGCAGGGACTCGGTGACATGCTGGGCCACTGGGATGCCCACCATGGCCAGAAGGGTGAAGGGGCTCATCGGCAGTCCGATCGGTGCCAGGGCGCCGTCGGCGGTCTTCGCATCGGTGCCCTCGTCGAAGGCCTTCTGGACTTCGGCCATCAGCCGCAGCAGCACACGGTTGACCACGAAGGCGGTGGAGTCGCGGCTCAGCACCGGAGTCTTCCGCAGAGCAGCCGCCAGCTGGAAGGCCGTGGCGATGGGCTCATCGGCGGTCTGCGGGGTGCGGGCGATCTCGATCAGCGGCATGACCGCCACCGGATTGAAGAAGTGGAAGCCGATGACCCGGTCCGGATGCTTCAGATCGGCGGCCATCTCAGTGACCGACAGCGAGGAGGTGTTCGTGGCCAGGATCGCCTCCGGAGAGACGATCTCCTCCAGCTCGGCGAAGACCTGCTTCTTCACGCCGATCTCCTCGAAGACCGCCTCGATGATGAAGTCGGCATCGGCGTAGACGCTCTTGTCCACCGAACCGGTGACCAGGGAGCTCAGACCCTCGGCCTGCTCCACGGAGATGCGCCCCTTCTCGGCCAGCTTCTTCGCCTGTCCGCGGATGTAGTCCACCCCCTTGTCCACGCGCGCCTGGTCGATGTCGCTGATGACCACGGGCACCTGCAGCTTCTGGGCGAAGACCATGGCCAGCTGCGACGCCATCAGGCCCGCCCCCACGACGCCGATCTTCTTCAGCGGGCGGGGCTGGACTTCCGGGACTCCGGCGGGGCGCTTGGCGCGCTTCTGCACCAGCTCCAGGAAGGCGTAGACCGTGTTCGCGAACTCGTCGGTGACCATGAGGTCGCCCAGAGCCGCGACCTCCTCCTGCCGTTCCTCGGCGCGGCTGCGGCGGCGCCCGGCTTCGAAGAGCTCAAGAGCGCGCTTGGGCGCCGGGGCGGAGTCGCCGGTCTTGGAGGCCACTGCCTTCTGTGCGGCGGCGAGGCCTCGCTCCCAGGCGGCCTCGGAGTGGTCCCGCTCCCGGTGTGCGGTCAGCGCGCCGATGGCGGCGGAGTCCTGACTGATCACCTGTGCCGCGAAGGTCAGCGACTCCTCCAGGAAGGTGTCGGCGCCGAACAGAGCATCGGCGATGCCCAGTGCGTAGGCCTGAGCTCCCTTGAGCGTCTTGTTGTTGTTCAGCGCATTGGTGAAGATGACCTGCGCAGCCGCCTCCGGGCCGATGATCTTCGGCAGGCGGTAGACGCCGCCCCAGCCCGGGACCAGGCCGAGGAAGGCTTCGGGCAGGGAGAGAGCCTTGGCCTCCTCGGAGACGGTTCGGTAGTGCGCGGCCAGGGCGATCTCCAGGCCGCCGCCCAAAGCCGTTCCATTGATGAAGGCGAAGGTCGGAACCGGGAAGTCTTCCAGCAGCTCATAGGCGTGGTGGCCCAGATCCGCCATGGCACGCGCCTGGTCCTTGGAGTCGATGCGGTTGACCGCACCGAGATCGGCCCCGGCCACCAGGAATCCCGGCTTGCCGATGACACCCAGTCCGACGATCTCGCCGGCCCGTGCACGCTCGGCCTGAGCGGCCACCGTCTCCCCGAACTCGATGAGCGAGTTGGGGCCCAGCGTGCTCGGACGCTTGGGGCTGTCATTGTCCAGACGGATCAGGGCGAAGGTCCCGGCTCCCTGGGGAAGCTGGACATCCTCCACGCGACTGTGGGTGACCACCTCGTCGCTGAATGCGGCGGCAAGATCGCGGTAGGCGCTGAAGTCAGAATGTTTCATAGCTCACATGCTACCCATCAGTAGCTTGAGTGGCCAGAGACACACTCTGCGGAGCGGCTCACCGGCTGATCTCCACCTTGGACAGCGGCACATCGGTGTGCTTGATGGCCGACTGTGCGGCGTCGACGGCCTTTCTGGTGCGCACGGTCTGCGAGGTCATGACAAGGGCCTGTCCCCCGCACTCGCGCGGCTGCTGCTCAGGGTCGGACAACGCGCCCAGGCCGCGCCAGGCCAGGGCCACCAGCACGGCCTCATGCACCGTGTTCGCATTGCGGCGCTCCGAGGCATTGGGCTCAGCGCCCTTCAGCGGATAGGCCACGGTCAGTGTGCCGAGGTCATCCTCCGCGGGCTCCGCATAGCCGTCGTCGGCGCACTGGGCGGCGAAGGACTCCACCAGAGCCTGCGCTTCCTCGGCCGAGGCCTTCTCAGCGGTGATCTTGCCGTTGGTGCCGACCTTGCCGTGATGGATCACAAACTCGCCGGCGCTCTCGTCGTACCAGGCCTCGCGGTAGTGCCAACCCTGCTCGGGATCACGGCGGAACAGACTGAGCATCAGGACTCCTTGGTTCGATGAAACACCGGGATCTCTCCGGTGGGAAGATCCTCACCCGGCAGCGGCCGAGCGAAGGGGACCTTGGTGCCGAGCACCTGGGCGACTGTGTCCTGAGCGATGCGCTGGGCGGTCAGGCCCACACGCTCCATCACCTGGGCACGGCTGCCGTGGGCCAGGAACTCCACGGGCAGGCCGACTTCGTTCAGCGCAGTGTCCACACCGGCCTCACGCATGGTCTGTCGGATCCGTGACCCGACGCCGCCGGCCTTCACGCCGTCCTCCACACAGACGACCAACCGGTGACGCGCCGCGGCGGAGATCAGCGACTGAGGAACCGGCAGGACCCACCGGGGGTCCACCACCGTGGAGCTGATCCCCTGGTCCTCCAGACGACGGGCCAGGTCCAGGGAGAGCTCACCCATGGTGCCGACCGAGACGATCAGGACATCCGCGGTGTAGGAACCGTCCTCCTGGGCCTCCCCGCGCAGAACGTCGACGCCGTCGTCGAAGCGTTCGAGCGCCTCGATCTCGCCGTTGACCGAACCCTTGGAGAAGCGGACCACAGTGGGGGCGTCCTCCACCTCGACGGCCTCACGCAGCTCTTCCCGCAGCCGCGTCGAGTCACGCGGCGCGGCGATCTGCAGGCCAGGCACGATCTGGAGCAGCGAGAGATCCCACATGCCATGGTGGCTGGGCCCGTCGGGGCCGGTGACACCGGCACGGTCCAGCACGATCGTCACACCGGCACGATGCAGCGCCACATCCATCAGCAGCTGGTCGAAGGCACGGTTCAGGAACGTGGCATAGACGGCCACCACCGGATGCAGTCCTCCGTAGGCCAGCCCGGCGGCCGAGGCCACCGCATGCTGTTCGGCGATGCCGACGTCGTAGACGCGGTCCGGATGCTCCTGGGCCATGGAGCGCAGTCCCACCGGGATCATCATGGCCCCGGTCAGCGCGACGATGTCCTCGCGCTCGTCGGCCAGAGCGGTGATCTCCTCCTCGAACACGGAGGTCCAGGAACGGGAGGACCCGCTGGAGACGGGTTCCCCCGTCTCCGGGTCGATCACACCGACGGCATGGAACTGGTCCTTCTCATCGGCGCGGGCCGGAGCGTAGCCGCGTCCCTTCTCGGTCAGGGCGTGCACGATGACCGGTCCGCCGTAGTTCTTGGCGTCGGTCAGAGCCTCCTCCATCGCAGACTGGCTGTGCCCGTCCACCGGCCCGATGTACTTCATCCCCAGGTCTTCGAAGAGACCCTGGGGCGCCCAGAAGTCCTTGGCGCCCTTCTTCGCAGCGTGCAGGCTGCGATAGACCATCTGGCTCAGCGGCCCCCCGTGGCGCAGCCGCTGCTTGGTGCCGTCCATGGTCTTCTCATAGATGCGATGGGTGCGGACCTTGTCGAGGAAGCAGCGGCGCAGGCTGTTCAGCTGCTCAGCCAGTCCGCCGACAGTGGGCGCGTAGGAACGGCCGTTGTCGTTGACCACGATCACCACACGGCGGTCCTTATCAGCGGCGATGTTGTTCATCGCCTCCCAGGCCATACCGCCGGTGAGCGCTCCGTCACCGATGACGGCCACCGCGAAGCGGTCCTCCTCGCCGTTGAGCACCCGCGCCTTGGAGATGCCGTCGGCCCAGGACAGGGAGGAAGAGGCATGGGAGGACTCCACGACGTCGTGGACCGATTCTGCCCGCTCGGGGTATCCGGCCAGCCCATCCTGCTGGCGTAGCGTGGAGAAGTCCTGCCGGCCGGTCACGAGTTTGTGGATGTAGGACTGGTGACCGGTGTCGAAGATGATCGAGTCCCGCGGCGAGTCGAAGACGCGGTGCAGAGCCAGCGTCAGCTCCACCACACCGAGGTTGGGGCCCAGATGGCCGCCGGTCTGCGAGACGTTGGCGATGAGGAACTCGCGGATCTCCTCGGCCAGCCGCTCCAGCTGCTCATCGCTCAGCTTCGACAGGTCCTGCGGAGACTGGATCGTCTGCAGAATGCTCATCCTCTGATTCTACTTCTCTCACGTGGAACAGTGCAGACACGACGACGGCGGCCCTCTCCCCCTTCCTTAGCTCGCGAAGCGCACCGCGCTGGCGCGCGTTGCGGAACCCTTCGCTCGCACAAGGAATCCTGGGGAGACGACCGCCGTCGTCTTCAGCTCTTCAGCCGATCAGTCAGCCGATCACTGGTTGGTGACCAGCTGCCGAAGCACGTACTGCAGGATGCCGCCGTTGCGGTAGTAGTCGGCCTCGCCGGGAGTGTCGATGCGGACGTCCGCGTCGAACTCCACAGTGGAGCCGTCCTCCTTGGTGGCGGTGACCTTCACAGTCTTCGGGGTGGTGCCCTCGTTCAGAGCAGTGATCCCGGAGATGGAGAAGGTCTCGAAACCGGTCAGGCCGAGGGTGTCTGCCGACTCGCCCTCAGGGAACTGCAGCGGCAGAACGCCCATACCGATCAGGTTGGAACGGTGGATGCGCTCGAAGGACTCGGTGATGACAGCCTTCACGCCCAGCAGACGGGTGCCCTTGGCCGCCCAGTCGCGGGAGGATCCGGAACCGTACTCCTTGCCGCCCAGGACCACCAGCGGGGTGCCCTCCGCCTGGTAGTTCTGCGCCGCGTCGTAGACGTAGGCCTGCTCGCCGCCCTTGGTGAAGTCGCGGGTGAATCCGCCCTCCACACCGGCGCCGTCGTTCTCATCGGCCAGCAGCTCGTTCTTGATCCGGATGTTGGCAAAGGTGCCACGGATCATGACCTCGTGGTTGCCGCGACGGGAGCCGTAGGAGTTGAAGTCCTTGCGCTCCACGCCGTTCTCCAGCAGGTAGCGGCCTGCCGGTGTGTCCGACTTGAACGAGCCGGCCGGGGAGATGTGGTCGGTGGTGACCGAGTCGCCCAGCTTCAGCAGAACCCGTGCGCCCTCGATGTCCGAGACGGGCTGGGGCTCCAGCTCCATGCCCTCGAAGTAGGGAGCCTTCCGGACGTAGGTGGAGTCCTCATCCCAGGAGAAGGTCGATCCCTCGGGGGTGTCCAGCTCCTGCCAGCGGTGGTCACCGTCGAAGATGGTGCCGTACTTGGAGGTGAACATGCCGGTGTCGATGGACTCATCGATGATCTTCTGCACCTCGGACGGGTCCGGCCAGATGTCCTTCAGGTAGACATCGTTGCCCTCGGAGTCCTGACCCAGCGGCTCATTCTGGAAGTCGAAGTCCATCGTGCCGGCCAGTGCGTAGGCCACCACCAGCGGCGGCGAGGCCAGGTAGTTCATCTTCACATCGGGGTTGATGCGACCCTCGAAGTTACGGTTGCCGGAGAGCACGGAGGTGACCGCGAGGTCCTCCTCCTGGATCTTCTGGGAGATCTCCTCCTCCAGAGGACCCGAGTTGCCGATGCAGGTGGTGCAGCCGTAGCCGACCACGAAGAAGCCGACCTTCTCGAGGTAGTCGATCAGACCCGACTTCTCGTAGTAGTCGGTGACGACCTTCGAACCCGGGGCGATGGAGGTCTTGACCCAGGGCTTCTGGACCAGGCCCTTCTCCACGGCGTTGCGCGCCAGCACACCGGCGGCCAGCATCACGTTCGGGTTGGAGGTGTTGGTGCAGGAGGTGATCGAAGCGATGGAGACCGCACCGTGGTCCAGGGTGAACTCCCGGCCGTCGGGCATCTTCACCGGAACCTGCTTGGAGGGCCGGCCCACGACCGGAGCACCCGAGCCGTCCATGTTCCGCGGCTTATCGGCCGGGTCCTGGGCGTCTCCCGCCGCCGGGGTCGGGGCGTCCGAGGCGGGGAAGGACTCTTCCACCGTCTCGTCCACGTGGCCGTTGCGGCCGTCCTCGTCCTGCGCGTAGTTGTGGATGTCCTTGCGGAACTGCTCCTTGGCATCGGTGAGCTCGATGCGGTCCTGCGGACGCTTCGGACCGGAGATGGAGGGAACCACAGTGGAGAGGTCCAGCTCCAGGTGCTCGGAGAAGCGCAGCTCGCGGGAGGGGTCGTGCCACATGCCCTGCTCCTTGGCGTAGGCCTCCACCAGAGCGAGCTGCTCTTCGGTGCGACCGGTCAGGCGCAGGTAGTCGATGGTGACGTCGTCGATCGGGAACATCGCCGCAGTGGAGCCGAACTCCGGGGACATGTTGCCGATGGTGGCGCGGTTGGCCAGGGGGACCTCGGCCACACCCTCGCCGTAGAACTCGACGAATTTGCCGACCACACCGTGCTCACGCAGCATCTGGGTGATGGTCAGCACGACGTCGGTGGCGGTCGCGCCGGCAGGGATCTCACCGGAGAGCTTGAAGCCCACCACGCGCGGGATCAGCATGGAGATCGGCTGGCCGAGCATGGCGGCCTCGGCCTCGATGCCGCCCACGCCCCAGCCGAGCACGCCCAGGCCGTTCTCCATCGTGGTGTGGGAGTCGGTGCCCACGCAGGTGTCGGGGTAGGCACGCAGTGCCCCGCCGACCTCGCGGGTCATGACCGTACGTGCCAGGGACTCGATGTTCACCTGGTGGACGATGCCCATGCCCGGGGGGACAACCTTGAAGTCGTCGAAGGCGGTCTGTCCCCAGCGCAGGAACTTGTACCGCTCACCATTGCGCTGGTACTCGATGTCCATGTTGCGCTCGATCGCATCGGAGTTGCCGAAGGAGTCGATCTGGACGGAGTGGTCGATGACCATCTCAGCCGGTGCCAGAGGGTTGATCCTGTTCGGGTCGCCGCCGAGATCGGTGACTGCCTCGCGCATCGTCGCCAGGTCCACCACGCAGGGCACGCCGGTGAAGTCCTGCATCAGGACACGACCCGGGGTGAACTGGATCTCCTTGGAGGGCTGCGCGGTCTCATCCCACTGTCCGAGCGCCTTGATGTGCTCGGCAGTGACGTTTGCTCCGTCTTCGGTGCGCAGAAGGTTCTCGAGCAGAACCTTCAGGCTGTACGGGAGGGACTCGTAGCCCTCGACCGAGTTGAGTCGGAAGATTTCATAATCGGCTCCGTCGACGTTGAGAACGCCTTTGGCTCCGAAGCTGTCCACAGTGCTCACGCGGGACTCCTCTGTAGTTGCCAGACTGACACTGTCCGGAAGACTGGTCTCACGGACACCGGCCCATCGGTGCCGTGGAGGTGTGACGAGGCCGTGGTCGCCTCCCCCGCGGCTCGAGCTCAGCGGTGAGCAGCGCGCCGTCGGCGGAGTCAGTGGTGCGACCAGGCCTGAGTCCGTCGTACTCCGCAGCGCTCAGGGCCGTATCGCTGTCCATCCTACTCGCTCGCCCCGCTGTGAGGTGCACCATGACGTCTCCGGCGAGGCAGCCCCGCGCGACGGCGGCTCAGCGGGTGAAGGAGGCCACCGATTCCATGTGATGGGTGTTGGGGTACAGGTCGAGCACACGCAGGCCGTCCAGCTGCCACCCGCGAGTGATCAGCTCTTTTGCGTCACGGGCGAAGGAAGAGGGCTCGCAGGAGACGTAGATGATCTGGCGAGCCTGCGTCTGATCGAGGCCTTCGATCACGCGCTCCCCCGCCCCTGCCCGAGGAGGATCGAGCACCACAGTGGCGGCACTGCCGCTGCCGCCGCTCAGGAACCTGCGGACCTGCTCCAGGGAACGTTCCACCGGGGCCTGCAGGGTCTGCACCTCGTCCATGCCGTCGAAGAGTTCGGAGGCACTGCGATGTGAGGCACCGGCCGCCTCCACACTGAGCACGTGCCCCGTCGGGCCCACCCGTTGAGCGGCCCACGCGGTGAAGAGCCCGGCACCGGCATAGAGATCGACGACGGTGTCCCCCTCCTCGGCGCGAGCCATCTCAGCCACGGCCGCGACCAGCGCCTGCGGAGCACCGCGGTGGATCTGCCAGAAACCCTCAGGTCGCATCCGCACCTCTGCACGGTCCTCGCGAGCAGGTGCAGGAAGCGGTTCGCTGACCATACGGGCGCCGGTGACCAGCTCAACGTCGACCTGTGCGGGGGTCACGGAGTCGGACCGACCGCGAGGTCCCCGTCCTCTCCTGGCGGAGGATCGCCCGTTCTGGGTTCTGCCGTTCTGTGGACCGGGCGTGGTCACGCCCAGCAGTATGTTCCCCACGGCAGGGTCCTCTGAGGCCAATGCGTGCAGGCGGCTGCGCAGGCTCTGCTGCTCCTGCGCCTGGGCCAGAGTGTGGACCACCAGGGTCACAGCGCCCTCGCCGCCGGGGGCCACGGCATCCACGCGCTGGGCACCGCGGAAGTCTGCGGAGAAGATCCGGCTCTCGTGGATGCCTTCTACGGCCAGCGGCATGCCGCGCAGTTCGATCAGCTCGTTGCTGCGATGGGGCTTCATGCTCAGCATCCCGGCGGGGTCCACGGCGAAGCTCACCCGAGTGCGCCAATGCAGTCCGTTGCTGTGGGGGCGACTGATGTCCTCCACGTGGATCTCGCCGTCGGCGTGCTCCTGCGGGATGTTCAGATCGTGCAGAGAGATTCCGCCGATCCGCTGCAGGGTATCCCGGAAGACCTGACCCTTGAGTCGGCGCTGGTGCTGGTCCGTGATGTGACCGAATTCGGCTCCGCCCACCGGCAGGCGCCCCATCTCCTCGGCCCGCAGGGAATCTGCGAGCTTCCAGATGTGGCGGCGGCGATAGTCGGAGGCTGAGAGCACCTCGATCACGTCAGCGCGCCAGAACTTGGCCTGCTCACCCCCTTCGGTGAGCCGGGCGCGCACCACCTCTCCGGGGATGGCATGGCGGACGAACACCACCCTTCCCTCGTAGCGGGCCACGCAGTGACCGCCATGGGCCATCGGCCCGACTTCCAGCGTGAGGACCTGCTGGTCCGCGGTGGGGGCAGCTGTCATGAGGCGCTCTCACGTCCGATCTGCGGTTGGGGTCGAGTGATCATCCAGCAGACCCACAGGGCCAGCGCATAGAGCGGCATTCCCATCACCAGCCGGGCGACCCCGAGCGAGGCCACATCATCGGCCAGATAGAACGGCACCTGGACGATCAGCCGTGCGGCCATGACGAAGGTGATGATCCACGTGGCCGCAGCGTAGCGACGACGCTTCAGGACATCATGCCGCCACTCCGTCCCTTCTCCGCGCACCAGACCGAAGAGGATCCCGATCATCGGCCAACGCACCAGGATGGAGACGATGAAGGCCACGATGTAGACACCGTTGATGAAGAAGCCCGGAGCGTAGAAGTCACGGCCGTCACCCGTGGTGAGGGCCGCGGCGGCACAGACCCCGACGCCGACCAGACCGGAGAGCGACTGGACCAGCGGTCCACGCTGGAGCAGCCGCCCTGCGGCGAACACCCCCGCCACACCGAGCGCGACGACCAGGGCCGGAGTGAGGTCATCGGTGACCACGAAGATGACCAGGAAGAGCGCCGCCGGCAACGAGGCCTCCGCCAGGCCGCGGACGCCTCCGATGGAGGCCATGACGTTCAGCGACCCGTCCTCACGGGTGCGAAGCTTCGAGGCCGGACTGGTGGAGAGCTGCTGCCCGACGTCCTCGCTGCTCATTGTTCGGCCGCTCCCGAGGCCGAGACGTCTGCGGCGGCGGGGTTCGGGCTGTCGCCGGTGCGACGCTGGGCCGGGTTGCGCGGCACGGTGACCCGCTTGGCCCCCTCCGGCGGCCGCAGCTGCAGCAGCTCACGTGGGGGCATGGGGTCATCGCCCCGGACCACGACGATCCGGGAGAAGAGGTCCTCCACCTCTTTGGCCGCGCTGCGGTCGATGGCCCCTCGACCGCCGACCACGCCGCGGAGGAACCACCGGTCGCCCTCGAAGCCGATGAACCGGGCCACGCGCCAGCCGGAGCGGCCGTCCTTCAGCGTGGTGGGCACTCGCGCCACGAGCTCCTTGTCGAAGCGCCCCTCAGCCTCTTTGACCTTGCCCTTCTGCTTGACCACCGACTCGTGGATCTGCTGGCGCACCTCGTCCCAGCTGCCGCCGGACTTGGGCGCAGAGAAGGGCTGCAGCTGCACACTGGCCTGACCCACAGAGATGGTCAGGGCGACTACGCGCTTGGTCTTCTGGTCGATGTCCAGACGGACCTTCTGATCCTTGCCACCGGGGATCAGCACTGAGCCGAAGTCGACATAGCCCTTGCGCGACTCGATCTCACTGATGTCGTAGGGACCGCCCGAGATCTGCCCCGCGGCGGAGTCGCCGCGCTGCTCAGCGTCCGCCCCAGCGCGGGCCGAGGCCCCTGATTCGGGCTCCGCGGTCTTCTGCGTGGAGGCGGGCTTCTGCGTAGGGGCGGTCTTCTGCGTGGGGGCCGGATCCTCGACGGGCTCAGCTGTGGCTGCCTCGGTCGGCTCGGCTGCAGGGGACTCTTCCTTCAGCGCCTCACGGATCGTCGCCGGTGCGGCGGCCTTGTCCTTCGATTTCTTCTTTCCGAAGAGCATGGGGATTGACCTCAATTCCTTACTGTTGCGAGCCGAGTCCGGTGGAGCCGAAGCCGCCCGCGCCGCGTGCGCTCTCCTCCAGATCAGCCACCGGCACGAAGTCGGCCCCTCCGACGCGCTGCAGCACCAACTGTGCGATCCGGTCCCCGCGGGAGAAATGCACCGCCTCAGCGCGGTCCGTGTTCAGCAGGCACACCTTCACCTCACCACGATAACCGGCGTCGATGGTCCCGGGGGCGTTGACCAGGGTGATTCCATGCTTGACAGCCAGACCGCTGCGCGGGTGGACCAGGCCCACCCATCCTTCCGGCAGGGCGAGGGCGATCCCCGTCGGAACCAGGCGCCGCTCCCCCGGCTCCAGCGTGAAGTCCTCGGCACAGAGCAGGTCGGCGCCGGCGTCGCCGGGGTGGGCGTAGACGGGCAGGGGAAGTTCGGGGTCCAGCTGACGGATGGGGACAGTGATCTTCTCAGGTGCGATCGTCTCAGGGGAGGTCTGCGGACTCATGCCACCGAGTCTACTCATGCGACGATAGAGATATGACGACTCAGTACGACCACGGCGTGCGCTACGCCGAGAAGCTGTGGCCCTCCTGGTGGATGTGGACCGCTGCAGTGATCATCGGGGCTTCGGTCTCCCTGATCTTCTTCCCCATCGACCTGACCTTCGGGTTCCTGGCCATGGTCATCGGCATCAGTCTGCTGGTCTTCGCTCTGATCATCACCACCCCGACCGTGGAGGTCCGCGACGGATGGCTGCGTGTGGGCAGAGCTCAGATCGAGACCCGGCATCTGGGGCGCGTCGTCGCCCATCGTCGCCAGGCGGCGCGCGAGCAGCTGGGTCCCGGCTTCGATGCCCGCTCCTACCAGTGCATCCGTGGCTGGATCGATCCGGTCATCACCGCCGAGATCACCGACGAGCAGGATGCCACGCCCTATTGGCTGTTCTCCACGCGCCGTCCCGAAGCGCTGCTGAAGGCTCTGGGGTCCGTGGAGCAGGTACGCGAAGAGGGTGTCAGCACCACCGGCTGAGCCGGGGGCCGACACCCTCCTGACGAGTGCGGTCAGCGGAGAGGACGTCTCCTGCTAGGCGTCGCAGTCCTTGCAGATGAACATGCCGCCCTGCTCCCGGGAGACCTGGGAGCGGTGGCGGACCAGGAAGCACTCGCCGCAGGTGAACTCGTCGGACTGGGCGGGCAGCACCCGCACCTGGAGCTCTTCGTCGGAGAGATCGGCGCCGGGCAGCTCGAAGCCCTCGGCGGCCTCAGCCTCATCCTCGTCGACGACCGCGGACTGGCGGTTGTTCGAGCGATTCTTCAGCTCTTCGATCGAGTCCTCATTGACTTCGTCGTCGTTCTTACGCGGTGCATCGTAATCAGTTGCCATGAGAGTCGCTCCACACTTCGAGTCCGTACGGCCTAATCGGTCGCACAGATTGTGCCCCCCGAGGGGGTATATGGACAAATCGAAGGGCCCGTGTTGAGCCGTGAGCAAAAATCGTTCGGGTCGAGCTCGAAGGATGCGGTCCCATTCTTCCTGCCCCGCGATACAGTGGCGAGAAGCGAAAGCGAGACGACCGCCCCGCCAACGGGCCCGATTCCCGTCCGGGAGACGGGCGGCAGTCTCCACAGTCTTTTCGGAGGAAGCCTCTCATGCAGCACCTGCGGATCGTCGGCGTCGGCGATGAGGAGAATCAGAATCAGCTGATCCTCTCAGACGATCAGGGCAACGAGTTCTCGCTGCCGGTCGATGACGCTCTCCGCTCTGCCGTGGGCAGAGCTGCCCGCCACAGCTCCCCTGCGGAGGATTCCTCGGCACCTCTGTCGCCGCGCGAGATCCAGGCGCGGCTCCGCGCCGGCGCCTCCGTGGACCAGGTCGTCGAGGACTCCGGCCTGGACCCCAAGCATGTCCAACGCTACGCCGGACCGGTGCAGGCCGAACGTTCCTACATCGCTCAGCGCGCCCGCAGCACCGAAGTTGCTCCGGCGTCGACGGCCGAACACCACCGCCTGGCCTTCGGCGACGCTCCGGCCAGCCTGGAGGCCATGGTCAAGGTCCGCCTGCGAGCCATGGAGGTGGAGCTGAAGACCGTCTCCTGGGACGCCTGGCGCCGCGAGGACGGACGCTGGCAGGTGGAGTGCTGGTTCGACGCCGGCTCCTCGGAGACCCATGGCGCCGGCATCGGGCTGCAGCCGCCGGCCGAATGGACCTTCAACGCAGAGACGCGCCACCTCACCGCTGCCAACCGCTGGGCCGAGTCGCTGAGCACCCTGCCGCTGCCGGGCAAGTCCCGCCGACGCGGCAGTTCGCGGCACTTGGCCGCCGTCGACGCTCCCTTCGACGTCGACGCCGAGCACACCCCAGCTTCCGGCAGGGACCGCGGCCCCCGACCGGTGCGGGAGACCTCCGGGTCTGCGCGAGCGACCGCGCAGACGCCCGCCCGCACTCCGCAGACCCCGGACGAGGGCGGCTCGGAGCAGACCGGCTCCGAAGGCGGGGAGCATGAGCACCTGCTGGATGTCCTGCGTGCCCGGCGAGGTCAGCGCCTGGGAGCCGATGAGGAGTCAGACGAGAAGCTGGCCCTGATGCTGACCCGGAAGGAGCCCGCTGACACCCCGGAGCCCCGCCTGCGCGCCGTCGAACCGGAGCACCCTGAGGCGCAGGTCGAGCAGGACGAGCAGCTGACCGGTCCGGTCCCGGGACTCGAGGACGGCGGGACCAGTGCAGACCGCTCCGAGGACAGCGATGAGCAGAACGCGCCCGGCACAGACGCCTGGGGCTTCTCCTATGAGGAAGGGGCCGAGGAGCCGGAGGGGCCCGCGGCCGACGGGGCCGCTGACCAGGAAGCCGACGAGCAGGATCCGGTTCCTGAGCCGCGGCACCGGAAGCGTTCCTCCTCCCGCCGCCCCTCGATGCCGAAGTGGGATGACATCCTCTTCGGCGGCAAGGACTGATCTCGGGATCACACCGCTGACGCTCAGTCGGGCCGGATGTCCTGACCGCTGAGCGAGAGCAGCGGAATCTTCCGTTCGGCGTCGGTGAGCGATCCGTGCTGCCCGACCATGGACAGCGGAGCCTTGCCGGACTCGGCGGTGTGGAACAGGGCGATCGGGCCGTGGACAGCCACCAGGACGTCACCGATCCGTGAGAGCACCCGGTCCTCCACGGGGCCGAACCATCCGGCGTCGAGGGCCTCCTGCTTCTGCACCACCCACGCCTGATCGCCGAAGGCCCGCTGCCAGGTCTCTCGAACCTCGGCCTCACGTCCTTCGACTGTGTGCAGGTGCAGGAACCGAGGCTCACCGGCCACGTGCTCCACGGCACCGAGCAGCTCATCCTGCTCCTGCTGTTCCAATGCCTGAAGGTCGATCCGGTTCTCCGGGGCGATGTCGATCATGCCGTGATCAGCGGTCATCAGGACCAGAGCCTGGGATCCGTAGAGGGCAGACAGCGAGGCGCAGAACCTTTCGGCCTCGGCGTCGAGCAGCTCCAGCATGCGGATCCATTCGGCCGAGTCCACGCCGTGCTTATGGCCGGTCTTGTCGAGCTCATCGACATAGAGGTAGACCATCAGCGGCGTGGGTGCGCCCTGGCGGACCTGGCCCTTCCGGGGACGGTGGCCGGAGATCCAGTCCTCGGCCAGCCGAAAACGGGCGTCCATGTGCTTGGCCCCCAAGAACTCACCGCCGGAGAGTGCGGCCTGAGTCAGCGGAGAGTCCTGGAACTGAGGCCTGGAGATCGTCACCACGGCAGCACCGGATCCTTCGGCCCGGCCCAGCAGAGAACTGTGCGGCTGCCAGCTGCCAGGATCGACCTCGGGATCCCAACCGCCGAGCATATTGACCACTCGGTCCAGGTCCTCCGCGTAGACGTTGTACCCGGTGAGTCCGTGCTCCCCCGGCGTCCGGCCGGTGCCCAAGGAGGTCAGCGAGGCCGAGGTCGTGGAGGGGACGCCCGCATCGAGGACACGGCCGGTGGCCGGCTTCCTCCAGCGCGAGGCGAGAAAGCGCGCGTGGCCGGTGTGGCGCGCCAGCTGCTCGTCGCCGAGGCCGTCGACCATGAGCACCACAGCGATGTTCGCCTCAGGCAGCCCCAGACGGTTCTGGAAGCACTCCCCGGACGCGTCCGAACTGCTCAGTCCCAGGGACGCGCCCACAGAGGGCAGGATCCGGCGCAGGTGGGCGCCGTCGTAGTCCGGTGCCTCCGGCAGGGTCAGATCAGTCACCGGCGGCCTCAGCGTGCGTACTTCACACAGGCACGGCGCAGCGCCCGCACGAAGCCTCGTGCCTCATCGACCGCAGTGTCGCCTTCGGCTGTGGCCGCGATGCGCAGCACGATGTCCTCCGGAACCCAGGTGCCGTTGTCCCCATGATCTGCCATACAGTCAGGATTGGCGCAGTCGGCCGGGACCGTCTCGAACCTCGCCCCGCCGGTCCACTGCATGTTCAGCGTCACCTCGGCCAGTCCGCGCTCGGGGCTGAACCGGTCAGGATGGCGGTGGACCTCGGAGAGGATCAGCGACCGGATGCGACTGACGGGGACCACCTCGGTGGAGATCCTCGCCACAGTGTCGCCGGACCCTGCGGCAGATTCCTGGAGCCCGCCGTCGTCGGCCTCCAGATCATGGTCGTCCAGATGAGCGACCACGACCACGTCATCAGCCAGGGCCAGCACGGTGATGTGGCGATGGACCTCTTCCATGTCGAAATGGGTGTCCACGTGCACGATCTGATGGCTGGCTTCGCGGCCGTCGAGCGCCTCGGTCACCGTGTGGTGGACCAGCGCGGGGTAGAAGCCGCCGCGCTCGATGGCCTCGCGCATGGAAAGTGTCATAGACACCATCGTATCCAGACCCTGCGGGGGTCCGGCGCACTGAGGGCTGCTGACTTTCCAGTAGCATGGACCGGTGCCCGGAAACACGACCTTCCATCACCAGAACGCCTCCCTGCTCTCTGTGGCAGAGGTCGAGGCGCCCGCCGCACTGACGTCGAAGGAGCTGGACCACCGGCTCTCCGATGCCCTGAAGCGGCTGAGACTTCCCACAGGACTCCTCCAGCGTGTGGCCGGCGTCAAGGCTCGACGCAACTGGGACACCCCCGACGGCGCCATCACCGGCGCGGTGGAGGCAGGCCGTCGCGCCATCGAGGCCGCAGGGATCAGCCGCGACGACATCACTGTGATGATCAACACCTCGGTCACCCGTGAGCACCTGGAGCCTTCGGTCGCGGTGGGCATCCACCACCGGCTGGGCCTGCCGAGCTCCGCGATGAACTTCGACATCACCAATGCCTGCCTCGGCTTCGTGAACGCGATGACCCTGGCCAGCTCCCTCATCGACGCCGGACAGGCCAAGTACGTGCTGATCGTCAACGGTGAGGACGCACGCAAGGTCCAGGAAGCGACCGTGGAGCGGATCAACTCCCTGGAGCAGGCCGTCTCCCGCGACGACTTCATGAGCGAGTTCGCCTCCCTGACCCTGGGATGCGGTGCCGCCGCGGCCGTGATCGGCCCCACCGACCAGCATCCTGAGGGCCACCGCATCATCGGTGGTGTGACCCGCGCGGCCTCCCAGCACCACGGCCTCTGCGTGGGAGATCACCACGGCATGTTCACCGACTCCCGCGGCCTGCTCGACGGCGGCCTCGAGCTGGTCATGGATGCGTGGGAGGACGCCAAGGAGCACTTCGACTGGCAGCAGATGGACTCCTATGTGACCCACCAGGTCTCCCAGCTGCACACCTCCTCCATCGTCAAAGCGGCCAAGCTGGACAAGAAGCGTGTGCCGGTCACCTACCCCGAGCTGGGGAATGTGGGGCCGGCCTCACTGCCCATCACGCTCTCGCGTGAGGCATCCTCCCTCCGGCGCGGTGCACGCGTGCTCTGCATGGGGGTAGGGTCGGGCCTGAACACCGCCATGGTCGAGATCGAATGGTGAATCGGCAGTCACCGCAGAACACAGAGTGAGGGAGCAGCGCCGATGACGAAGCTGAAGGCATGGCGTCCGATTCCGGCGGCAGGAGCGCGGCTGCCCACCGAGCACCTCCCGTCTGAGGGAGCCTTTCCCGGGCTGGATCCCGCGTGGTCCCGGCTGGTCAGCGCCAAGACCGTCCCTGCCATGGCCCGCACGGAGGCTGGCGCCTCCGCACGGGTCCCTGATGCCAGGGGCCCTGCCGTCACCCACACCTTCCACGTGCTGGACACCGGCCCGGTGCTCGCCGAGCGGGGCATCACCCCCACCGGCACCATCCTGGCCGTGCATGGCAACCCGACCTGGTCCTACCTCTGGCGCCGGGTGATCGCCGCCTCCCTGGACCGGGCCGTCGAAGGTCAGGCGTGGCGAGTCATCGCACCGGACCAGCTCGACATGGGCTTCTCGGACCGCTTGGCGCACCCCGAGGCACCGGCTCCTGAGGCGCACACCTACCGTCGCTTCGATCAGCGCCTGACCGATCTGGACGGGCTCATGGACGCCCTGGATGTGGACACCACCGTCCCACTGGTCACCCTGGGCCACGACTGGGGCGGGGTGATCAGCATGGGGTGGGCCATGCGCCACACCGAAGAGGTCGACGCCGTGATCACTCTGAACACAGCGGTCGACCACCCCACCGAAGACCACGTCCCCGCGGCGCTGCGTGCGGCCATGGCACCGGATGTACTCCCGCTGTCCACCGTCGAGACCGAAGGCTTCCTGCAGGTCACCCTCGGGCTGGCCGACGGCGGGCTGGAGCCAGCGGTGAAGAAGGCCTACCGGGCCCCCTATACCTCCCGCTGGGGCCGGGGCGGCATCGGCGGGTTCGTCGCTGACATCCCCGCCCAGGCCGAGCACCTCTCCCGCCCGGTGCTCGAGGAGACCTCCTCGCAGCTGACCCGCTGGCAGAAGCCTGCGCTGCTCCTCTGGGGCCCCCAGGACCCTGTGTTCCAGGATCGCTACCTGGCTGACCTGGTGGAACGCCTCCCCCACGCCGAGGTCCATCGGTTCGAAGGGTCCGGCCACCTGCTCGCCGAGGACCGCGACATCTCCACACCCCTGTTCACCTGGCTGTCGGATCACTTCCCCACCCCGGGGGCGGCAGAGGATCCCCGGGCCGGGCTGCGCTCACCGGCGCCTGCCGGTGAGGTGACCCGGCTGCACGACCAGCTCGAACACCTGACCATGACCTGGCGCAAAGCCAGCCCCGCTGTGGTGGACATGGGCGTGGCTGAAGACGCTGATCGGACCGTCTCGTGGGACGATCTGGCTGAGAAGGTCGACGCCCTGGCCGTCGGACTGAGCGAACTCGGCGTCTCCCCCGGCGACCGGGTCTCCCTGCTGGTCCAGCCCGGCAACGACCTCACCGTCATCCTCTATGCCTGCCTGCGCATCGGTGCCGTGACTGTGGTGGCCGACCAGGGCCTGGGGCTGAAGGGCATGACCCGGGCTGTCCGCAGTGCCAGACCACGATGGATCATCGGGGCCACGCCGGGCCTGACCGTTGCGCGGAGCCTGAACTGGCCAGGTCAGCGGATCAGCCTGAACGTGCTCTCGGGCCGGCAGGCCAAGCTGCTGGGCACTGTGGCCTCAGTGGAGCGTCTGCTGCGCAGCCACAGCGGCCGCCGTCCCGACGCTGTCCCTCATCCGGCTCCCGAGGACCCGGCCGCAGTGCTGTTCACCTCCGGCTCCACCGGCCCGGCCAAGGGAGTTCTCTACACCCACGGCCGTCTGGGTGCGCTGGTAGCCCTGCTGCGCCAGCAGTTCGCCGTGAAGCCTGGGTCCTCACTCATCGCAGGATTCGCTCCCTTCGCGCTGCTGGGACCTGCGATCGGTGCCACCTCGGTGACTCCGGACATGTCGGTGACCAAACCCTCCACGCTGACCGCCGTGGCAGTCGCTGAGGCCGCACTGGCCGGCGAGGCCACGATGTTCTTCGGCTCTCCGGCCGCGCTGCGCAACGTCGTGGCCACGGCCGATCAGCTCACTCAGCGCCAACGTGATGCCCTGGGCGGGATCTACCTGGTCCTCTCCGCTGGGGCCCCGGTGCACCCGGTGCTCCTCGATCAGGTTCAGGAGCTCTTCCCGGAGGCCGAGATCCATACCCCCTACGGCATGACGGAGGGGCTGCTCCAGGCGGACATCTCCCGCGAACAGATCCATGAGGCTATGACGTCCGGACCTGCAGGGGCCGGTCAGCCGGGAGTCTGTGTGGGCCGGGCGGTCGACGGCGTCCGCTTCGCGCTGGCTCCGCTGGATGCCCAGGGACGAGCGGCTGACCATCTGGTGGAGCCGGCCGAGAACGTCGGCACCCTCGGCGAGATCGTCGTCTCCGCGGCCCATCTCAAGGAGGGCTACGACCGCCTCTGGCACACCGACCGGCAGAGCCGACGGGACACCCATGACGGGCTGATCTGGCACCGGACCAATGACATCGGACACTTCGACGCCGAAGAGCGGCTCTGGATCCAGGGCCGGCTCCAGCACGTGATCACCACACCGGCAGGACCTGTGGGCCCCGGCGCCGTGGAGACCCCGGTCGACGCTGTGGACGAGGTGGCCCGCTGCGCCGCCGTCGGCGTGGGACCGATCGGGACCCAGGCAGTGGTGGTCATCGTCGAGCCTGAGGGCAGCGCCAAGCGGCTGCGCACCGGTCGTTCCCCGCTGGCCCGCCCGGAGTTCGCCCGAACTGTGCGCGAAGCCTCCGAGGTGCCGGTCTCAGCAGTTCTGGTCCTGGAGAAGCTGCCCACCGACATCCGCCACAACTCCAAGATCGACCGCACCCGGCTGGCCGAGTGGGCGGCTGAGGTGCTCGCTGGGGAGAAGGTGAAGTCCCTGTGAGTCCCAAGACTGTGACCGACCACGAGATCCTTCCCGGCAGCCGTGTGCTGGTCACCGGCGCCTCAGGCCTGTTGGGACGCTCCGTGGCCCGCAGGCTCGTGGAGCTCGGATATGAGGTCACCACGCTGCAGCGCAGCTCGGCCGGCGTCGACGGCGCACACGAGGTCCGCGGGTCGCTCAGCGACCCTGACGTCGTAGCTCGGGCGGTGCAGGGCCAGCACGCGATCATCCACATGGCCGCGAAGGTATCCGTCTCCGGTCGGCGCGAAGACTTCGTCGAGATCAATGTCCGCGGCACCGAGCGACTGCTGGAAGCCGCGTGGGCGGCAGGCGTGGACAACGTTCTGCATGTCTCCTCCCCTTCTGTGGCCCACGGCGGCTCCTCGCTGGTGGGCGAAGGCGCAGGCCCGGCCGACCCGCAGCATGCGGAGGGCAACTACGCTCAGACCAAGGCAGAGGCGGAGCTGATCGCCGAGACCTACGGCAGCGCCGGGATGAAGGTGTTGGTCATCCGGCCCCATCTGATCTGGGGGCCCGGCGACGGACAGCTCACCCACCGGATCGTGGCCCGCGCCCGATCCGGACGCCTGCCGATCCTGGGATCAGGTGCGGCTCTGGTGGACACCCTCTACATCGACAACGCTGTGGACGCCTTCGTGGCCGGGCTGCGCCGTCTTCCGGCGATCCACGGTCAGCGGCTGGTCCTCACCAACGGAGAGCCTCGCCCGATCGGCGAGCTGCTGATGGGCATCGCGGAGGCCGGCGGGGCCAAGCGTCCGCGGATGCGTGTGGCGCCGGGCATCGCCAAGGCGGCCGGCGCGGCTGTGGAGAAGCTCTGGGCGGCTGCCGGCCGCATCACCCAGATGCCCGGCGACGGGGAGCCTCCTATGACCAGGTTCCTGGCCGAACAGCTGAGCACCGCGCACTGGTTCGATCAGCGGCGCACCCGCGCAGCGCTGGACTGGGCACCCTCGATCAGCATCGACGACGGGCTGCAGAGGCTGGCCGATCACGTCCGCCGCACCGGCGGAGTGCTCTGAGGCTTCCCTGCCGTCGCCGCGATTGCCGCGGGTTATCCGCATTGCCGCGGGTTATATCTTGCGGCAATGCGGATAACCCGCGGCATTTCGAGGCCCCTGTGGATAACCTCTGCAGAGTTCGGAGATATCCGGCACGCTGAACGGATGAACCCTGCACAGCCCGACGCCGCCCACCCGTTCCTCATCAGCCGGCGGGAGCCGGAGGGTACCCACACGGGAAGCCAGTACGGCAGGGAGCTGCGGCGCGGCCGACTCCTCAAACTCAGACGCGGTGTCTATATCCCAGTGGACATCTGGGCCGCGTCGCACCCCTCAGAGCGGTTCAGCCTGACCGCGGCCGCCGCTGCCTTCCAGCTCGAAGAGCCGATCTTCTGCCGCGAGACCGCGCTCCATCTGCACGGCCTGCCCCTGATGCAGACGCCACCGGATGTCCAGGTCCGCGCGGCCGCACGTCATCAGGCACGGAAGCTGAAGCAGCCTTCCATGACCGGAACTCTGAGTGCTCGAGAGTTCAGCGCCCTCTTCGACAGAGGGAGACCGGAGCGTCCCGCTGGCCTAGGGCCTCACGCATTCCGCGGTTTCGGCACCCACATGATCTCTCCCACCACGGCTCCAGATCCCGCGTCACCTCTTCCCACGTCGGCTCATGGAGTCAGCCTGCTGACTGAGCCGCTGACCAGGGCGGTTCCAGACGCCGTTGGCAGGATGCGCTTCCCAGCCGGCGTCGTGGTCTTGGATGCCGCGCTCAGAGATGGTGGCAGCCGACCTGCCCTCACTCAGCAACAGTTCCAGGAGGGCGCCGCAGCTCTGCAGTGGACACGACGACGCCGCCACCTCTGGGAGACAGCCCTGGCCTTCACCGATCCGGCCTCCGAATCTCCTGGAGAGTCTCTGGCGCGGGCACAGTTCGCCGCGCTGGGCTTCGCCCCACCACGCCTGCAGGTCACCATCACAGCCGACGGGCGGCGATACCGTGTGGACTTCCTCTGGGAAGAGGCCGGGGTCATCGGCGAGTTCGACGGCTGGATGAAGTATCGGCAGGAAGGACATCATGCGCTGCGCGAGGAGAAGGTGCGGGAAGATGACCTGCGCCGACTGGGCTACGGCTTCATGCGCTGCTATTGGGAAGACCTCCACGACCTGAGGAAGCTCGAACGGAAGCTCTTGCGTGCCGGGGTTCCCCGGATAAGCTCTTAGCCCGGTTGCCGCGAGCTTTCATCATTGCCGCAGGTTATATCTCGCGGCACGTGTGAAAACGCGCGGCAAGTACCACGGTCAGCCTCACCACCGGGACATGGCGCGGCGTGCCGAATCGGTGCGCTGCTCGGGATTGGCGATCTCCACTGAAGCATGCAGAACCGTGACGCCGTCCGGGGAGGCCAGCAGCGGGGTCAGCTCCAGTGAGGCCACCTGGGGGTGGTTGTCCTTCAGGATGGCGATCCGCTGCACCGTCTCCTCCAGCGACCGGACATCCACAGCCGGAACGCCCTGGTAGCCCAGCAGCTTCTGGGCGGCGCGCGGACGGCGGATCAGTCGGCGCACATCCCGATCGGTCAGCGGCGGCACGCCGTGGGCCCAGTCATCGAGGAGGTCCACCGCATCCCCGGAGATGCCGAAGGAGACCACCGGACCCATCATCGGGTCTTCGATCGCCCGCAGGACGCACCCCTGACCGGTGGGTGCCATCGGCTGGACCTCCAGGCCGGGGCTGCCGTAGCGGGCCAAGGTCCGGCGCATCTCGGAGACCGTGCGGCGGAGCATCTCGGCGTCCTCGATGTTCAGCTGCACCCCGCCCAGGTCCAGGCGGTGCCGCAGATAGGAGTTGGTGGCCTTCACCGCCACCGGGTATCCCAGCTCCTCGGCGGCGGCCACCGCCTCTTCGTCGGTCTCGAAGGGGATGGAGCGCATGACCGAGACCCCATAGAGGCTGAGGAGCTCGGAGACCTCAGCGGCGTCGAGCCTGTACAGCTCTGCGCCGCGGACATCTTCCAACCACCGGTTCAGCATGTCATCGGCGGCGCGCAGCACGGCAGTCCCTTCCAGCCCGGCCGGGATGAAGGGCTCACCGATGCTGTCCTGGCGCCAGCGCCGGTACCGCGCGATCTTGCCCAGAGCGGCCACCGACCGCTCCGGTGAGGAGAAGATCGGCACTCCCTGCTGCAGCGCACCGGTCTCGATCACCGGGGCGGCATCGCCCACATAGTTCAGCGCGACGTTCTGGTCCAGGACACCGATGAAGGAGACCACCACCGGTTTGGCGTACTGCTGCGAGATCTGCGAGATCTCCCGGCTGCGGTCCACATGTTCGCCGGTGAAGCCGGGCTGAAGGCACAGGGCGACGGAGTCGACGTCGTCGTCGGCCAGGAGCTCGCCCAAGGATCGGCTCAAGGCCTGCCCGGCCTCCCGCCGAGTCCCCTCCACGTCCAGGTCTCCGACCACGCGGGTGGGCCTGAGGTTCTGAGACTCGGCGGCATCGGCCAGGACCCGGCTCATCGACGGAGAGTTGGACAGGATCCCGATCCGCCGCCCGGCCGGAAGCGGCTGCGTGGCCAGCACCTGGAGCACATCCATCAGCGAATCGTGGTTGCCCACCTGGATCACTCCGGAGTGGTCCAACATCGCGTCCACCGCACCCAGCGGAGCACGCGTGGTGCGCACCTCATGGCCCGGAGGCAGCCGCCGTCCCATGACGTCGGACTTCGCGACCACCACCGGCTTGGTGCGCGAGAGCCGGCGTGCGATGCGCGAGAACTTGCGCGGATTGCCGAAGCTCTCCAGATAGACCCCGACCGCCCGCGTGGCCTGATCGTCCTCGAAGTACTGCATGGCGTCATTGCCGGAGAGGTCGGCCCGATTGCCCGCGGAGATCACCGAGGAGAGCCCCAGCTCGCGCCGGTGGGCCTGGGCGTAGAGGGAGACGCCCATCGAGGCGGACTGGCTGAACAGGCCCACTCCCCCGCGCAGCGGCATGCTCGGCGACAGGGAGGCGTTCAGCGAGACGTCGGGGTCTGTGTTGAGCAGACCCACCGAGGCCGGACCCACCACACGCATGCCCCAGCGCCGTGCCAGCCGCACCAGTTCGCGCTGGTCGATCTTGGGCGAATCGGTGAGCACCAGGATCCCTCGGACTCCGTGGCGTCCGCAGTCGGCCACCACCTCCTCCAGATGCTCCGGCGGCACAGCCACCACACCTAGGTCGATGTCCTGTCTGATGTCCTCCAAGGAGGCGTAGGCCGTGGTGCCGCCGACTTCGAAGGCCTGCGGGTTCACCGAGTGGACGCCGCCGGTGAAGCGCCCCTCCACGATGTTCTGCAGCAGGTGATAGCCCACGGAACCGTATTCGCGAGAGGCTCCGATGACCGCCACCTGTTCGGGGGCCAGCAGCTCGCCGACGCTGCGCGCCTCAGCGCGGTGCTCCCGCGACTCCATGACCTCCCGGGACCGCTCGGTGGGATCGATGCTGAACTCCAGCAGCACGACTCCGTCCTCGAACTTCCGCTGGACCTCGTAGCCGGCCTCGGAGAAGACGGTCAGCATCTTTCGGTTCTCCGGCAGCACCTCGGCGGAGAAGCGTTCGATGCCGCGCTCGCGACCGGCCGCGGCCAGATGCTCCAGCAGGATGGAGCCCAGCCCTCGCCCCTGGTGTGCATCCGAGATGTTGAACGAGACCTCAGCCTCTCGGGTATCGTCGATGCGGTCGAATCCCCCGACACCGATGATCTCGTCATCGAGCAGGATCACCATCGCCGCCCGGTCGAGGTGGTCGACGTCGGTGAAGCGCTCCAGCTCCTTCTCCGTCAGCGTCGACTTATAGGTGAAGTAGCGCAGATAGATCGACGACTCCGACTGGCCCTGGTGCATCCGCTGCAGCCGCTCGGCGTCGTCGCGGCTGATGGGGCGCAGGTGAGCCGCCGCTCCGTCGCGGAGCACGACATCTGCCTCCCAGTGGGACGGATATCCCTCGGTTCTGCTCTGATGACCCATAGGATCAACAGTACGAGAAGTTTCGCACGACGGATACAGGACCTTCACTCACACTATGGCGCGCAGCACCGAACAGTCTCCGGCGACCCCCGAGGACCACATCGTCGACATCGACGTCTCTGCGGAGATGGAGACCTCCTTCCTCGAGTACGCCTATTCGGTCATCTATTCCCGCGCGCTCCCCGATGCCCGCGACGGCCTGAAGCCGGTGCAGCGCCGGATCCTCTACATGATGGCGGACATGGGTCTGCGCCCGGAGAAGGGCCATGTGAAGTCCGCACGCGTGGTCGGCGAAGTCATGGGCAAGCTCCATCCCCACGGCGACGCCGCCATCTATGACGCTCTGGTCCGTCTGGCCCAGTCCTGGGCCCTGCGGCTGCCCCTGGTGGACGGGCACGGCAACTTCGGCTCCCTGGACGACGGCCCGGCGGCCGCCCGCTACACCGAGGCGCGTATGACCTCGGCCGCCCTGGCGATGACGGCGGATCTGGATGAGGATGTCGTCGACTATGTGCCCAACTATGACAACCAGCTGACCCAGCCGGGTGTGCTGCCCAGCGCCTTCCCGAACCTGCTGGTCAACGGCGCCTCCGGCATCGCGGTGGGCATGGCTACGAATATGGCTCCGCACAACCTGCGCGAAGTGGTCCACGGGGCGCGGCACCTGATCCTGCATCCCGAGGCCACCCTCGAGGACCTGATGCAGCACATCCCCGGACCGGATCTTCCCTCTGGGGGCCGGATCGTCGGCCTGGACGGCATCAAGGACGCCTACGCCACCGGACGGGGCTCGTTCAAGACTCGCGCGACCGTCTCCATCGAGCAGGTCACCGCCCGCAAGACCGGAATCGTGGTCACCGAGCTTCCCTACATGGTCGGTCCGGAGAAGCTGATCGAGAAGATCAAGGATGCCGTCCAGAACAAGAAGCTGACCGGGATCTCCGATGTCCTGGACCTGACCGACCGCAAGAACGGCATGAAGCTCATCATCGAGCTCAAGGCCGGCTTCAACCCGCAGGCGGTCCTGGCCCAGCTCTATAAGCTCACGCCGATGGAGGACTCCTTCGGCATCAACAACGTGGCCCTGGTGGACGGCCAACCGAGGACCATGGGCCTGGTCGAGCTGCTCCAGGTCTATGTGGATCACCGTCTGGAAGTCGTCAGGCGCCGCACCTCCTTCCGACTGAACAAGCGCCAGGACCGTCTCCACCTGGTCGAAGGCCTGCTCATCGCGATCTTGGACATCGACGAGGTCATCCAGGTCATCCGCGCCGCCGAGGACAGCGGCACTGCCCGTGAACGCCTGATGACGATCTTCGATCTGACCCAGCCCCAGGCCGAGCACATCCTGGAGCTGCGTCTTCGTCAGCTCACCCGCTACTCCACCTTGGAGCTGGAGCAGGAGAAGCAGAAGCTCGAGGAGGAGATCGCCGAGCTGAAGGCCATCCTCGAATCCGAGACCAAGCTGCGCCAGACGGTGGCCGATGAGTTGGAAGCCGTGGCCGAGAAGCACGGGGACGAGCGCCGCACCGTGCTGCTGGAGTCCGAGACTGCGGAGCCCGCTGCGGCGGCGTCGGTCCCTGCGGCCTCGGCACCCGAGGCCGGCGGCTCCCTGCAGATCGCCGACTCCCCCTGCTGGGCCCTGCTCTCCACCTCCGGACAGTTGGCCCGGACCACAGACCGCTCCGCACTGGTCCATCCGACCCGGCGCAGCAGGCACGATGCCTTGGTCTCTGCGGTACCGACCACCGCTCGCGGCGAGATCGGCGCCGTCACCTCTTTCGGCCGGATGATCCGCGTCCCTGTGGTGGACATGCCCGCGGTGGAGATCGCCTCCGGAAAGGCCAACCTGGCCCAGGGGGTGAAGACCAAGGAGTTCTTCACCGGTGCCTACCAGCTGGAGAAGAAGGAGGAGCTCATCGCCTTCGTCCCGCTGGACGCAGTGATCGCCCTGGGCACAGCCTCCGGCCGGGTCAAGCGGGTCAATCCCGACTATCCCCTGAACCGGGACGAATGGGAGGTCATCGCGCTCAAGGACGCCGGCACCGCGAAGGCGGACACAGTGGTGGGCGCCTCGGCGGCCGCTGACGCCGACCAGCTGGTCTTCATCACCGCCGGCGCCCAGCTGCTGCGCTATGAGGCGTCCCTGGTACGCCCGCAGGGCCGCACGGCTTCCGGCATGGCAGGGATCAAGGTGACCGACGGCGACCGCGTGGTCGGCTTCTCCGTGGTGCCCGCTGCGGCATCCCAGGAGCAGGCGGAAGGCATCTCCCAGGCTGTGGTGGTGACCCTGGCCGCCGGCGAGGTCCCCCTCGAGGGCTTTGAGTCCGGCAGCGTCAAAGTCACCGACTTCGCCGAGTTCCCCGCCAAGGGACGCGGCACCGCCGGTGTGCGCGCCCACCGCTTCGGCAAGGGCGAAGACCACCTGAAGCTCGGGTGGGCCGGGCCCTCCCCAGCGCTGGCGGCGGCCAAGAACGGCACTGCTCGGGTGCTGCCGGCGGAGATGGCCAAGCGTGACGCCTCCGGCGTCCCGCTGGAGCGATCCATCGACGCAGTGGCCGCCAGCCCGGAGCAGCTCACGGCACAGGTCGCACCCGCCGAGACCACTGAGGCGTGAGGCGCGCCACATTGTGACACGGTCCTACTACACAATGTAGAAGTCGGGGCCTCACCAGGAGTATCGTAGTGACATGGCCACACTTGGAGATCTCGAGCGTTCCGTCATGAGCCTGCTGTGGGAGGGCGATTCTCCACTCAGCGCCAATGACGTCCGGGACCAGCTGGGCGAAGACCTGGCGGTCACCACTGTGCTCACCGTCCTCTCCCGGCTCGAGAAGAAGGGACTGGTCCGCCGCGAGCGTTCCAGCCGCCCCCATCGCTACACCGCCACCGCCTCCCGCGAGGAGCACACAGTGGAGATGCTGAACGAAGTCCTCGGCACCGCCTCCGACCGCGAGGCCGTGCTCGCCCGCTTCATCGGCGGCATCTCCGAGGATGAGGCCGCCGGGCTGCGCCGCATCCTCAAGTAGTCGCCTGCCCCGCTGAGCACCCGCGCCGCGGCAGAGCCGTGCCGCACCCACCCGTAGGATGGTCCGGTGGAGTTCCTCGCCCTCTTCCTGGCGCTGCTCGCCTTCCTGCTGGCCGTACCGGTCCCGCGGATGCTGAGCACCGCCCGCTTCCGGTCCCAGTCACCCTGGTCCGCCATGCTTCTGTGGCAGGCCATCGCGTTGGCCGGCGGCCTCTCCATCGTGGGCGCTCCGATGACCTATGGACTGGCGCCCTTCGGAGGGTCCCTGCCCCAGGCTGTGGCAGAGGTGATCCGGCTGATGTTCGCCGAAGACTACACCGCCCTGGGCGAACGCGACGTCCATCCCACCCATATCTTCGCCCTATGCTTCAGCGTGGTCATCGGTGCCCACCTGCTGCTGACCCTACTGCGCACCTATATGCGTGTGCTCGCATCCCGACGCCGGCACCGCGATCTGGTGCGCCTGCTCTCCACTCCGGTGGACGGCTCCCCCGGGGCCGACCTGGGCCGACACACCGGGCTGGGTGATCAGCTGGACGATGCTCATGTGATCGAGCACCAGGCCCCCCTCGCCTACTGCCTGCCCGGACGCACACATGCCGGCTCGGTCACCGTGATCTCGCGCGGACTGCTGGATCAGCTCTCGGAGCAGGAGCTGGCCGCCGTCGTCGCCCATGAACGCACCCACCTGCAGCAGCGTCACCATCTGCTGACCATGGCCTTCGACGCCTGGTACCGCGCACTGCCCTGGCTGCCGACTGCGCGCTACGGGCGCGAAGCTGTGCTGGAGCTGACCGAGATGCTCGCCGATGACGGGGCGCTGCGTCACCACTCGCGCGAGGACCTCCTGCGCTCACTGGCGCTGAGCTCCCCCGAGGGCGAATCCACCGAGGCCGACCTGGGCCAGCACTCCTCCAGGCTGATCACCGGTGTGCGCCTCAAGCGGCTGATCATGCCGCCGAAGCCTCTGGGGCGGGCTGCCGTCTCCGGGGTGCTCCTCTGCGCGGCCGCCCTGCTGCTGGTGCCCACCGGGCTGCTGATGACGCTGTGAGGCGGACGGAGCTGCAGAGATCCCCTACCGGCTGAGCTGCTCCTCCACCCAGGCGTCTTCCATGTCTTCATCGCTGAGCCTGCCGGAGCGCAGGCGATGGATCCGCTTGGCCTCCCGCAGACGTTCCTGCTTGGACGCGCCTGAGGCGCTGTGCCGAGCGTCGTCATCTGTGTCCAGCAGCTCCAGGTCGTTGTTGCGCGCCTGCAGTCGGGCGGCGTAGCCCCAGCCCACGAAGCCCAGGAGCCCGAAGGCCACCCACTGCATGGAGTAGGCCAGATGCGGGCCCTCATCCAGCGCCGGGCGCGCCAGCTGCTGCGGGGCCTCCTCGGGGGCCGGGGACTCCTCGGCCATCAGACCGTACGCGCCTGGGATGAGTTCGTAGCCGACCTCATCCTCATACTCGGCGATGTCCACCGAGGCCAGCTGACCCTCGGGAGCGTCACGATCGATGGCCGGCTCCCCCGGTTTCAGCCGCCAGACGACGTCGACCTCGCCCTGAGGAGGCTCAGGCAGCGTGGCGGGGCGGCCGCCGTCCTCGCTGTGGGTGGCCAGCCACCCCCGGCTGATGATGAGCACGTCGCCGGCAGCCTCGCCCTGGGTGATCTCGAAGGGCACCAGCTGCTCGTAGCCGACCGCACCGCCGTGGCCGCGGTTGCGGACCAGCAGCATGTCCTCCGCGCGGTACTCGCCGGTGGCCTCAGCCACCGTCCACTCGTCCTCCTCGTCGGTGTCCACGAAGAGCCCACGGACCTCTGAGTAGGGCACGGGGTCCTCGTCATAGTTGTGGACCACGCGATTGATCTCCTCCAGTGCCTGGTCGCGGCGGTCCATCTGCCACTGGCCCAGGAAGATGCAGGCGACCAGGAACAGGGCACAGACGGCGAGCCACCCCAGCCACGTGGGGCTGAGCAGGAAGGAATAGCGCTGCTTCATGCCTCAGTGTCCTCCAGCGGCTCCGTGCTGCGCCAGAACAGACGCTGCTGCAGGAAGTTCTCCAGCCAGCCGCGGTGCTCCTCACAGGCCAGCCAGACTTTGCGCCGCTCAGCGTCGTGGATCTTGGGGTTGTTCCAGAGGATCTGCCAGACGGCATCGGCACGGCAGCCTTTGCGTGAGCACTGGGGAACGTCCGGGCCGGGGCTGCCCGTGCTGTCGCCGAGTGAGCTGAGGAGATCCATCGTGTCCTATTCTCTCAGAGAGTTCAGCGGTCACCATCGGCGTCGTCGCTGACGATCTCGCCCTCGATGACGGTGTCCGCGGCGCCGGGGCCTGTGTCGTCGCTCGGGTCTGCCTGCTCCTGGGGCTCCCACCACGGGGACGCCTCTGCGGGCTCCTCCGGGCCAGTGCTCAGGCGTGCCTGCGGGTCGACGTCATCGGCCTGGCGACCGCGGGTGTAGCGGTCGCCGCCGGCATTGGCATCGACCACCGCGACATAGGGCAGGATCATGGCCGCGACCACGAAGGCCATGGACCACCAGCTCTGCCAGACGATGGCGATGACCGCGGCAAGGATGAAGCAGAGCATCCGGATGCCCTGGGAGCAGGCGTAGCGGAGCATGCGGGCATGCTGTTCCTCACTGTGCCGCTGTGGGGCATCAGTGATCGAGTGCACCTCGTCGCCGTGTCGTGCCACCGCCCCAGTCTACGTCCGATCTTCTACGGAAGGTAGAAGACCGACATGGGCACAGAGGTTGTGACGCGACGGTCACCGCCTCTCTGACATAGGCTGGGGTGCAGCTTTTCTGCACCGATCCTGAGGAGAATGATGTCCGGACGCAGCGTTCTGGTCACCGGCGGAAACCGCGGCATCGGCCGCGCCATCGCCGAGGAGTTCATCGCGAACGGGGACAAGGTCGCCGTCACCACCCGCAGCGGCGAGGCTCCGGAGGGGGCGCTCGGCGTGGCGGCGGACGTCACCGACTCCGCCTCCATCGACGCAGCCTTCAAACAGGTCGAAGAGGCTCACGGGCCAGTGGAGATCCTGGTGGCCAATGCCGGCATCACCAAGGACACGCTGCTGCTGCGCATGACTGAGGACGACTTCTCCGAGGTCCTGGACACCAATCTCACCGGGGCGTTCCGTGTGCTCAAACGGGCTTCGAAGGGCATGCTGCGTCTGAAGCGCGGCCGCGTGATCCTCATCGGCTCCGTCGTGGGCCTCTACGGCTCCCCCGGCCAGATCAACTACTCCTCCTCCAAGTCTGCCCTGGTGGGCATGGCCCGGTCCCTGACCCGGGAGCTCGGAGGCCGCGGGATCACCGCCAATGTGGTCGCCCCCGGCTTCGTGCGCTCGGACATGACCGACGCCCTGGACGAGGACACCCAGAAGAAGTACCTGGAGAACATCCCGGCCGGCCGCTTCGCCGAGGCTGATGAGGTCGCCCGAGTGGTGAAGTGGCTGGGCTCCGAGGACGCCGGCTACATCTCCGGCGCGGTGATCCCGGTCGACGGCGGCCTGGGCATGGGCCACTGAGGGCCTGCCCTTTACCGACGAACAGAAGGAATGAGCGATGACTGACACTCCCCAGAAGGATCTCGCCGGCAAGGGCGCGATCATCACCGGCTCCTCCCGCGGCATCGGCGCGGCCACCGCACAGCTGCTCGGCGCCCGCGGCGCCGGCGTCGTGGTGAACTATCGTGCCAAGGCTCCGCGGGCGCAGAAGGTGGCACAGAGCATCGAGGAGGTCGGCGGCCGTGCCGTGGCCGTCGGTGCTGATCTGACCGAGGCTGAAGGTACGAAGGCCCTGGTCGCCGCCGCCGTGGAGAACTTCGGCTCGTTGGACCTGCTCATCCTCAACGCCTCCGGCGGCATGGAGACCGACCGCGGCGAGGAATATGCGCTCAAGCTCAACCGCGATGCCCAGGTGCAGATGGCGCGCGCCGCCGTCGAGGTCATGCCCTCCGGCTCACAGATCGTCTTCGTGACCAGCCACCAGGCGCACTTCATCAACCAGACCGCCACCATGGACGCCTACGAGCCGGTGGCCCGCTCCAAGCGTGCCGGTGAGGACGCGCTGCGGGAGATGGCCCCCGAGCTCGCGGAGAAGGGCATCCGGCTCACTGTGGTCTCCGGAGACATGATCGAAGGCACCATCACAGCCACGCTGCTCAACCGCGCCGAGCCCGGAGCCATCGAGGCACGCCGCGAGGCTGCCGGCAAGCTCTACTCCGTGGAGGAGTTCGCCGCCGAGATCGCACAGCTGGTCGGCCGCGAGGACCTGGAGCAGGTCCACACCGAACTGGTCGGCGGTGCCGAAGACTTCCTCGCCGCCAACGGCTGAGGCCGGACCCGAGGTGAAGCCAGCCCTGGGGTGAGGCAGCAGGCCAGCCTTGCTGCCTCACCCCAGGGCTCTCACTGAGCACAGATCGGTCCGGCCGATCACTCCAGGCGTTCCGAGCTCATCACTCCAGGGTGATGAGGTCCTCGTACTCCTGGGTATACAGGTCCTCGATACCGTCGGGCAGCAGCAGGACCCGCTCGGGAGCGAGTGCCTCCACAGCGCCCGGGTCATGAGAGATGAGCACCACGGCACCCTCATAGGTGCGCAGGGCGGCCAGGATCTCCTCCCGCGAGGCGGGGTCCAAGTTGTTGGTCGGCTCATCCAGCAGCAGCACGTTCGCCTGTGATGCGACCAAGGTGGCCAGCGCCAGACGTGTCTTCTCACCGCCGGAGAGCACGGAGGCCGGCTTGTCCACCTCGTCACCGGTGAAGAGGAACGATCCCAGGATCTTCCGCTGGTCGGTGTCGTTGAGGAAGGGCGCGGCCGACTTCATATTCGCCAGCACCGACTGCTCAGTGTCCAGCGTGTCGTGCTCCTGGGCGAAGTAGCCCAGCTTCAGGCCGTGGCCATGGATGACCCCGCCCGTGTCCGATTCGGTGACACCGGCCAGCAGCTTCATCAGGGTGGTCTTTCCGGCACCGTTGTAGCCGAGGATGACCACCCGCGAGCCGCGATCGATGGCCAGGTCGAGCCCGGTGAAGATCTCCAGAGATCCGTAGGACTTGGAGATGCCCTCCGCCATGAGCGGGGTCTTGCCGCAGGCCTGAGGCTTGGGGAAGCGGATGTTGGCCACCTTGTCCTCCTGTCGTTCCCCCTCCAGGCCGCGCATCATGCGCTCGGCACGCTTGAGCATGGACTGAGCCGCCGTGGCCTTGGTGGCGGTGGCCTTCATCTTCTCCGCCTGCTGACGCAGCTGGGAGGCCTTCTTCTCCGCGTTGGCGAACTCACGCCTGCGTCGAGCTTCGTCCTGCTCCCGCTGGATCAGGTACTTCTTCCATCCCATGTTGTAGGTGTCCACCGTCTGCCGGTTGGCATCCAGGTAGAGGACCTTGTTGACCGTCTCCTCGATGAGGTCGACGTCGTGGGAGATCATCAGCACCCCGCCGGGGAAGGTCCGCAGGTGCTCGCGCAACCAGGCGATGGAGTCGGCGTCGAGGTGGTTGGTGGGCTCATCCAGCAGCAGGGTGTCGGCGTCGGAGAACAGGATGCGCGCCAGCTCCACACGCCGCCGCTGGCCCCCGGAGAGCGTCTTCAGCGGCTGGACGAGGATGCGTTCGGGCAGGTCCAGATTCGCGCAGATCGTCGCCGCCTCAGATTCGGCGGCATAGCCTCCGGCTGCGGTGAAGCGGGCCTCCAGACCGGAGTAGCGCTTCATGGCCTTGTCCCGCAGGGCCTCATCGTCGCCAGCCATGTCCTGCTCGGCCTGACGCATCTCGGCCACGACCTCATCCATGCCGCGCGCCGAGAGGATCCGATCCCGGGCCAGCTGCTCCATGTTCTCCACACGAGGATCCTGCGGAAGATAGCCGATCTCTCCGCGGCGCTCCACCGTGCCTGCCGTCGGGGCGGACTCACCGGCCAGGACCTTGGTCATCGTCGTCTTGCCGGCGCCGTTGCGCCCGACCAGCCCGATCTTGTCCCCGGAGTCGATGCGGAAAGAGACCTCGTCCATGAGCAGACGCGCACCGACGCGCAGCTCAAGGTCGGACACAGTGATCACGGAAACGCAGAACCTCTCAGAGCTTTCGGGGATGTCTGCCGGACGGCAACCTGCCCAGTGTACCGGGGGCACACCGCGCAGGCGGCATCTACTCCTGAGGCAGGGACCAGGCCCGCAGCGCAGCGATCAGCTCCTGCGGCTCGTCGGAGACCACCAAGGCGTCCCGGCGCCACTCGGCCATGAAACCTTCGGCGACCATGTGATCGACCATCGCCAGCAACGGGTCCCAGAAGCCGCCGATGTTGTAGAGCCCCACCGGCTTGTGGTGGATGTTGAGATACTGCCAGGTCCAGGCCTCGAAGAACTCCTCCAGCGTACCCATTCCCCCGGGCAGCGCGATGAAGGCGTCCCCATGCTCGGCCATGCGCCTCTTGCGTTCGTGCATATCGGCGACGACGTCCAGGCGAGTCAGCCCGGGGTGTGCGACCTCACGCTCGACCAGCACATCGGGGATGACCCCGTGTGCCTCTCCCCCGGCCTCCAGCGCGGCATCAGCGATGTGGCCCATCAGCCCCACCCGGCCTCCGCCGAAGACGACGCCGATCCTTTCATGGGCCAGCTGCGTCCCCAACCGGCGCACTTCCCTCTGGTATCCGAGATCTGCTCCGGTGGCCGATCCGGTGAACACGGTCAGATGGGAGATTTCGCTCATGGACCGATCCTATCGGGCAGACTCTGCAAGACTGGCGCGAGGGCTGTCGAGACCGAGGAGGACTGATGATCGCTGAGCATCATTTCTATGAGCCGGCCCAGGGGCACGGGCTGCCGCATTCGCCGTTCAACGCCATCATCGCTCCCCGGCCCATCGGCTGGATCTCCTCACAGAGCCGGCAGGGGGTGCTGAATCTGGCGCCCTTCAGCTTCTTCAACGCCTTCAACTATGAGCCGCCGATCATCGGATTCGCCGGCAACGGCCCCAAGGACAGCGTGTTCAACGCCGAGTCCACCGGGGAGTTCTGCTGGAACCTGGCCAGCGCGGATCTGGGCGAACAGATGAATGCCACCTCAGCGGCCGTCCCGCCGGATCAGGACGAGTTCGCACTGGCTGGTCTGACCCCTGCGGCCTCCCGCGTGGTGGCGGTCCCGCATGTGGCCCAGGCTCAGGCGGTCTTCGAATGCCGAACCAGCCAGGTGGTCCCGCTGGTCTCGGCCTCCGGAGCGCAGACGGTCACCACAGTGGTCTTCGGGGAGGTGGTCGGGGTGCACATCAGCACTGCGCTGCTGCAGGAGGGCATCTATCAGACAGCGGCCGCCGAGCCTCTGCTGCGCGGCGGCGGCCCTTCGGCCTACTTCACCGTGCGGGCTGAGGACCGCCTCGAGATGTCCCGGCCCCAGCCCACGTCCCGGCCCCAGCCCTCACTCCGGCCTCAGCAGAAGACTGCCGAGGGCCCGGACGCCGCGGCATAGGGTGGGACTATGACCAAGCCGTTCCGCCAAGTCGATGTCTTCTGCCATACGCCCTTCTCCGGAAACCCGGTGGCAGTGGTGGCTGATGCTGATGATCTGACCGACGAGCAGATGCAGGCGGTGTCACGGTGGACCAATCTCTCGGAATGCACCTTCCTGCTGACGCCCACCACCGGTGACGCTGACTACCGGGTGCGCATCTTCAGCCTGGATCGCGAGCTGCCCTTCGCCGGACATCCCACGCTGGGAACGGCGCGGGCCTGGCTGGATCTGAGCGGCCGCCCCCGCACTCCGGGGCGGATCGTCCAGGAGTGCGGTGTGGGACTGGTCCCGCTGCGTCATGAGAAGGATCGGCTGGCCTTCCGCGCTCCGCCGCTGCTGCGCTCCGGCGCCGTGGACCCGACCTACCGGGACCAGCTGCGCCGCACGCTGCGGCTGAGCGAGGGCCAGCTCGTCGACGCCGCATGGACCGACAACGGCCCCGGGTGGGTGACCGTGCTGGTGGACAGCCCCGAGACGCTCTACGGGATCGCACCGGACCCGAGCATCATCGCCGATCCGGAGCTGAAACATATCGGCGTCGCCGCACTGACCCACGGATCCGCGGCGACGGCCTTGGAGGTACGCGGTTTCTTCGGTGACGACACCGGCGCCTTCCGCGAGGACCCCGTCACGGGCAGCCTGAACGCCTCCGTCGCTCAGTGGCTGACCTTCTCAGAGCGCCTCAGCACGCCCTACACCGCAGGACAGGGTTCCGCGCTGCAGCGCGACGGACGGATCCTGATCGACGCCGACGATGAGGGCCTCTGGGTCGGCGGGAACACTGCAGTCGCGCTCTCCGGCACGATCGCTCTGTGACGCGCACTCAGCTCTGTGAGGGGACACTCACAGAAGCGATGAGAGTCACAGGACCAGTGTGGTGAGCACTCCGACCAGTCCGGCCCAGAGGTAGCTGACCAGAGTGCCGATGATGAACCGCTCAGTGGCTTTGGCCCGCTGGGCGCTGTGGGTGGCCCGCAGCTCCGGATAGCGCCCCAGACCCTTGACCGCGAGCACCACGACCACCGCTTCCGGATGACCGGCGATGATCGCCCCAGTGATGGCCAGGCGCTCCAGCACCCCGATCCAGGTGCCCCCGCGCAGCACGCCCGGGGCGTATCCCTCAGGCTCCACCCACCGCAGGATCAGCGAGACCAGCAGCGCGCCCAACGCTGCGGAGAGCCCCAGAGCGGCGACGACGATCCCGGCACTGATCAACACGTCCATGGCACCATTCTGCGTGTGGGCACCGACATCTCAGCGTGACGGCCCGGCCGTGCCCGCTGCGCGCTGCAGCAGATCGGCGATCACCGGCCGCACACGCAGCTCCTCCTCAGCCATCGCGGCCTGCAGACGCTTGCTGACCGCCTGGGGCGAGACATCGAGCTCAGCGGCGATGCTGGTCTGTGTCATGCCCTCCAGCTTCAGTGCCACAGCCTGCTGTCCGCCCTCGGATCGACGCCGGACCGCTGAGGCCAGCAGCTGCAGCACGGCAGTGGCCGAGGAGGCCGCGTGGTCATCGGCACCTTCGACCACCACCGGCGACGGCTCGCCGCGACCTTTCGCCCGCTCCACAGCAGTGCGCGCCAGGTAGAACGCCTCGCCTGAACTTTCCCGGGCGCTGGGGCCCCGAGGCTCCTCCACGGATCCTGCACCGATCCCCACCGCCCAGTGCTCACCCCGGAGAAGTCGGATGCTGAGGTCCACTGCGGCCTCGGCATCGGAGAGCAGGATCTGAACCTCATCGCCCACAGTGCGCTCAAGAGGCAGCGCGATGACCTCTGCGTTGCCCTGAGACCAGGGGCGCAGCTGCTCGATGAGCGCGGGAACACGATCCGCGCTGCAGCGGCTGCCGCGCTGATCTGCTGTGATCACGAACATGCATCAACCCTAGACCGTTGATTCGTGGAGATCAACCTCTGGAGGTTGTTCCATCAGGATCAGCTTCTCAGCGGAGACAGACAGAGGGCCCGGGTGGGGCGCCGTATCAGCGCCCCTCCCGGGCCCTCTCTGCAGATGTGCTGTGCCACATCCATGCAGGGTGTCTCGGCCGAGCCGACTTCAGATGTTGAACCCGAGGGCCCGCATCTGCTCGCGGCCGTCATCAGTGATCTTCTCGGGACCCCATGGCGGCATCCACACCCAGTTCAGCCGCCACTCGTCGACCATGGTGCCGATGTTCTGACCGACCTGCTCCTCGAGCACGTCGGTCAGCGGGCAGGCCGCGGTGGTCAGCGTCATGTCGATGATCAGGGCGCCGTCCTCGGCATAGTGCAGGCCGTAGAGCAGCCCCAGATCCACGATGTTGATCCCGAGTTCCGGGTCGATGACCTCTTTGAGGGCCTCTTCGATGTCTTCCAGCGGAGTCTGAGCAGCAACGTCAGTCATCCGGCTCTCCTTCCTGTCCGCCCGACGCTTCTCACAGCGTCAACGTCAATAGTGTCTCAGCTATGCCCGAGCCTGTGCCAGAGCATCTTTCAGAGCGGCCCATCCCAGCAGCGCACATTTGATGCGGGCCGGATACTTGGCCACGCCGGTGAACGCGCTGAGGTCCTCCAGATCCTCCTGCTTGGCCGCCTCGAGCTCCTTGCCCCGACCATGCATGAGCTCACGGAACAGGTCGCCGAGCTCATCGGCCCGCTGCGGCTGCTCCCCGTCGAGCATCTCGTGCATGATCGACAGAGAGGCCTGGGAGATGGAGCACCCGCGCCCGGTCCACGCCAGGCCCTCGAGCCTGGCGCCCTCGAGCTTCACCTGCACCGTGCACTCATCACCGCAGGTGGGGTTCACCTGGAAGGAGGACCCGTCGGCACCGGCGAGCTCGCCCTCACCCGAACGCTCTCGGGAGTGGTCGAGGATGACCTGCTGATAGAGCTGTTCCATCGCATCAGCCATGGTCAGTCCCTCCCTTCGGCAGCTCCGAAGAAGCTGCGCACACGGTGCAGCCCCTCGATGAACGCGTCGATCTCCGCCTCAGTGGTGTGAACCCCGGCGGAGGCTCGTGCAGAGGCATGGACACCCAGGCGACGGTGCACCGGCTGGGCGCAGTGGTGACCCACCCGCACTGCGATGCCGGCATCGTCCAGCACCTGTCCCACATCATGAGGATGGACGCCTTCGACCTCGAAGGCCACCACGGCCAAACGGTCCTCTGGGCTCTGCGGACCCAGCACACGCACGCCGGGCACCTGCGCCATGGACTCGAGCAGACGCCTGGTCAGGGTCTGCTCATGGGCGGCGAAGGCCTGCATACCCACATCGCTGAGGTAATCGACAGCGGCATGGAAGCCCGCCGCCTGGGCCACCATCTGGGTCCCAGCCTCGAACCGCTGCGGCGGTGGCATAAAGGTCGTGGACTCCATGGTCACCAGCTCCACCATCGAGCCTCCGGTGAGGAACGGCGGCAGGGCCTCCAGCAGCTCCCGGCGTCCGTAGAGGGCGCCGATGCCGGTCGGAGCCAGCATCTTATGGCCGGAGAACGCCGCAAAGTCTACGCCGAGGTCGTGGAAGTCCACCGGCAGGTGGGCCGCCGACTGGCAGGCGTCGAGTACGGTGAAGGCTCCCACAGCCTGAGCACGTCGTACGATCTCAGCCACCGGGGTGATGGCGCCGGTGACGTTGGAGGCGTGGGTGAAGGCCACGACCTTGGTCCTGGCTCCGATGACCTCGAAGTCTTCAGCGTCGAGCCGACACTCATCGGTCACACCGATCCAGCGCAGCCGCGCACCGGTCTTGGCCGCCAGCTCCTGCCACGGCACCAGGTTCGCGTGATGCTCCAGCTCGGTGACCACGATCTCGTCACCCTCGGAGAGCACGAACGGCTCCTCCTCGGCTGCACCACGGCCCATGCGTGCATTCAGTGTGGCGTTGAGGAAGCTGTAGGCCACCAGGTTCAGACCCTCGGTGGCGTTCTTGGCCCACACGAGCTCATCGAACTCCGCACCCACGAACTCTGCGACCGCCGTGCGTGCGCCCTCGTAGACCTCAGTGGCCTCCTCAGCCACCGCGTGGGCACCGCGGTGGACCGCCGCATTGGTGTGCTCGTAGAAGTGCCGCTCAGCCTCGATGACCTGACGAGGCTTCTGCGACGTGGCACCGGTGTCCAGATAGACGAGACGCTTCCCGTCCCGGACCTCACGGTCCAGGAGCGGGAAGTCGGCCCGAATGCGTTCGATATCGATCACGTGAGGATCAGGCGCCCACAGCGGTGAGGAAACGGTCGTAGCCGTTGGCCTCGAGCTCATCAGCCAGCTCGGGTCCGCCCTGCTCAGCCACCTGACCGTCGACGAAGACGTGGACGTAGTCAGGCTTGATGTAGTTGAGGATGCGGGTGTAGTGGGTGATCAGCAGAGTGCCCATGTCGTTCTCGGCGTGAGCACGGTTCACACCCTCGGAGACCACGCGCAGAGCGTCGATGTCCAGGCCCGAGTCGGTCTCGTCCAGCACGGCGAACTTCGGCTTGAACAGCTCGAGCTGCAGGATCTCCACGCGCTTCTTCTCGCCGCCGGAGAAGCCCTCGTTCACGTTGCGGTTGGCGAAGTCGGCGTCGACCTTCAGCTTGGCCATCGCCTCCTTGACCTCCTTGGTCCAGGTGCGCAGCTTCGGAGCCTCGCCGTCCAGGGCCGTCTTGGCGGTCCGCAGGAAGTTGGTCATGGTCACGCCGGGCACCTCGACGGGGTACTGCATCGCCAGGAAGAGGCCGGCCTGGGCGCGCTCATCGACGCCCATCTCCAGGACGTCCTCGCCGTCCAGAGTGATGGAGCCGGAGGTCACCTCGTAGCGGGGGTGGCCGGCGATCGTGGAGGCCAGGGTGGACTTGCCGGAGCCGTTGGGGCCCATGATGGCGTGGGTCTCGCCGGAGCTGATGGTCAGGGAGACGCCCTTGAGGATCTCCTTGGAGCCCTGCTCGGTCTCGATGGAGACGTGCAGGTCCTTGATCTCGAGAGTAGACATGTTCTCTGTGTGTCCTTTGCTCGTGTGGTGAAGCGTTGAAGTCAGTGCTGCCGGTCCGTGCCGGACCGACGGGGGAACTCAGAAGCCGGCGATCTCCAGCTCGTTCTCCAGGTCCTCCTGGAGGGACTCTTCGATGGAGTCCACGCCGATCTTCTGGATGATCTCGTTGAGGAAGCCGCGGACCACCAGCTGGCGGGCCTCCTTCTCCGGGATGCCGCGGGCCATGAGGTAGAACAGGTGGTTCTCGTCGAAGCGGCCGGTGGAGGATGCGTGGCCTGCGCCTTCGATGACGCCGGTCTCGATCTCCAGGTTCGGCACAGAATCGGCGCGGGCGCCGTCGGTGAGCACCAGGTTCTGGTTCTTCTCGTAGGAGTCGGTACCCTCGGCCGCCTTGCGGATCAGGACATCGCCCACCCACACCGAACGCGCGGACTCGCCCTGCAGCGCACCCTTGTACAGCACGTTGGAGGCGTTGCGCGGGGCGTTGTGGTCCACGAAGGTGCGGTGCTCGAGGTGCTGGCCGGCGTCGGCGAAGTACAGACCGTACATCTCAGCCTCTGCACCCTCTGCGGCGTAGCGGAAGTTCGCGTTCAGACGCACCATCTCGCCGCCCAGGGTCACGGCGACGTGCTTGTACTTGGCGTCGCGGCCGACCTCGGCGTCGTGCTGACCGACGTGGACGGCGTCGTCGTTCCACCGCTGCAGAGAGATGACCTTGATGTCGGCACCGTCGGCGACCTTGACCTCCACGTTGCCGTTGAAGGCGGCGCTGCCGCGGTGCTCCAGGACGAAGACGGCCTTGGCGTGGTTCTCGGCCTCGAGCACGATGTGGCTGTTCGCGCGGCTGCCGGCCTCGGTGCCGGTGATGTCCACACGGATGGGCTCCTCCAGCTCGGCCGATGCCGGAACCTTCAGGTACAGCGCCTCGGCGGCGTTCTTGGATCCGACGGCGGCGGCACGGTCAGCCGGGTGCAGGACGGTGTTCCGGGGTGCGGCGTCCTGGCCCAGGGAGGAGACGGTGACGTTCTCAGGCGCGGTGACCTCGTAGCGCACCGGCTCACCGTCGGTGGCAGCGTCGGTGAGCACGGGAGCAAGCTTCTTCAGCGGAGTGAACCGCCACTCCTCCTCGCGGCCCGTGGGCTCCGGAAAGCCGGCCACGTCGAATCCGGTGTGGCGGTTGGCGCGGGAGCCGATGCCCGCAGTGATCTCCTTGGACTCGCCCACACCGCCGTGGGAGTGGTCTGCGGCGGCGTTGGTCTGGGCGGCGAGGTTCTCGCCCTCTTCGGTCATGCCGGGGATGAAGATACGGCGTTCGCCGACCTCTACGCCAGCAACCTTCTCCGCCTGCTCAGCAGGGGTATTCGTCATCTGTTTCTCGTCCCTTAACTCTCGATGAGATCTCGGTAAAAGTGGTGGTGAAAGGCTGCCCGTCCCCACAGCCGCCCGCCGAGGCCCTCACAGGACCTCAGCGGGCGGCCGGGGTGCGGCGACGGCTGGATCAGCCGACGGAGCCCTCCATCTGCAGCTCGATCAGGCGGTTGAGCTCCAGCGCGTACTCCATGGGCAGCTCACGGGCGATCGGCTCGATGAAGCCGCGCACGATCATCGCCATGGCCTCGTCCTCAGCCATGCCGCGCGCCATCAGGTAGAACAGCTGGTCTTCGGAGACCTTGGAGACCGTGGCCTCGTGCCCCAGCGTCACATCGTCCTCACGGATGTCGATGTAGGGGTAGGTGTCGGTCTTGGAGATCGTGTCCACCAGCAGGGCGTCGCAGACCACAGAGTTGGCCGAGTTGTAGGCGCCCTCGTTGATCTGGACCAGTCCGCGGTAGGAGGCGCGGCCGCCGGAGCGGGCCACCGACTTCGACACGATCGAGCTCGAGGTGTGCGGCGCCATGTGCACCATCTTGGAGCCGGTGTCCTGGTGCTGGTCCTCGCCGGCGAAGGCCACCGAGAGGGTCTCTCCCTTGGCATGCTCGCCGGTGAGGTAGACCGCGGGGTACTTCATGGTGACCTTGGAACCGATGTTGCCGTCGATCCACTCCATCGTGCCGCCCTCTTCGACCACGGCACGCTTGGTCACCAGGTTGTACACGTTGGTGGACCAGTTCTGGATGGTGGTGTAGCGCACGCGCGCGTTCTTCTTCACCACGATCTCGACCACTGCCGAGTGCAGCGAGTCGGTGTTGTAGATCGGTGCGGTGCAGCCCTCGATGTAGTGGACGTAGGAATCCTCGTCCGCGATGATCAGGGTCCGCTCGAACTGGCCCATGTTCTCGGTGTTGATGCGGAAGTAGGCCTGCAGCGGGATCTCCACGTGCACGCCCTTGGGGACGTAGACGAAGGAGCCGCCGGACCATACGGCGGTGTTCAGCGCGGCGAACTTGTTGTCGCCCACCGGGATCACGGAGCCGAAGTACTCCTCGAAGAACTCCGGGTGCTCCTTCAGAGCGGTGTCGGTGTCCATGAAGATGACGCCCTGCTCCTCCAGATCTTCACGGATCTGGTGGTAGACGACCTCGGACTCGTACTGGGCGGCCACGCCGGCCACCAGACGCTCGCGCTCAGCCTCCGGGATGCCCAGCTTCTCGTAGGTGTTGCGGATCTCCTCCGGCAGGTCCTCCCAGGTCTGGGCCTGCTTCTCGGTGGAGCGCACGAAGTACTTGATGTTGTCGAAGTCGATCTCGGTGAGGTCGGCGCCCCAGAGCGGCAGCGGCTTGCGGTCGAAGTACTTCAGGCCCTTCTGACGCAGCTTGAGCATCCAGTCCGGCTCGTCCTTCTTGCTGGAGATGTCAGCGACGACCTCCGAGTCGATGCCGCGCTTGGCATTGGCGCCGGCGTCGTCCTTGTCAGCCCACCCGTACTCATAGGCACCGATGGCATTCAGCTCGGGGTTGGCATCCAGGACCTCCTGGATGACCCCCGGATCCTCGGTCTTGTTGATCTGCTCGGTCATGACAACCTCTCTTGTTGACGGGGGGAGATGACGATTCTCCGGCGTCCGCCGCCGGTGGCCCGGATCCGTGCCGGGTCGGCGCCTGCGGACTCGGAAGCGTGTGGTCCCGACGCGGCCGCAGTCTGTGCGGCCCGTGCGCGACGCTCTGCGGCGAGCTTCTCACGGCCCACCGGGACGTGGGTGGTGCAGACGTGGGCACCGCCGGCCTGTGTGGAGAGCCTGCGGACGTCGACATCGAGCAGGCGGGAGATCATCTCCGTCTCCTCCTCACAGAACACCGGATGCGCCTCAGCTATTTCCCGAATGGGACAGTGGCCCTGGCACAGCTGGGTGGACTGCATGGCCAGCAGCGGGTTGTCCCGGCCGACCAATCGGGTGAAGCCGGCGAAGCCGTCCTGGTTGAAGAGCTCGGAGAGCTTCTCGGTGCGCTCGTCGAGATCGGTGATGCCCTCCAGCCGCTGGCGGTACTTCGACTCGAATCCGCCGAAGTACCGTGTGGCCAGGGCCCGGGCGGCGTCGTCCTGCTCGCTCTCCTCCAGCAGGCTCAGCGCCTGCCGGGTCAGGGACAGGTAGTCGTCGCCCAACGCCTGTTGGCCGCGCTGCGAGATGACGTAGCGCCGCGACGGGCGTCCGGCGCCCTTGCGACGCGTGGTCACATTCTTGATCTCCACGATGCCCTGCTCAGTCATCGCGTCCAGGTGGCGGCGGACCGCCGCCGCGGTCAGATCCAGCCTGCGTCCGAGGGCGGCCGCGCTGATGGGACCCTCCTCGACCACGAGCTGGAGCACCCGCTCCCGGGTCGAACCGTCAGCCTCGCGGGACGTGTCGGCCTCTGCGGTCTCGCCCGGTCCGGGCGACCGCACGGCGTCGGGTCGCGAAGCGATGGAATCCATAGTCCTATTATGAACTACTAAGATCAGCAATCTCTAGTAAGGCCGACCTTGCCCCGTCGGTGCGGCCTGCTCCATCGGTTCGGCAGGGGCGCCGCTGCGGTCAGCTCACGCCCAGAGCGTCCTGGATCGGCCCAGAGACGAAGTAGAGCACGAACAGCGCCGCCGTGACGTACATCAGCGGGTGGACCTCGCGGAACTTCCCGCGCAGCACCTTGACCAGGACATAGGTGATGAATCCGGCGCCGATGCCGTTGGTGATCGAGTAGCTGAAGGGCATCATCACCAGCGTCATGAAGGCGGGGATCGCGATCTCCACGTCCTTCCAGTCGATCCTGGTGATCTGCTGCATCATCAGGAAGCCCACCAGGATCAGAGTCGCCGATGCCGCCTCAGTGGGGATCAGCTCAGCCAGCGGGGCCAGCACGATCGTCGCCAGGAACAGCACGCCGGTGACCATGTTCGCCAGACCGGTGCGGGCGCCGTCGCCGACGCCCACCGTGGATTCGATGAATCCGGAGTTCACCGAGGTCCCGCCGGCACCGCCGCCCATCGTGCCCAGCGCATCAGCCACCATGATCCGGCGGGAGTAGGGGATCTCGCCGTCGTCGTCCTTGATGTCACCGGTGTTGGAGACTCCGACCATGGTGCCCAGCAGGTCGAAGAAGTTGGCCAGCAGCAGCGTGAAGATCAGCAGAGTGGCCGCCACCATGCCCACAGATTCCCAGGAGCCCAGCAGGTTGAACTGTCCGAGCACGCTCAGATCCGGAGCCGTGATCCAGTCCTTGTCCAGAGTCGGCACATTGAGGTCCCACCCGTATTCGTTGAGCACCTCACCGTCGTCACCGGTGCGCGGCCCCACCGACAGCAGGGACTCGATGGTGATGGCCAGAACTGTGGCGCCGATGATCGAGTACAGGATGGCGCCGCGGATGTTCGCCGACCACATGGCGAAGAGGGCGAAGAGAGCGACCAGGAAGATCAGCAGCGGCCAGCCGAAGACGAAGCCGCCCACACCGAGCTCCAGACCGGTGCCGCCTGAGTTCTGGATGAAGCCGGCGTTGATCATGCCGATCAGGGCGATGAACAGGCCGATACCCACACTGATGGCCACCTTCAGCGGTGAAGGGACCGCGTTGAATATCGCGGAGCGGAAGCCGGTCAGCACCAGGATCAGCAGGATGAAGCCTTCGATGACGACCAGGCCCATGGCATCGGCCCAGGTCATCCCCGGAAGGACCACGATCCCGTAGGTGATGAAGGCCGAGAGGCCCAACGAGGAGGAGACCGCCATGGGGAATTTGCCCACCACCCCCATCAGGATGGTCAGCACGCCTGAGATCAGAGAGGTGGCCGCCGCGATCATCGCGAAGTTCGGCTCCTCGCCGCCGCCCAGGTAGTTGCCGGTGGAGTCCTGCGCGCCCCCGATGATCAACGGGTTGAGCACAATGATGTAGGACATCGCGAAGAAGGTCGCCAGTCCTCCACGCATCTCGCGGCCCAGGGTCGAACCCCGTTCGGTGATGTGGAAGTAGCGGTCCAGGAAGCTCAGGTTCCCGCGGGCGTGGGTGGTGGAATCATTCTGCTGCGTCACAGCACGGCACTCTATCGCCTGGACGGCTCGGGCGCGCACCGCTTTCTTCTACGCACTGTAGAAAAGGTAGACTGGACCGGTGCCCCAGCATCCACCCTGTCTCAGCCTGCGCCAGGTGCGGTACGCCGTGGGCTCCTCCCAGCGGAGCGCCGGAGTGAAGGAGATCCTCCGCGGCGTGGACTTCACCGCACGCAGCGGCGAGGTGACCGTCCTCCTCGGCCCCAACGGCGCGGGAAAGACCACCGCGCTCGGAGCCGCCCAAGGCCTCCTGCGCCCGTCCCAGGGAACTGTCCAGCTGCTCGGGCAGAATCCCTACAGAGCCGGCGCGGCGCTGCGCGCCCGGGTCGGTGTGATGCTTCAGGACGGCGGGCTCCCCCAGTCCCAGCAGCCCGGTGTGCTGCTGCGCCACGTGGCCCGCCTGCATCAGAACCCCTGGCCGGTGGATGACCTGATGGAGCGCCTGGACATGGGTGACTTCATGACCACCAGCATCCGCCGCCTCTCCGGCGGACAGAAGCAGCGGGTCGCCTTGGCGGCCAGCCTGATCGGGCGCCCGGAAGTGGTCTTCCTGGATGAGCCCTCCGCCGGCCTGGACCCCCAGTCACGCCAGATGGTCTTCGACCTGATCCAGCACCTGCGACGCCTCGGGCTGGGCATCGTGCTGACCACGCACCTCCTCGAAGAGGCCCAGAAGCTGGCCGACTCGGTGTTCATCCTCAAGGACGGTCTCGTGGTCCGCCACGGGACAGTGTCCGAACTCACCGGCGACGCCGACGCGGCCGCAACCGACGGTGCGGCACCGGCCCGACGGCTCGTGTTCGTGGCACCTAGGACCCTCACCCGGGTCGAGCTGGAGTCTGCTCCGCTGGCTCTGGAGCTCGATGGCAGCGCCGACAACGAGCCCGGCGCCCGGTGGGCCGCCTCGGGGATCAGCACCCCCGCCGACCTGAGCGCGCTGACCACCTGGTGGGAGCAGATCCGTCTCATGCCCGGCGAGGTCTCCTTCGAAGCCCGCACCCTTGAGGACGTCTTCTGGGAGGTCTCGACCTCATGAGCACTGAGCTCTCGCGCCCAGCCCCCGCGGCACAGCGGGTGATCGCCCATGGTCTGTATGAGACCCGCAACGTGCTGCGCAACGGCGAGCAGCTGCTGGTCTCCCTGATCCTCCCCCTGCTGGTGCTGCTGGGCGCGCACCGACTGGACATCGCCCTGGGCGACAGCTCCCTGCCGAGCATCGACGTGATCACTCCGGGCGTGCTCGCCCTGGCCGTCATGGCCTCCGCCTTCACCGGGCAGGGCATCGCCACCGGCTTCGAGCGCCAGTACGGGGTGCTGGCCTATCTGGCCACCACTCCCCTGGGCCCCACCGGGCTGATCCTGGGCAAGGCCCTGGCCGTGCTCTGTGTGGTCATCGTCCAAGCCGTGGTGCTCGGCGGCGCCGGACTGGTGCTGGGCTGGTCGCCTGAGCCGACCGGGCTGCCGTGGCTGGCCCTCGCCGTCGTCATGGGCGCCGCCGCGTTCACCGCACTAGGCCTGCTGCTGGCCGGAACCGTCCGCGCCGAAGCCACACTGGCGCTGACCAATGTGCTCTGGGTGCTGATGGGCGCCGCCGGCGGGACGGTGTTCCCGCTCGACCACGACGGCGGAGCCGCCCTGCTGCTCCTGCTGCCCTCTGCCTCGCTGGGCGAGAGCATCCGCACTGCGACTCTGGAGGGCAGCCCTGCCCTGCTGCCCCTGATCATCCTTGCCGGCTGGGCCGCCCTGGCGACCCTGGCCGCACGCCGCTGGTTCAACTGGAGATGAGGACCCTCCCATGAACATCATCGATAGCATCCGACGTCGGCTCCCGACCGAGATCACGCGCAGGACCAAGCGGATCGCCTGGGCCTCGCTGGTGGCCAACATCGGCATCATCCTCACCGGCGGTGCCGTCCGGCTCACCGACTCCGGACTGGGCTGCCCCGAATGGCCCATGTGCACCGAAGACTCCCTGGTCTCCACCGCAGAGATGGGCATCCACGGTGCCATCGAGTTCGGCAACCGGCTGCTGACCTATGTGCTGATCGCCATCGCAGCAGCCCTGCTGCTCTCCGTGGTGCGGCTCTGGCAGACCCATCGCTCGCTGGTGGTCATGTCCATCGTGGTCGTGGCCGGCATCCCGATGCAGGGCGTCATCGGCGGCATCACCGTCTGGACCCACCTCAACCCCTGGGTCGTCGCACTTCACTTCATCGTCTCGGCGGGACTGGTGATGGTCTCCACGTGGATCCTCAACCGGATCTCTCTGGAGCTGCGGACCGGCGGGCCCGGCGTCCCGCTGGTCGACGGCGACACCGATCATGTCACCCGAGGCATGGCCTGGGTGATCCTGGGCGCGGCATGGGTCGCCGTGGTGCTGGGCACTGTGGTGACCGGCACCGGGCCTCACGCGGGCGACCCGGAGGCACCGCGGCACGGCTTCGACCCCCAGCTGGTCACCCAGCTGCATGTGGTGCCGGTCTATGTGCTCTGCGCGGCCACTGTGGCAGTGCTGGTCCGCCAGGCAGGTCTGCGCACCTCCCCCGCCCAGCGCCGTGCGGCGTGGCTTCTGGTGGCTGTGATCGTGGCCCAGGGCATCATCGGCTACACGCAGCACTTCACCGGCCTGCCCCTCGGTCTGGTCTGGGCCCATATGTTGGGCTCGGCGCTGACGATGGTCGCCGCCGCCAACCTGTGGGACCGCTATCAGGGCCCCTACATCACCAGGAGTCCCTACTCCTCACCCGAGTCCCCGGAGTCGTCGAAGACGTCGATGGTTCCTGAGTAGTTCGCCACCCAGACCGAGGCGGTGACCGAGTCATAGCTGACCCCGATGGGCAGGTGTCCGGTGGGTCGGCGGTCGATCTCCTCGAAGCTCTCGGCGTCGAACTTCGAGACGGTGTCCTCGTCATAGTTGACGATGTAGAGGGCGCTGCCGTCGGCGGAGATGTCCATGGTGCGCGGCTCCTGGCCCGTGTTCGCCGTGCGGATGACCTCGTCGGTCTCGGTGTCGAAGGCCACCAGCAGGTCCGACCGGGAGAAGGTCACATACAGAGTCTCGCTGTCCGGCGAGAGCACCAGATGGCGCGGGAAGCTCGCCTGGTCATAGATGATCTCGCTCTGTTGGGACTCCAGGTCCACGCGGTAGAGCTCATCGGCATACATCGCCGTCACATAGACCGTCTCATTGTCCGGCATCGCGGCGATGCCGCGAGGCTGGGCATTGAGCGGAATGCGGAACTCCTCCTCGCCGGTCTCTGTGTCGATGACAGAGAGGTCGAAGTCGCACCAGTTGGTCACCAGCAGCCTTGAGCCGTCCGGCGTCAGCTCCACGAACTTGGGCACCCGACCCACTTCGATGAACTGGTCCCAGTCCTGCTCCTCGACGCTGTACCGGTAGACCGCAGAGGGTGCGATCGCCTCGCCTGCTGTACAGCTGTCATCAGCACTGGCGCCCATATCGGCCAGACGGTAGTTGGACACATAGGCGTACTGGCCGTCCTCAGTCCAGACCGCCTCCACCGGAGCCCCTTGGACACTCTCCGGGTAGCCTTCCGCCCCGAGATCCCCCGGGGTCACCGTGTCCGGAAGCTCCTGGACGAGCTCCCGAGTCTCCGTGTCATAGACGGTGACGGTGTTCTGATAGAGCATGTTGTTGGCGATGGCCAGGCCGTCTCCGCTGGAGACCACAGACTTCGGCGAGATCACCGTATCGGTCAGGCTGTCCTGGTGGAGCGTGGTCTCATGCTCCAGCGAGGTGCTGCTGGCCTCGGGGACGTCTGGAGCCTGCTCCTCGCTCTCCTGTTCCGGGCTCTCCTGCTCCGGGCTCTCCTGCTCCTCGTCCTCACCGAGAGGGGCCTCTGTTCCCTCGGCCGTCTGCTCGGAGGCTGTCTGCTGCTGAGTCGCCTCGTCCGATCCTGCCTCGGCGTCGTCGCCTCCGCAGGAGGTCAGCATCAGCAGCGCCGCCAACGACGCCGCGCCCCAGGCCTCATGAGTCCTCTGCTCCACCGGTCTCCCTCTCTCTGTGCAGATCTGTCCCTGTCCACGGCGCCGACGGCGCGGGGTCAGGGTCTGTACAGACTCTACTCGGAGGGACTGCGGCCGTCAGGGATCACATGCGCAGCTGGAATGTCCCTGCGGCCTTGTCGTGCAGCGCCCGCCCGTCGGGGCCGGAGAGGATGGCCGGGATCACCAGCAGCAGCAGACCGGTGCGCAAGGCCACGGGGCCAATGCCGGGGGCCTGAGTTCCGCGGACCACCTGGATCCGCACGATCCGCTTGCCGACCGTGATCCCCAGGAAGCTCACCATGGTCAGGTGCATCAGCACGAAGAGCACCAGGGCCAGGAGCCCGCCCAGCTGATCGGCAGCCTGTGCGGATCCGCCGAAGGATCCGGCGAGCACGGTTCCGAAGACCATCACCAAGGCCCAATCGATGAACAGAGCGAGCACCCTCCGTCCCAGCGGCGCCATGCTTCCCGGACCGGACTCCGGGAGCCCATACTCGTGGCCGGGCCAGCCGGCGTCGTTGTCTGAAGTCATCTGCACCATCCTAAGTGGGCGGCGAATGAGCACCTTAAGTTACATGCCTGAAACATTTGCGTGATGGGTGAGAAACTCAGCACTCGGTAGGGTGAGGGTTGACCCGAACGCATGACCCATAGACATGACCCATAGAGGAGCACGGACGCATGTTCACCAGCCCCGAGGAAGTTCTGAAGTTCATCAAGGAAGAGGACGTCAAGTTCGTCGACATCCGCTTCACTGACCTTCCCGGCCTCCAGCACCACTTCAATGTTCCGGCCAAGACCGTCGACCTCGAGTTCTTCGAGAACGGTCAGCTGTTCGATGGCTCCTCCATCCGCGGCTTCCAGGGCATCGCAGAGTCCGATATGCAGCTGATCCCGGATGTGGCGACTGCGTTCCTGGACGAGTACCGCGCAGAGAAGACTCTCGCGATGAACTTCTCCATCGTGAACCCCCGCACCGGCGAGCCCTACGCCCGCGATCCCCGCGGCGTGGCCCAGAAGGCCGAAGAGTACCTCTCCTCCTCCGGCATCGCCGACACCGCGTTCTTCGGCCCCGAGGCTGAGTTCTTCCTCTTCGACGATGTGAAGTGGTCCTCCACCCCGCAGGCCTCCTTCTACTCCGTGGACGCCGAGGAGGCCGAGTGGAAGTCCGGCGAGCAGATCCCCGGCGGCAATCTGGGCCACCAGATGGCCACCAAGGGCGGCTACTTCCCCGTGACTCCTCAGGACAAGACCGCAGACGTCCGCGATGCGATCTGCCTGGCCCTCGAAGCTGTGGGCCTGGAGGTCGAGCGCTCCCACCACGAGGTCGGCGGCCCCGGTCAGCAGGAGATCAACTACAAGTTCAACACTCTGGTGCACGCGGCCGACGACGTCCAGAAGTTCAAGTACGTCGTGAAGAACACCGCGCTGGAGTACGGCAAGAGCGCCACCTTCATGCCCAAGCCGATCTTCGGTGAGAACGGCTCCGGCATGCACTGCCACCAGTCGCTGTGGTCCGGCGGTGAGCCCCTGTTCTACGACGAGAAGGGCTACGCCAACCTCTCCGACACCGCACGCTGGTACATCGGCGGCCTGCTGAAGCACGCACACGCTGTGCTGGCCTTCTCCAACCCGACCGTGAACTCCTATAAGCGTCTGGTCAAGGGCTACGAGGCTCCGGTCTCGCTGGTCTACTCCCAGGGCAACCGGTCGGCAGCGGTGCGCATCCCGATCACCGGCTCCAACCCGAAGGCCAAGCGCCTGGAGTTCCGTGCCCCCGACGCCTCCGGCAACCCCTACCTGGGCTTCGCCGCCATGCTGATGGCAGGTCTCGACGGCATCAAGAACCGCATCGAGCCCCACGAGCCGGTGGACAAGGACCTCTACGAGCTGCCCGCTGAGGAGCTCAAGGACATCCCGCAGGCTCCCGGCAGCCTCGAGGAGGCCCTGAACGCTCTGGAGAACGACTACGAGTTCCTGCTCGAGGGCGGCGTCTTCACCGAAGAGCTGGTCAAGGCGTGGATCGAGTACAAGCGTGAAGAGGAGATCGCTCCGCTGAACCTGCGCCCGAACCCCTACGAGTTCGAGCTGTACTACAGCGTCTGATCCTGACTCGGACGCCCCCGGAGACAGGCCCCGCACCGACTGGTGCGGGGCCTGTCTCTGTCTGGAGGGGCCCTCTGATCATCCGCGAGGGCCGGGCAGCTCAGGTGAGGGGTCCCAGGATGAAGTTCGCCAAGGTCCGGTGGGCGGATTCGTTATCCGAAGGATGGTGGATTCCGGCCAGAGCGTCCCTGTGCAGCCGGGAGAGTTCGGAGGTGCGGCGGTACTGCGCTCCCCCGCTCACGTTCAGCGCGGCCTCCAGCACCGCACGCGCAGTCCGCGTGGCTGAGGTCCGCAGCGTGACCAGCCGCGGGAACCAGGACGCCCCATAGTCGGCGCCCCGCTCGATGGCCTCCGCCAGTCCGCGCAGCTGCGCGTCCAGGGCCAGCTGCTGCAGCTGCGCCTCGGCCATCTTGTACCGGATGTCAGGATCCTGGTCCATACCCTGCCCTGTGGTCAGCGCAGTCCGCGACGCCGCATGCTCAGCACCCAGCTGCAGGGCCCGGTCACCGATGCCGGTGTAGACCGAGGCCAGCAGCGTCAGGAAGGACGAGAAGACCGCGAAGACCAACGGATCCTGGTTGGGTCCGGCGGGCAGCCGACGCACGATCCGCTCGGCCGGCACTCTGGCGCCCTTCAGCGCAGTGGCATTGGAATGAGTGGCTCGCATGCCCAACATGTCCCAGTCGCCGAGGACCTCCCAGCCCTGCGCCTCGCGCGGCAGGAAGCCGAAGATCAGCGGCCGCTCCTCCGCAGCCCCGGAGGCGGAGCTGTCCTTGCCGAAGAGACCCAGCCGGGTCCATGCCGGCGAGAGCGTGGTGAAGATCTTGGTGCCGGTGAAGCTGACGGAGCCGTCGTCGTGGACTCTGGCCTGCGTCGTGGAGTCGAAGAGGACGGCGTCGTTGCCCGGTTCTGAGATGCCGAAGGCGAAGAGGTGCCCTTCGACGGTCTCCGTGAGGACCTGTTCGAACTCAAGGTGGTGGTGGGCCACCATCTGCCGAGCAACAGAGACCCAGACATGGTGCATGTTGACCGCCAGGGCAGTGGCCGGAGCGTGGGCGGCCAGCAGACGCTGGGCCTCGACCAGCTGTGGCAGGCTCCAGCCGAGGCCTCCGTACTTCTGCGGGACCAGGGCCTTCAGGTACCCGGCCTGCTGCAGCTCGTCGAGATCCTCTCGGCAGAACTCATTGGCCTCGTCATAGCCCGGTGCGCGCTGCCGGATCCGCTCCAGCAGCTGGTGGGTGAGGACATCGTCGATCGCGCTCATGGGACTCGTGCCGTCCATTCCTCGGTGCCGAACTTCTCTGCCACCAGCTGCTCCGCGCGGGCCAGCTCGTGGGGACGGATGCTGGCCACCGTGGCGCCGTGGCGCTCTGCGAAGGTCCGCACGAACACGTCCATGATCTCCTGCCGCGCCAGACCGGTCTGGCTGCGCAGCGGGTCCACACGTTTCACCGCTGAGCGGTGGCCCTTGTCGGAGAGCTTCTCACGACCGATGCGCAGCACCTGGGTCATACGCTCGGCGTCGATGTCATAGCTCATGGTCACGTGGTGGAGCATGCCCCCGTTGGCAAGCCGCTTCTGGGCGGCCCCGCCGATCTTGCGCCCCAGGCCTTCGCCCTCGGCAGCCGAGACGATGTCGTTGAGCGGTTTGTACTCGGCACGGACACCGACCCGCTCCAGGGCCTCCATGACCCAGGAGTCCAGGAAGGGATAGGAATCGGCGAAGCTCAAGCCATCCACCAGCGACTGGGGGAAGCACAGCGAGTAGGTGATGCAGTTGCCCGATTCCATGAACATCGCGCCGCCGCCGGAGATCCGGCGCACCACCTCAGTATCCAGCGCCGCCGCCGCGGCGCTGTCCACCTCATTGGCCAAGGACTGGAAGGACCCGATCACCACTGCGCGCTCTGACCAGTCCCAGAGCCGCATCAGCGGAGGGCGATTGCCCGCACCGACCTCTTCGGTGAGCACCTGATCCAGGGCCACGTTCACCGCAATCGGCAGGTTCGTGGCCGGCAGCACCTCCCACTGGTGGTCCTCCCAACCGGTGGCGCGGCCGAGCGCCCGGCGCACGGCTGTGGCCACTGCGGCCTCATCGAAGCCGATCATCTGCGCACCCTCCGGCAGACCGGCCCGGACAGCAGCGGCGATCTCCTCCCGGGAGGCGTCAGCGGAGAGTCCGGTCAACGCGGCGTTGAGGGCCTCCAAAGCGTCATCAGGTTCCAGGAAGAAATCTCCGTTGATCGATGCCCGCGCGATGACAGGGGCATCCTCGCTGAGCTCCAGATCAGCCACCACCAGCTTGCCGCTGGGCACTTTGTATTCACCATGAGCCATGCCTCCCATCCTAGGAGGTCACACCCGGCTGCGGGGGCGAGAGCAAGCCTCGTCACAGGCGGGATTATGCGAGACCGGCGCGGCGTTGACCTGGATATGTCCATCACCGCATCACGACCGCTGTCTCTGCTCGACCTCGCCCGGGTGAACCCCGGAGAGCCGATCGCAGAGGGCATCGCCCGCAGCCGCCGTCTGGCACAGACCGCGGACTCTCGGGGCTACACCCGGCTCTGGTTCGCCGAACACCACAACATGCCGCATGTGGCCTCCTCAGCCACCTCCCTGCTCATCCAGCACATCGCCGCCGCCACCGAGAACATCCGCGTGGGCGCCGGCGGCATCATGCTGCCCAACCACTCCCCGCTGGTCATCGCCGAGCAGTTCGGCACGCTGGAGACGCTCTTCCCCGGGCGCATCGATCTGGGTCTGGGCCGTGCGCCCGGCACCGACGGGGTCACCATGCGCGCGCTGCGCCGCGACGGCACGGAGGCAGACCGGTTCCAGTCCGATGTGATGGAGCTCAACGGCTATCTGGCCGGATACAGCCGTGTCCCCGGCGTAAACGCCTATCCCGGCCACCGCACCGATGTGCCGCTCTACATCCTGGGATCTTCGCTGTTCGGCGCCCAGCTGGCCGCTCATCTCGGCGTGCCCTACGCGTTCGCCTCCCACTTCGCGCCGCAGATGCTCACCCAAGCTGCGGAGACCTACCGGGAGCAGTTCGACTCCTCCAAGTCACTGACCGGCCCGGATGCGAAGCCGCACTTCATCGCCGCAGCCAACGTGATCGCCCACGACGACGCCGATGTCGCCCGTCAGCAGCGACGTCAGGCGGAGGACAGCTGGATCCGCACCATGCTGGGCCGCGATAAGCAGCTCTCCGATGACGACGTCACCCAGCTGCGAGACCATCCCGCAGGCCAGCAGGTCCTCGGTATGCTCAGCCGCACCGTCTCCGGCACCCAGCGGGAGGTCGTGGACTGGCTGGATGCCTTCGGCGACGAAGTCCAGGCCGACGAGATCATGCTGGTCAACCTGGCACCGTCTGAAGACAACCAGCACCGGACCTTGGAACTGCTGGCGCCGCAGGCGCCTGTCCTCTGAGAGGGGCCTCCGCCGCGGCAGGGTCCCGCGTCGCTGCGCAGCAGCGAGGTGGGCCGCGGTGGGGATCTGCTGGCGCCGCAGGCGCCAGTCCTCTGAGAGGGGCCCGCAGTCCGGCTGGGCGACCTCAGGCCGTCTCGTAGAAGAGACGCTCGAAGACCTGCCGGGCTCGGCGGGTGGTGCGCAGGTAGTGCTCTTCGAAGGCCGAGGTGCTGCCGGGTTCGAAGCCGCACCACCTGCCGATCGCATCCAGATCACGCCGGGCCGAGGGCAGCACGTCTGAGATCTTGCCGCGCCAGATCATGGTCGCGGCGCGGACCTTCGTGCACAGCGTCCACGCCTCGGCCAGGGTGGCGGCGTCGAAGGGGCTCAGCAGCTCTTCGTCCACCAGGATGTCCAGCGCCGCCAGCGTGGACTGGGTGCGCAGCTTCCGACGGCGGCGCGCGTGCTGCAGCTGCAGCAGCTGGACCAGCCATTCGACGTCGGAGAGTCCCCCGCGGCCCAGCTTCACGTGTCGAGCCGGATCTGCTCCGCGCGGAAGCCGCTCCGATTCCACCCGCGCCTTGATGCGACGGATCTCGCGCACCTGGGCCGGGGAAGGTTCCTCGCCGTAGCGGATCGCGTCCACCAGCTTCATGAAGTCCGCGGCAAGCTCATCGCAGCCCGCCAGCGGCCGGGCGCGCAGCAGAGCCTGGCGCTCCCAGACATCCATCCACCGGCGGTAGTACTCCGCGAAGGAGTCCAGGGATCGGGAGAGCGGCCCATTCTTTCCTTCGGGGCGCAGGTCAGCGTCCAGCTGCAGCGGGTACTCGCCGCGGACAGCGGCCCCTTGGGAGAGCAGCGCCCGCACCCGAGCAGCCAGCTTCTGGGCCTGAGCGTCAGCCTTGGTCGGGTCACCGCCCTGCGCCGTGCGGTGGACGAAGAGGGCGTCCATATCGGAACCATAGGAGATCTCACGTCCGCCCTGCCGGCCCATGGCCACGATCAGGAGTTGGACGTGCTGCCCCTCGTCGGCGTAGATCTCACGCTCGGCCATATGCAGAGCGCCCAGCGTGGCCGCACGGTCGGCATCGGAGAGCGCGACGCCGACCTGCTGGACATCCAGGTGGCCGACGGCGTCCGCTATGGCCACCCGCAGAACCTCCCGCTGGCGGATCAGCCGCACCAGGCGCACCGCCGCGGAGGTGTCGGTCTCGTGCCGGAACAATGAGTTCCGGATCTCACGCCAGAGCTGCTCGAAGCTGCGGGGCGCCAGGTCCCTGTCCTCGCCGAGCCACTTGGTGGATTCCGGGGAGTGCTCCAGCTGGTCTGAGATGAACCGGGCACTGGAGAGGATGTGGCAGAGCCGCTCGGCTGCCACGGACGAGTCGCGAAGCATCGTCAGATACCACGGGCTGGCACCCAGGGACTCGCTGAGGCGTCGGAAGGCGAGCAGACCGGCGTCGGGGTCCACTCCTTCGGCGAACCACCCGAGCATCATCGGCAGGATCCGACGCTGCAGGGTGGCCCGTCGGCTCACACCAGAGGTCAGCGCCTCGATATGACGCATCGCTCCGCGGGTGTCGGCATAACCCAGTGCCGCCAGCCGCTCCTGAGCTGCTTCCGGAGACAGCCGGGCGTCTTCGTCGGAGAGCACGGCCATGGTCGAGAGCAGGGGCCGGTAGAAGATGGTCTCGTGGAAGGTGGAGACCTCGCGGACGATCCCCCGCCACTGCTGGTGCAGAGCCTCAGGGTGCGATCGTCGCAGCGGACTGGGCGGCTCCGCCGCCAAGGCCAGCGCCCGCAGCTCCGAGTCCTTCTCCGGCATCAGGTGGGTGCGCCGCATCTGGGACATCTGGATCCGATGCTCATAGAGGCGCAGCTGCCGGTAGCACCGCGACATCGCGTCGCGGTCGCGGCTGGCCATGTACTCGCCCTGGGCCAGGGAGTCGATGGCCGAGAGGGTGTCACGGACCCGCAGGGACTCATCCACGCGCCCATGGACCAGCTGCAGCAGCTGGACGGTGAACTCCACGTCCCGCAGGCCCCCGCGCCCCAGCTTCAGCTCCCGGTCCCCGGAGGAGGCCGGGATGTTCTCGAAGACCCGACGACGCATCCGCTGGACGTTCTCCACGAAGCCCTCCTGCTGGGAGGAGCTCCAGACGAAGGGCCAGATCTTCTCCATGTAGTCCGCCCCGAGGGCGGGGCTGCCGGCGATGGGCCGGGCCTTCAGCAGAGCTTGGAACTCCCACCCGTGAGCCCAGCGGCGGTAGTACTCCACGTGGGACTCCAGGCTGCGTGAGAGCTCCCCGTCCCTGCCCTCCGGGCGCAGGTTCGCGTCCACCTCCCAGAGGCCGGGCTCCGGTGCGGCGCTGTTGATGATCTTGGAGATCCCGGCGGCCATCGCGGCGGCGGCTGTCCGCGCCCGGCCGGGGTCCACGTCCTCGGGGGCACGATGGACGAAGATGACGTCCACATCGGAGATGTAGTTCAGCTCTCGCGCTCCGCATTTGCCCATTCCGATGACGGCGAGCTCCAGGTCATCGACCAGCTCTCCCTGCTTCTCACGCTGCTCGGCACGGCTGACCGCCAGGGCGGCCTCCAGCGCGGCCGCAGCGAGGTCGGCCAGCTGCTGAGCCACCAGCGGCTGGTAGGCCAAGGGGTCCTCCGTGCAGAGGTCGCGCAGGGCCAGAACGGTCAGCTCGCGGCGATAGGCCACCCGCAGCTGGACCGAGGCATCACGGACCGTGAAGGCCTCGCCCAAGACCGCCTGGGGAACTTCAGCATGGGGGTCCGCCTGCACAGCGCGCAGCAGGGTGTTCCGCAGCTCAGTGTCCGTGCTGACCGCCGGCGGTTCGGCCGGAGTGCCATCGTCGCCGGAACCCAGCAGCACGTCGGCGCTGAGGAGCAGGTCTGCGTGCTCAGGGCGCCGGATCAGAAACTCGCTGATCGCCTGGGAGGATCCCAACAGACGCATCAGCGCAATGGCACGGGGGTACTCCCCCGCCGCTTCGGTGAAGAGCTCCTTGATCTGTGGAGCACGTTCGAGCAGCCGGATCAGCAGCAGGACTGCCTGGTCGGCGTCCGGGGCGTACCGCAGCGCAGCCAGCAGAGGTGCCGGGGCGAAGTCGGCCAGCTGCTCATCGGCCAGGAACCCCGAGGCGCGCTCGAGGTCCTGGAAGCCGGTGGCGATCAGGTCGCGTCGCGAGTATCCGGTCATACGGGGCAGCAGCGGTGGATTCGGCTCAGATGGTCCCCAGGTAGCGGTTGATCTCCCAGGGCGAGACGTTCACGCGGTACTCGTCCCATTCCTGCTGCTTATTGCGCAGGAAGTTGCTGAAGACCTGCTCGCCGAGGACCTCGGCCACCAGCTCGGAGTCCTCCATCTGGCGGATCGCGTCATGCAGGGTGCCGGGCAGCGGCTTGATGCCCAGGGCCTTGCGTTCGGCGGTGGTCAGCGACCAGACGTCCTCGGTGATGGCGTCGCCCAGGTCGTACTCGTCGCGGATGCCCTTCAGGCCGGCGCCCAGGACCATGGCGTAGGCCAGGTAGGGGTTGGCCGCAGAGTCGATGCCGCGGAACTCGATGCGCGCCGAGCCGCCCTTGGTGGGTTTGTACAGCGGCACGCGGATCAGGGCGGAGCGGTTGTTGTGGCCCCAGGAGACGTGGGAGGGGGCCTCTCCCCCGCCCCACAGGCGCTTATAGGAGTTCACGAACTGGTTGGTGACCGCGGTGAACTCGGGGGCGTGGGTCAGCACGCCGGAGATGAACTGACGTGCTGTGGTGGAGAGGTTGTACTCGGCGTTGGGCGAGTACAGCGCGTTGGTGTCGCCTTCGAAGAGGCTGAAGTGGGTGTGCATCGCCGAGCCCGGGTGCTCTGAGAAGGGCTTGGGCATGAAGGAGGCGAACTTATTGTGCTGCAGCGCCACCTCCTTGACGATGGTGCGGAAGGTCATGATGTTGTCCGCAGTCGTCAGCGCATCAGCGTAGCGCAGGTCGATCTCGTTCTGACCCGGCCCGACCTCGTTGTGGGTGAACTCCACCGAGATGCCCACTGCCTCGAGCATGCTGACCGTCTGACGGCGCAGGTCCTGAGCGACGGAGCCGGTGATGTGGTCGAAATAGCCGGCGCGATCGGCGGGTCGGGGCAGCCCGTCCGCGTCGAGCTCCTCAGATTCGAACAGGTAGAACTCGATCTCCGGGTGGGTGTAGCAGGTGAAGCCCATCTCACCGGCGGCCTCGAGCTGACGGCGCAGGACCCAGCGCGGATCCCCGGCGGCCGGTTCCTGGTCCGGGGTCAGGACATCGCAGAACATGCGGGAGGTGGGTTCCTCCTCGCCGCGCCAGGGCAGGATCTGGAAGCTGGAGGGGTCAGGCTTCAGGAGCATGTCCGATTCGAAGACTCGGGACAGGCCCTCGATGGAGGACCCGTCGAAGCCCAGGCCCTCGCCGAAGGCGCCCTCGACCTCGGCCGGGGAGAGCGCCACGGACTTCAGCGACCCGACGACGTCAGTGAACCAAAGCCGCACGAACCGGACATCGCGCTCCTCGATGGTGCGCAGTACGAATTCCTGCTGTCGATCCATGCGTGCAGCCTCCTGACACGGGGTAAGTCCAATCCGCGACCCACTCTACCCAAATCGGGCCACGCTGTACTCTATGGGCATGTCCGATGCGCAGAAGTCGACGCCGGCCCGCATCCGCACCCTTCATCTGAAGCAGTTCAAGGAGCAGGGGCGGCGCTTCGCCATGCTGACCGCCTATGACGCCATGACCGCAGGCATCTTCGACCAGGCCGGCGTCGAGGTTCTGCTGGTGGGCGACTCCGCCGCCAACGTGATGATGGGCCGGGAGAGCACGCTTCCGATCACCACTGATGAGCTGCTGGTCTTCGCGAGATCTGTGGTGGCCGGCGCGCGCCGCGCACTGGTGGTCGCAGACCTCCCCTTCGGCACCTATGAGGCCTCCCCGCAGCAGGCGGTGGAGACGGCGGTGCGCTTCATGAAGGAGGCCGGTGTCCACGCGGTCAAGGTGGAGGGCGACGCCGAACTGGCGCCTCATATCCGCGCCATGGTCTCCGCAGGGATCCCAGTCATCGGCCATGTGGGCTTCACCCCGCAGTCCGAACATGCTCTGGGCGGCTACCGGGTCCAGGGCCGCGGAGACGCGGCGGAGGCGGTGCTGACCGATGCCCGGGCCATGGAGCAGGCCGGATCCTTTGCCGTGCTCGCCGAGATGGTGCCCGCCGAGGTGATGGAGCAGCTCGACGCCGCACTGGAGGTTCCGACCATCGGGATCGGTGCCGGAGCGGCCGCCACCGGACAGGTGCTGGTCTGGCAGGACATGCTCGGCCTGGGCGAGGGCAGGAGCCCGCGCTTTGTGAAGAAATATGCAGATCTGCGCAGCGTGATGACCGAGGCGGTCAGCACCTACCGCAGCGAGGTGCTCGAGGGCCGGTTCCCCGGCGAGGAGCATTCCTTCTGAACCGCCGCGCGGACAGGGCGGGCTGAAACAGGGGGCTGGGGGTGCCGTCGGGGTTCAATTCGGCTGCTCAGCTGGACTGGCCGCCGTCGTCCTGCCAGTGTTCGGAGGCTTCTTCGTCCTCCCAGGCCTCGTTGTTGGCCTTCACACGCTCCATGGCCTGGGTCGCCTCGGCATAGGAGCTGTAGGGCCCCAGCAAGTGCTTCCAGCCGGACTGCGCGCCCTGCTCCACCTGGCCGGTCTGGATGTTGTACCAATAGTCGTTGCCCATAGCTCCCAGCCTACGTCCGCCGGCGGGCGAGCCGACAGCGCCGCCGGCCGCACAGCGTTAGGATGACACTCATGACCTCAGCGCAGTCTTCTGCATCCTCCTCCGCGCCGGTCGGCACCCTTACCAAGGGCATCGTCTCCCCGCAGCGCAGCGTCCCAGACCATATTCCGAGGCCGAACTATGTCGGTCTCGATGCTCCGCCGGAGTACACCGGGCCGGATAGCTTCGACGCCGAGACGGTGGAGAACATCCGCCGCGCCGGCCAGCTCGCCGCCGATGCGATGGTGGCCACCGGTCGGCTGATCCGACCGGGTGTGACCACCGATGAGCTCGATGCCTTCGCGCATCAGTATCTGACCGAGCGTGGCGCCTACCCCTCCTGCCTGTCCTACCGCGGCTTCCCCAAGTCGATCTGCACCTCGGTGAACGAGGTGGTCTGCCATGGGATCCCGGATTCCACAGTCCTGAACGACGGCGACATCGTGAACCTGGACATCACCGCCTTCCTGGACGGGGTCCACGGCGATCACAACGTCACCTTCCTGGTGGGCGATGTGGATGAGGAGTCCCGCCTGCTGGTGGAGCGGGCGAAGGAAGCGATGATGCGCGGCATCCGTGCGGTGAAGCCGGGCCGGCCCATCAACGTGATCGGGCGGACCATCGAGGTCTACGCCCGCCGCTTCGGCTACGGCACGGTGCACGAGTTCATCGGGCACGGCGTGGGACCGGCCTTCCACACCGGCCTGGTCATCCCCCACTTCGACGCCGCACCTGACCACTCCCAGCCGATGGAGCCCGGCATGGTCTTCACCATCGAGCCGATGATCACGCTGGGAACGCGCCACTGGGACATGTGGGAGGACGGCTGGACCGCTGTCACCCGCGACCGGAAGCGCACCGCCCAGTTCGAGCACACCCTCGTGGTCACCGAGGATGGCGCCGAGATCCTGACCCTACCCTCTGAGGAGAACTGACGTCCATGGCAACTACCGACCGCTCCCCTGACAACCTGCCGGAGGGCGACGCTCTCGCAGCCAAGGCCATCGGCCCGGCCAGCGCAGGCGTGAAGAACCTCCCGCGACGCGCCATCGGCATCGACGTCGGCGGAACCGGCATCAAGGGCGGCATCGTGGATCTCCCCACCGGTGAGCTGGTGGGCGACCGCTACCGCATCCCGACCCCCAAGCCTGCCACTCCTGAGGCGGTGGCTGAGGTGATCGACACGATCCTGCACGAGCTGCTGCACCGCAAGGGCGCGCCGTCGCCCGATGATCTGGCGGTGGGTGTGCTGGTGCCCGGCATCGTCATCGACAATGTGGTGCTCTCCGCGGCGAACGTCGATGACTCCTGGCTGGAGTGCGACGCCGGCCAGCTGCTGGCCGAGCTTCCCGGCCAGATCTACACCATGAACGACGCCGACGGCGCCGGCCTGGCAGAGGCGCGCTACGGCGCCGGCGTCGGGCGCACCGGCACAGTCATGACCATCACCCTGGGCACCGGGATCGGTGCCGCCATGGTCCACGACGGCGTCCTGGTGCCCAATGCCGAGTTCGGCCACCTGGAGTTCGAAGGCGAGATCGCAGAGAAGGTCGCCTCGGCCTCGGCCCGTGAGCGCGCCGATATGCCCTGGGATGAGTACGGGCGCACTGTGGGCCGGTATCTGAAGCACCTCGAGCGGATCTTCCCGCCCTCGATGTTCATCATCGGCGGGGGCATCTCCAAGCGCAGCGAGGACTTCCTCCCCTATGTGGAGGGCCTGCGCGCCGAGGTGGTCACCGCTCAGCTGCAGAACAACGCCGGCATCGTGGGCGCGGCTCTGTACGCTGCCGAGCAGACTGCTCTCACCGACGGGTGACTCCACGCAGGGTCTGTGGAAACAGAACTCTGCTATAGTTCTAGGCTGTTGCCGTTCATGCGGCACAGTCCGGGCGCTTAGCTCAGTTGGCTAGAGCACTTCGTTTACACCGAATAGGTCGGGGGTTCGAGTCCCTCAGCGCCCACCAGATCGTCGTTGTTCAAACCGCCGACATCACCGGTTTGAGTCCTAGTGAGGTCTCCGTCCGTCTGCTGGCGCAACGCGGTCGCCTGGACCTGGGGGTTGAACGGCACCCCGGGCTCCCCGTCCACGGTGTCAGCCTCGGTCACGTAGAGCTTGTCGAAGAAGGCCTGGTTCGCGATCCGTCGCAGCGAGTCATCGATGCTGGTGTAGATCGCATGGCAGTCCCCGGCCAGAGCCAGGCAGTCCTCCAGATGTGACTTGGGTCCGCTGAAGGTCTGGTTGACCGTGGGGCTTATGCCGCCAGGGCGACGGCTTCTTTGCAAACGGTCTCGTATTCGATCGGGATCAGCTTACCCAGCCTCCGTTGTCGGCGGCGGCGGTAGTAGATCGCTTCGATCCGATGGATGATCCGGGCCCGCAGCTGAGCGCGAGTGGCCCAGGAGCTCCCACTCGGCCCATGGACCCGGCCAGCTCGTAGCCCTTCAGGGCCCGTTGGAATCTCCGTGAACGAAATTGGCCGTATTCAAGTGGTCGTCGCAATACCTACCTGATGGAGGTGTTCGATGGGAGTCTGGGAAAAGCAGAAGAGGGTCCGAGAGTATCGGGGGCAGATTGTGTCTCCGGGGCGTCCAACAGTGGCGTGGAGAGAAGACCGGGTCCGGTTCTAGCAATCCATTGCTGCAGGAGCTAAGACGCGGGAGGCCGGTGAAGCCGCCGGTGTCTCCGAGCCTGTAGCTCACCGTTGGTTCAAGCATGCTGGTGGCGTGAATCCGCGATTGGCTCCGACTGTTTCGGGGCGGTATATCTCCTCCTCCGAGCGAGAGGACATCGCTTTATGGCGAGCCCAAGACACTGGGGTCCGTGAGATCGCCCGTCGGCTGGGGCGAAGCCCATCGACGATTTCACGAGAGCTACGGCGTAACGCCTCGACCAGGACCTATCAGCTGCAGTACAAAGCCTCTACTGCGCAGTGGCATGCTGAGCGGCGCGCCCGCCGCCCGAAGACCGCGAAGGTAGCCACGAACGATCGGCTGCGCCAGTACGTCCAAGACAAGCTCAGCGGGGCGATTCTCACCGCTGCTGGTGAGATCGTCGGCCCCGATGGCCCGGCCTGGGATGGGAAGAACAAGCCCCACCGTGGGGATCGGCATAAGCAGTCCTGGCACCTGCGCCGAGGTCGCACCAAGCGGATGCCTCGGGCCCGCACACGGCAGGAAGGCTGGGCTCATGTCACTGCCGAGACCGTGCTGCAGAAACGCCCCAAGGAGGTCGAGGACCGCAAGATCGCCGGCCATTGGGAAGGAGACCTGATCATCGGGCTGAAACGCTCAGCGGTGGCCACCCTGATTGAGCGCACCACCCGCTACACGATGCTCGTACACCTACCCCGACAGGTCGGCTACGGGCTCATCCCGCCGAAGAAGAACGGGCCCGCCCTGGCCGGCTACGGGGCACTGACCATGAAGGACGCCCTGATCAACGTTATGACTCCGGTGCCGCCGAGGCTTCGACGATCCTTGACCTGGGACCGGGGCAAGGAACTCCCAGCCCATGCTCTGTTCACTGAGGCCACCAAGACCCCGGTGTACTTCGCCGACGCGAAGAGCCCGTGGCAGCGCGGCAGCAACGAACACCTCAATGGGCTGCTGCGTCAGTACTTCCCGAAAGGCACCGACCTCTCACGGTGGAGTGCCGCGGAGATCGCTGCGATAGCCACCACGATGAATAACCGGCCCCGCGGAATCCTCGGATGGAGGACACCTGCCGAAGCCTTCGAGGATCAGCTACGCTCAGCTCAACAGTCAACTGTTGCGACCACCGGTTGAATACGGCTTGCGACCCACGGTCCGAACGAACAATGCACCCGGCCACTGCTGAAGGGCCTCCGCGACGAGCCACAGGATCGTGCAAAGCCGTCACTGCCAGACGGGACTTCATCCTGGAGTCGATGGCATATCCCACGATCCTGGTACTGAAGACATCCTTGATCGCGCACAGGTAGAGCTTGCCCTCACCGGTGCGGTGCTCGGTGATATCCGCCAACCACTTCTGGTGAGCCCCGACGGCGGTGAAGTCCCTGCCGATGAGGTCATCACAGACCGGCGCGCCCGGGTTATTGCGCTTCTTCCTGCCCTTGCGCTGAGTGGCTGAGAAGAGCTGCTGCTGTGAACACAGCCGCCACACCCGCCGCTCAGAGGCCTGATACCCGGCGGCGGTGAGCTCATCGGCGATGAACCGGTGTCCGAACTCAGGGTCATCAGCATGAACATCTACCGCGGCGTTGAGCAGGTGGGCCTCATCCCAATCCCGCTGAGAGATCGGCGCCGCTGCCCATTTATAGAAGGCCTGCTTGGTAAAGCCCAGAACCCGGCAGGTCACCGCCACAGGCACCCCGGCAGCGGCAAGGTCCCGGACCAGCGGGAACATCATTTTGGGGAGGTCCCACCCAGCTTCAGATTCGCCTGGGAGAGATACGCCGCAGCTTCACGCAGGACCTTGTTCTCCTGCTCAAGCTCACGGATCCGGCGCAGCATCTTCGCCTGCGCCCGGGATTCCTCAGCATCCTTAGCCGGCTCGATCCCATGCTCTTCGAGCTTCGCAGCTCGGATCTAGGACTGCAGCGCGGACATCGAGCAGCCCATATCCGCCCAGACCTGCTTATGGCTCATCCCTCCAGCAACCAGCTCCACAGCGGTGCGGCGGAACTCCTCGGTATAGACGACTTTCGGCATGACTTCCATCCTTCCTGCTTTCTCCGCAGTCTTGAAGTCAACCGAACCTTCAGCAAACCCACTCCTAGGTGGTGAAGTTTCGGGTGGAGACTTCTGGCCGGAGGTCCAAGCGGCGCAGCAGTTGGGCGTTGAGGGCGACCACGACAGTGGAGGCTGACATCAGGATCGCGCCGATGCTCATGGGCAGCACAAATCCGATGGGCGCGAGGATGCCTGCGGCCAGTGGTACGGAGATGAGGTTGTAGCCGGCGGCCCACCAGAGGTTCTGCTTCATCTTCCGGTAGCTGGAGCGGGACAGATCAATCACTGACAACACTGAGCGGGGGTCGGAGCTGGCCAGGATCACCCCGGCGGAGCCGATGGCCACATCAGTTCCCGCCCCGATGGCCACGCCGACATCGGCCTGGGCCAGGGCGGGGGCGTCGTTTACGCCGTCACCGACCATGGCTACCTTCTGTCCCTCCTGCTGGAGTTCTTTGACCTTGGCGGCCTTGTCTTCGGGGCGGACCCCGGCGAAGACCCGGTCGATGCCCAGCTCGGCCGCAACAGTGTCGGCGACCGCTTGGGCGTCCCCAGTGATCATGACCACCTGAGCCCCCACGGCGTGGAGGGCTTGGACCGTGGCTCGGGATTCGGGTCGGATTTCATCGGCCAGGCGCAGGGCGCCGATTACCTTGCCTTCGGCCAGGACGTGGAGGATGATCGCTCCCTCGTGCCTCCATCGCTCGGCGATGGGCAGCTCGTCTTGGTGCTGCTCGCTGAGCATGTAGGGGCCACCGACCTGAATCACGGTGCCGTTGACTGTGGCACGGACCCCTACAGCGGGTGAGGATGAGAAGTCCCCGGCGGCAGCAACCTCCAGGTTGCGGTGGGATGCTGCGCCGACGATGGCGCGGGCCAGCGGGTGCTCGCTGTCGGCCTCAGCTGCGGCGGCCAGGGCCAGGACCTCATCTCCGGTGTACCCCTGGGTGGGTTCGATGCCTGTGACGGTGGGTTCTCCCTTGGTGAGAGTGCCGGTCTTGTCGAACAGCATCGCGTCAACGGTGCGCATTGATTCCAGGGCCAGCCGGTCCTTGATGAGCACCCCGCCGCGGGCAGCGCGTTCGGTGGCGATGGAGACCACAAGCGGGATCGCCAGGCCCAGGGCGTGCGGGCAGGCGATCACCAACACAGTGATGGTCCGCACCACCGCAGCATCCGGCATCCCCAACATGACCCAGGCTGCCGCCGTGATCAGCGCGGCGACCAGGGCGAACCAGAACAACCACCCCGCCGCGGTATCGGCGATCCGCTGAGCCCGGGAAGACGAGGCCTGGGCATCAGCGACCAGGCGTTGAATACCGGCCAAGGCGGTGTCGTCTCCGGTGGCGGTGATCCTTACCCGGATGCCGGAGTCAGTGGCTACCGTCCCGGCCACCACATGATCGCCTTCCTCGCGCCGTACGGGCTTGGACTCACCGGTGACCATCGACTCATCCATACTGGCCGAACCATCAATCACCTGACCATCAGCAGGCACAGAAGCACCGGGACGCACGATCACCACATCATCGAGAGCCAACTGCGCCGGGGACACCTTCTCTACGCCGTGGTCGGTGACCTTCTCTGCCTCATCGGGCAGCAGGGCAGCCAGCGAGTCCAGGGCTGAGCTGGTTCGGGCCAGGGAGCGCATCTCGATCCAGTGGCCTAACAGCATGATCACCACCAGCAGGGCCAGCTCCCACCAGAAGTTCAGCTCATGATCAAGCAGGTGCAGGGTAGCACCCCAAGAGGCGATGAACGCCACCGTGATCGCTAGGCCGATCAGCAGCATCATCCCCGGCTTGCCGGAACGAATCTCCGAGACCGCCCCGGTGAGGAAGGGCCAGCCGCCCCAGGCGTAGATCACGGTGCCCAGTACCGGGGAGACCCACCAAACCCAAGTAGCCTCTGGCAGGTGGTAGCCGATGAGGTGGGCGAACATCTCGTTGAACCCCACCACCGGCACCGCCAAGACCAGCATGATCCAGAACAGCCTGCGGAACTGCCCGACGTGATCACCATGGCCTCCATGGCCTGAGTGGCCATGGTGAGCTGAATGGTCGTGCTCGGCATGGCCGGAGGAAGCATGTCCGTGGGCGTCGTCGCCTTTGGGATGCATCGCATGCCCATGGTGACCAGTGGGGTGGCCGTGGCCTTCCTCGGGGGCGTGCGCTACGTGGGGGCCGTGGTGGTGGCCTGAGTGGTCGTGGTGCCCGTGGTGTTCAGCCATGAGGGTTCTTCACGTTCTCCAGCAGGTCTTCCATGTGTTCGATCTCAGCCTGCTGGACGCTGATGATCTCTTCTGATAGTTCCAGGGCCTCGGGGTTCTCCCCCGTTGGCCAGGTGGTCTTCCGCCACCGTAACAGCACCTTCGTGATGGACGATCATCTGCTCTAAGAACAGTTGCGCGGCTTGATCACCCTCAGCGGTTTCGAGCTCGGCGATGTCTTCTTCGCTCATCAGCCCCGGGCCGCCCCGGAAGAGGACCCCGCCTCGTCGACGTCGACCCGCACGCGCCGGGCGACGAAGCCAGGCTCCTGGTCCGCGGCATCACGGATGATCTGCCGGATCGTCGCGGTGAGCATCTCGAAGCGGAGACCTGACGGGGTGGACAGTTCGGTGGTGGGCCCGAGAACCGATTCCCGGTGCACAATGTCCATCACCTGCGCGATCTCGGCATACGACTGGCCGTGGACCTCGTAGAGCAGCCAGGCCAGCCGCTGTTCCGCAGGCAACGCGGTCAGCACGTTCTCCAAGTGGCGCACAGCTGCTCCGCGTTCCGCCGTCTCTTCCAAAGACGGTGCCCTGGACGCGACATCCACGAAGTCCGCGGGGCCATCGAGTTCGTGCGTTGCCGTTCCCGACGGCGGACGACATCGATGCAGGCGTTGCTGACCAGGCGATAGATCCAGGTCTTGAACCGGCCCGCGTCCTCCAGAGTATCGACCCGGCGCCAGACCGTCAGGAAGGTGTCCTGCACGACGTCCTCGGCGTCGAAACGAACCCGCAGCATCCTGACCGCCAAGCGCAGCAGTGGAGCCTCATAGATGTCCAACAGCTGTTCGAAGGCGGCCACGTCTCCGTCCTGCGCCCGCGCGGCCACCGTGGCCTCGTCCACGACGGCCGGAGGCTCAGACCAACCGGAACGATGCGGGGAGCAACCGCGAGGCGATTCGGAGTTCCCGGTCTGAGGCTTCTGCTGACAGCCCACTGGTCACTGCCCACGGAACCACCGTCGTCGAGGAGACGGTCGTCCAGAAGCTCTCCGGACTCGCCGCGCGCGAGGTTCCGGGTGTGTATGCGATGGGCGACGCCGCGCGTCGGACCTTCGATGCCATCTCGGAGCGGATCCCCGGATCAAAGACCCAGGTCAGCGGCGGCGTCTCGGTGGAGAAGGGCGAGCGGGAGACCGCCATCGACCTGACTGTGATCGTCGAGTACGGCGCTGCGGTGGTGGAGGTGGCCGAGAACATCCGCCGCAACGTGATCCGCTCAGTGGAGCACGGCACCGGCCTCAAGGTGGTCGAGGTCAACGTCACCATCGCTGACGTGCACCTGCCGGAGGGCGATGACGAGAGCACCGATCATGACCTGGCCTGACCCTCGGCGTGCTCGAGAGGAGCGCATCATGATCACGACTGTCACCGGACTCCTCGTCGGCCTCGTACTGGGCCTCGTCGCTGTGTTCGCGGGCTTCCTCGCGATGCTGGGCGTGGCTTTCTTCGCGGCTCTGGGCCTGGTCGTCGGGGCCACGCTCGAAGGGCGGCTCGACCTGGTCGGGATGTTCTCTCGTGAGCGGACCCGCCGATGAGCGCCGCTGTTTCCGTCCGCGGCAGCCTGGTGGTCCACGAGGCGGTGGTGTTGAAGTCCGCCGCTCAGGCGGCCTCGGAGATCCCCGACGTACGGGCCTCGGGACGGGGCCCACTGGGTCTGTGGCGTGCGGACAGGACCACCCGACCGCAGGTGGGGGCGACGCTCTCCGGCGGCACAGTCGCTCTGGAAGTGCGTCTGGCCCTGCCATACCCGGTCCCGGTGCGCGAACTGACTGAGACAGCGCGACGGCACCTGCGCGAACGGGCCGAGGCTCTCACCGGCCTGAGGGTTCGCCTGGTCGACCTGCAGGTCGAACGGAAGGGGGTCTTCCGGGCGCCTCGCAGCCCATCATATGTCGAGCCATGGAGGGTGCAGACGAGGTGCTCTCCCTCCATATGACCATCGGGCAGCAGCGCACCGCGGTGCTGGCATCGACCATAGTAGACCCGAGCGACGTCGGAGACGTCGAGCACTGCTACGAGGTCGACACCTTCGACCAGGCGGCCCACGGGCTCGTCTCGGGAGAGCTCCTCATGGGAGAGGATGGCGACGGGATCCGCAGTTCCTCCTCAGGGCCACAGACAGAAAAGTTCGGCTGCGATGAATCGTGCGGTTGTGTGCGCCTGACATGGAACTCCCAGAAGTCGCGGGCAGCACCATGGGTAAGTGACTTGATAGTAGGCCCCTCCATACGCCTGATCAACCCCGCGGCAAGCTTCGCCGAGAGGCCCTCTTCTCGGAACTCCTCGCCCGCTGTTCTACGATCGACAGGGACAGCATTCTTCTCGCACCTGAGGACAGATCATCATGGAACAGCGGACTCTCGGACGCACCGGACGCAGCATCTCTGAGATCGGCCTGGGCACCTGGCAGCTCGGCGGCGACTGGGGTGATGTCGCGGAGGCCGATGCCTTCGCCGTCCTCGACGCCGCAGCAGAGGCCGGAGTGACCTTCTTCGACACCGCCGATGTCTACGGCGACGGCCGCTCCGAGCAGCTCATCGGTCGCTGGCGCGGGAAGAACCCGGACTGGGACGGCTTCGTGGCCACCAAGATGGTCCGCCGCGCCCCAGCCCCCAGCCTGGGGCACGCCACGGAGGCGAATTTCCGCGCCTGGACCGACCGCTCCCGGGCCAACCTGGGCATGGACACTCTGGACATGGTCCAGCTGCACTGCCCGGAAACCCCGGTCTACAGCTCCGACGCCGTCTACGACGCCCTGGACGAGTTGGTCGACGAGGGTGCGATCGCCGCCTACGGGGTCTCCGTGGAGACCGTGGAGGAAGCGCTCACCGCTCTCGCCCGGCCGAACGTAGCCTCTGTGCAGATCATCCTCAACGCGTTCCGTCAGAAGCCCCTGGACCAGCTGCTGCCTGCCGCCGCAGAGGCCGGCGTCGGGATCATCGCCCGGGTACCCCTGGCCAGCGGACTGCTCTCAGGGCGCTACACCCCGGAGACGGTCTTCGCTGAGAACGACCATCGGAACTTCAACCGCCGCGGCGAAGCCTTCGACGTGGGCGAGACCTTCTCCGGCGTGGACTTCTCCGTAGGAGTGGAGGCGGCCGCACGTTTCTCGGCACTGGCCCGCGAGGCCGGCCTGGAACCGGCCGCCGCAGCCCTGGTCTGGATCATCCAGCAGCCGGGTGTCACCAGCGTGATCCCCGGTGCCCGCAATGCCCAGCAGGCTCAGCGCAATGCGGCCGCCGCAGAGGTCCCCACCCTGTCCCAGGACTTCCTCGACGCCGTGTCCTCTCTCTACGAGGGGGCCATCAGGCCGCAGGTCCACGACCGGTGGTGAGCTGCTGGGACCGGCGCACCGCTGCGTCCCTGCACTGTCGCTCGGCTCAGTGTGTGTAGACGGTGCGCCCGGCCAGCAGTCCTGCCGCCGCAAGCAGCCCGACGGCGGCCAGCATTCCATAGAGCACCGGGTTCCATGACCCGGTGAGGTCGAAGATCGCTCCCGCCAGCAGCGGGCCGGTCGCTGCGCAGAGGTATCCCACTCCCTGGGCCATGCCGGAGAGCCGGCCGGCCTGGTGCGCGGTGCGAGCCCGCAGCGAGATCATCGTCAGCGCCAGCAGCAGCATGGTGGAGGTGGAGAAACCGCCGAGCAGGCTCCAGAGGACCACCCACGAGGGCGCGAGCAGGATGCCGAGCAGAGTCAGGACCATCGTGCAACAGACCACCGAGGAGACAGCCCGCTGGTCCCTCGCCCGCTGAAGCACCGGCCCCACCAGCAGGCTCGCCGCGATGCCGACGCCCTGCCAGAGGGAGAGCATCCATCCGGCGAAGGCTTCACCGATCCCGTGATAGCTCAGAATCGCCGGGTACCACGTCAGCATCAGGTAGAACATCCCGGACTGCAGGGCGAAATAGGCGGTCACCTGCCAGGCCACCGGGGAGCGCCACATCGAGGGTTCCTGCGCAGACTCCGGTGCGGTCGACTCGGGTGCAGTCGGCGTCGACGGCTGTTGTGCCCCGTGCCCCCAGACCAAGCGTGCACTCCACAGAACACACGCGATCAGTGCCAGCAGCGCCGTGCAGCCCAGCGCAGACTCCCAGCCCACCGCCGAGGACAAGGGCACGGCCGAGCCGGAAGCCGCTGCGGCTGCGCCGGCCATCGTGGCCGTATAGAGCCCGGTCATCAGCGGCACCCGGTCAGGGAAGTCGCGCTTGACCACTGCCGGCACCAGAACGTTGCCGACCCCGATGGCCAGACTGAGGATCACCGTGCCGCTCACCAGAGAGATCTGTGCGGCGGTGGACTCGTCGCCGGGCAGCAGCGGAGCCGGCAGAGAACGCAGCACTGTCCCGGCGGCCAGCAGGAGCAGGGAGGCGAAGATGCTGCGCTCCAGCCCCCAGCGGGAGGAGAGCAGGTGCACGAACGGCGAGACCACTCCGAAGCTGATCACGGGGATCGCGCCCAGCAGTCCGAGCAGCGAGGGACTCAGCCCAGTATCCGCCCGGATCTGTTCCAGCAGCGGACCCACGGCGCTGATCGCGGGGCGCAGATTCGCCGCCACCACCAGCACAGTGGCGATCAGCAGCACTCGCGGCAGTCCCGCTCCTCGTTCTCTCACGAGGATCAGTTCTACCAGGTTCCGGAGATGACGCGGATCAGTCGTCGAATGACCGCGACATGTGCGCATGCGGACGCGGCGATTTGATGATCTTCATCGGGAAGGCCGAATCGGTGTCCTGAACTCCTGGGATGGTCAGCACCTTGTGGGTCAGGAAATGCTCATAGGCCTGCAGGTCCGCCACAGCTACCCTCGCGTAGTAGTCCGGGGAGCGGAACTGGCGCAGCAGCTCCAGCACCTCCTCGTAGCCGGCCATCGTGTCTTCGAAGTGCTGGACCGTCTCACGGTCGCCCCATCTGAGGTCCACCGAGAGCCCCACTTCGAAGGACTGGCCCAGAACCTCCGGATTGATGTCGGCCGAATAGCCCAGGATGATGCCGTCCGCCTCCAGCCGCTGGACACGGCGCAGGCAGGGCCCGGGCGTCAGGCCCACCTTCTGGGCCAGAGCGGCATTCGAGATACGCCCGTCCTCACGCAGGGCCTCGATGATTGCACGGTCCATGCTGTCCATGCGCCGATTCTTGCACCTGTCCAGCGCCGGGGGCACCGCCGCTGGAAAAGGGCCACATAATGGAACGGCCCGCCATCGGCTCAGCGTGCTCAGGTGAGCTCGGCCAGATGCCCCAGAGCTTCAGAGAAGTCCCTGGAACGGGAGAACTCCGCAGACTGGACGTGGCGGACGGTCAGCTCAGCGTCGAGGAAAAAGCTGACCCGCTGGGCAGCGCCCCGGCCGGCGTCGAAGGCTCCGAAGGAGGCCGAGATCTCACCATGGGGCCAGAAGTCGCTGAGCAGGTCGAAGCCCAGCGGCTCCGCACCGTCACCACCGCCCTGGTCATGCAGCAGCTCAGCATAGGCACGCAGCGAATGCATGGGATCGCAGCTGATGGCCAGAACACGCACGCCATGGGCCTGAACCTCAGGCCACCGGGCATGCAGCTGCGCAAGTTCGGAGCCGCAGACCCGGCTGAAGGCGAAGGGGTAGAACATCACCCACGACGCCGCACCGGCCAGATCCGCTGATCCGACCGTCTCTCCCTGCTGGTTCCGAGCGGTGAACTCCGGGACACGGCTGCCCACCGGCAACAGCGTGCCGGCCTCAGCGCCGGAGCTGCTCACTTGCGCGAGACGAGCCTGGTGGCCGCCCAGTTCGCGCTCACACCAGCGGAGGAGGTCACATGCAGCCCAGCGTTGGGCGCAGCGTCCTGGATCTCCACCGGAGGCACATAGCCCTCGCGCCCCGAGCGCGGAGTCAGCAGCCAGACCACGCCGCCTTCGTCCAACGTGGTCAGCGAATCCACCAGAGCATCGGTGAGGTCATCGTCGCCCTCGCGGAACCACAGGAGCACGGCATCGACGACCTCCTGCTCGTCCTCATCGATCAGCTCCTCGGCCAATGCGGCCTCGAGAGCATCGCGGAACTCATCGTCGACGTCGTCGTCCACGCCGATCTCCTGGACGAGGAATTCCTTGGTGAACCCCAGTTCCTCCAACAGGTCCGATGTGTCCACCACGTTGGCGTCCGCATCGTACTTCTGGCCTGCTGCTGCGCTGACCGGTTCCTCGGCAGCTGAAGCCTGACTCACCAGAGGTTCCCTCTCTCTCTTCTCCTGCGACGGCGATTGATCGTGCATCGTTCTCGGCGGTGGGCCGTGCTGGCCCGTTCTCCCCATACGTTACGCGGACAGCTCGCCGTTCGGGAAGTGCAACCCGGTGCGTTCCGGGTAGAGTTGCGGTGAAGAAAACGAGGACCCATTGCCGGGAGACCCCTGGTGGAGGCCTCAAGGAAACCCTTCTGAAAGAGGTACCCGTGAGCGCTGGTGAAGAGAACACCCACATTCGCAGCGGCCTGACGAATCAGCTTCCGGATCACGATCCGGAGGAGACGCAGGAATGGCTGGAGTCATTCGACCAGCTCGTCGAAGCCCACGGCACCGAGCGTGCCGAGTACATCATCCGCACCCTGCTGCAGCGTGCCGGTGCACGATCCATCGACTACCCGATGGTCACCACCACCGACTACGTCAACACCATCCCGAAGGACCAGGAGCCCGAGTTCCCCGGCGATGAGGAGATGGAGCGCCGCTACCGTCGGATCCTGCGCTGGAACGCCGCGGTCATGGTGCACCGCGCCCAGCGCGAGGACATCGGCGTGGGAGGCCACATCTCCTCCTACGCAGGCGTCTCCACCCTCTACGAAGTGGGCCTCAACCACTTCTTCCGCGGCCAGGACCACCCCGGCGGCGGTGATCAGGTCTTCTTCCAGGGCCACTCCTCCCCCGGCAACTACGCACGCGCCTTCCTGGAGGGCCGGCTCACTGAGGATCAGCTCAACGGATTCCGCCAGGAGTTCTCCAAGTCGCCCAACGGACTGAGCTCCTACCCGCACCCCCGCCTGATGCCGGAGTTCTGGCAGTTCCCGACCGTGTCGATGGGCATCGGCCCGATGAACGCCATCTACCAGGCGCAGTTCAACCGCTACCTGCACAACCGCGGCATCAAGGACACCTCGGATCAGAACGTCTGGGCCTTCCTGGGTGACGGCGAGATGGACGAGCCCGAGTCGCGCGGCCTGCTGCAGCTGGCGGCCAACGAGAAGCTGGACAACCTCAACTTCGTCATCAACTGCAACCTGCAGCGCCTCGACGGCCCGGTCCGCGGCAACGGCAAGATCGTCCAGGAGCTGGAAGGGTTCTTCCGCGGCGCCGGCTGGAACGTCATCAAGGTCCTCTGGGGCCGTGAGTGGGACGAGCTGCTGGACAAGGACGACGACGGCGAGCTGGTCCGCATCATGAACGAGACCCTCGACGGCGACTACCAGACCTATAAGGCAGAGTCCGGCGAGTTCGTCCGTGAGCACTTCTTCGGCCGCGCGGCGAAGACCAAAGAGATGGTCCAGGACATGTCCGACGACGAGATCTGGGGCCTCAAGCGCGGCGGGCACGACTACCAGAAGGTCTACGCCGCGTACCAGGCAGCTGTGGAGACCAAGGGCAAGCCCACAGTCATCCTGGCTCAGACCGTCAAGGGCTACGGCCTCGGCCCGAGCTTCGAGGGACGCAACGCGACCCACCAGATGAAGAAGCTCACCGTGGACGACATGAAGCGCTTCCGCGACACTCTGCGCATCCCGATCAGCGATGAGCAGCTCGAGGCCGACCCCTACAACGTGCCCTACTACCACCCGGGCGAGGACTCCGAGGAGATCTCCTACCTCAAGGAGCGCCGCAAGGAGCTCGGAGGCTCGCTTCCCGAGCGCCGGGTGGCCCGCAACACCCTGGACATGCCCGACCAGAAGGTCTTCGACGCCGCGAAGAAGGGCTCCGGCAAGCAGAAGGCCGCCACCACGATGGCCCTGGTCCGTCTGCTCAAGGACCTGATGCGGGACAAGAACGTGGGCGACCGGATCGTGCCGATCATCCCGGATGAGGCGCGCACCTTCGGCATGGACTCGTTCTTCCCCACCGCGAAGATCTACAACCCCAAGGGTCAGAACTACCTCTCGGTGGATCGTGAGCTGATGCTCGCCTATAAGGAGTCCCCGCAGGGCAAGCTGCTGCACCCCGGCATCAACGAGGCCGGCGCTACGGCGGCCTTCACCGCCGCAGGCACCAGCTATGCCACCCACGGTGAGCCGATGATCCCGTTGTACATCTTCTACTCGATGTTCGGGTTCCAGCGCACCGGCGACTCCTTCTGGGCGGCGGCCGACCAGATGACCCGTGGGTTCATCATCGGCGCCACTGCAGGCCGCACCACCCTGACCGGTGAGGGGCTGCAGCACGCCGACGGTCACTCCCCGCTGTTGGCCGCCACCAACCCGGCGGTCAAGCACTTCGACCCGGCCTTCGGCTACGAGATCGCCCACATCATGCAGAACGGCATCTACGAGATGTACGGCGACCACGACGGCGACCACAACGTCATGTACTACCTGACGGTGTACAATGAGCCGGTCCTGCACCTGCCCGAGCCCGAGGGCGTGGACGTCGAAGGCATCAAGCGCGGCATCTACCGCCAGTCCACCTCGGAGAAGGAAGGCCCGAAGGTTCAGTTGCTGGCCTCCGGCGTGTCCGTCCCGTGGGCGCAGGAGGCCGCCGAGATCCTCGCCGAGGACTGGGGCGTCTCCGCTGACATCTGGTCGGTCACCTCGTGGAACGAGCTGCGTCGCCAGGCCCTGCAGGTCGAGCAGGAGGCCATGCTGAACCCGGAGAATGAGCCGGAGACCCCGTTCGTCACCCAGCAGCTCGAGGGAGCTGAGGGACCGATCGTGGCCTCCACCGACTACTCCGCGGCCGTGCCTGATCAGATCCGTCAGTTCGTGCCCAACAGCTTCGCTTCTCTGGGCGCAGACGACTTCGGCTTCTCAGACACCCGCGCCGCCGCACGCCGACACTTCAAGATCGACGCGCACTCCATGGTGGTCCGGGCGCTGCAGCTGCTGGCCGAAGAGGGAGCGGTCGACAAGTCCGCTCCGGCCGAAGCTCTGAAGAAGTACGACCTGAACAACGTCAACGCCGGAACCTCCGGTGAGACCGGGGGCGACGCCTGATCTGATTCGGGGCTGATCGTCGAAAGCGGCAGAGAACTCTCCTTCCTTAGCTCGCGAAGCGCACCGCGCTGGCGCGCGTTGCGAAACCCTTCGCTCACACAAGGGATCCTGGAGAGTCCTCTGCCGCTTTCTCGTGCTCGGAGGCGTCTCACCCTGCCGCGGTCGCGGGAAGATCGGCTGGGAGCAGACGGTGTCCTGGCGGGAGTTTCCCGGTCAGTGCCGGTCGGGATGAGGGTGGGTTTGTAGGGTCTGTACAATCCTTGGCATGTCTCCTGCGCCGCAGCTTCCTCCAGCAGTTCATGTCTCCGAGGAAGCGCTCCAGGTCCTGAAGTCCCATTCGGGGACGCTCACGACGGCGGTCAACGCGCATCTGGAGTCCACACTCTCCTGGTACCGCCAGCTCTCCACCGATGAGCGCGCCTCGCTGCGGCTCATCGCCCAGCGCGGCATCCAAGGGCTGGCCCATTGGTTGGAGCACCCAGAGTCCCGCTCGCTGCCCCTGGTCAACGAGCTGCTGGGACCAGCGCCCACGGAGCTGATGCGCAGCATCTCGCTGCAGCGGGCGCTGCAGCTGATCCGCACCATCGTCGAGTCCGTGGAGCAGCACCTGCCCGGGCTGGTTCCGGAGCCGGACCAGCGCGTGATGCTGGAGGGGGTCCTGCGCTATTCCCGCGAGGTGGCCTTCGCCATCGCCGATGTCTATGCTCGTGCGGCCGAATCCCGCGGCGCCTGGGACTCCCGCCTCGAAGCTCTGCTGGTGGATGCCGTCCTGCGCGGGGAGCCGGAGGAGCAGATCACCTCCCGGGCCGCCGCCGTCGGGTGGAACAGCTCCACCTCAGTGGTCGTCGTCGTGGGGGCGGCCCCCGACCAGGCGGATGCCGTGTTCATGAGCCACCTGCGGCGCCAATGCGTGCGATTCGCCTCCGATGCCGTAGTCGGCGTCCAGGGCGATCGCCTGGTGCTCTTCCTCGGCGGAGTCACCGACCTGAAGGAGGGCTTCGAACGCATCCTCAGCCGCTTCGGATCCGGGCATGTGGTCTACAGCCGCACAGAGGGGACCATCGCTCAGGCGCATCGCTGCGCCCAGGCCGCCTATTCGGGCTACACAGCCGCCAATGCATGGACCGAGGCGCCACAGCCCGTGGCGGCCGAGGACCTGCTGCCGGAGCGGGCGCTGGCAGGCGACGCCACAGCCAAAGAGGTGCTGCGCAGCAGCATCTTCGCCCCCTTGGAGGAAGCCGGCAACGGGCTGCTCGAGACCGCGACCTCCTACATCAACGGAGGCCACTCCCTGGAGGCCACCGCGCGAGGCCTCTTCGTCCACCCCAACACCGTGCGCTACCGACTCCGGCGGATCT